>SHWA01000063.1 GCA_009693995.1 Alphaproteobacteria bacterium | reverse complement strand
CGAGGTCCTGGGCGAGGCGTACGAGGCGGTCCAGGCGGGGCTGATGACCGAGGCGGAGCTGCGCGACTTCACCTACATCAACCCGGTCATGCTGCACGCCAGCATGAACCCCGACTTCTTCAAGGGCACCGCCGTGGAGAGCGACGTGGCGAAGCTGCTCAAGAAGGAAAAGAGGGAACGCCGGGCGATGGCCGCCGAGTAGCCACCGGCTGCGACCGAAAAACGGCGGGGCCGCACCCGAAGGTGCGGCCCCGTTGGTTTCGGCGCGCGGTCGTCAGCGCTTGGAGCCAGTTAACGCTTGGAGAACTGGAAACTACGGCGGGCCTTGGCGCGGCCGTACTTCTTGCGCTCGACCACGCGGCTGTCGCGGGTCAGGAACCCGTGGATCTTGAGCGCCTTGCGCAGGCCGGGCTCGTAGAGATCGAGGGCCTTCGAGATGCCATGACGCAGCGCGCCCGCCTGACCCGACAGGCCGCCGCCGGTGGCGGTGCAGACCACGTCGAACTGGCCGACCCGGTTGGTCACGACGAACGGCTGATTGATCACCATGCGCAGCACCGGCCGCGCGAAGTAGACCTCCTGGTCGCGACCGTTGACCGTGACCTTGCCCTTGCCGAGCTTCAGCCAGACGCGGGCGATCGCGTTCTTGCGCTTGCCCGTGGCGTAGACGCGCCCCAGCGCATCGCGCTTGGGCTTTTCCGGCGCCTCACGTGGGGCCGCCGGCGGCTCCACCGCGGCCCGGAGGTCCTTCAGGTTCGAGAGCGTCTGCGGCGTCTGCGCCATGGTTACGCCTTCCTCGAGTTCTTGCGGTTCATTGCGGCGACGTCCAGCACTTCCGGCTGCTGCGCGGCGTGCGGGTGGGCCGCCCCTTTGTAGATGTGCAGCTTGCGCATCTGGTCGCGGGCGAGCGGCCCGGTCTTCAGCATGCGCTGCACCGCCTTGACGATCACCCGCTCAGGAAACCGCCCGGCGAGAATCTGCCCGGCGCGCTGCTCCTTGATGCCGCCCGGATAGCCGGTATGGCGGTAATAGATCTTGTCGGCCAGCTTGCGCCCGGTGAGCGCCACCTTCTCCGCGTTCACCACGATCACGTTGTCGCCGGTGTCGATGTGTGGCGTGAAGGTCGTCTTGTGCTTGCCGCGCAGGCGGTTGGCGATCACCACGGCGAGCCGGCCCAGCACTAGGCCCTCGGCGTCGATCAGGCACCACTTGCGCGTCACGTCGGACGGGCGAGCGGAATAGGTCTTCATGGGGAACGTCCTCGTGCCAGAGCGCGAAGGGCGGCGCGAAAGGTGGCGGAGTATGCCACAGGAGCGCCCGCAGTCAACGCCGAAAAATCCATATTCTTCACGCACTTAATAATACGGTATCAGGATACCTCTGCGTCCGTGCGCGCCCGTAGCGGCGACGGCGGCAAGGCATAGGTGCAGACCACATGGGCCAGTGGTTCCGTGATCCCCTCGGCCGCGATCCGCACCTCGCCCACCGCGAGCCGGCGGCCATGCTTCAACAGGGTGGCCTCGGCGATCAGGTCGGCCGGCTCGGGCCGGCGCAGGAAATTGATAGTCATGCTGGTAGTGACTGCCTCCGTGGCGCCGGGATCGCGCGTCAGGAGCAGGCCGTAGAAGGCGACATCGGCAAGCGCCATCATGGTCGGCCCGGCGATGGTGCCGCCCGGGCGCAGCGAGGCGGCGTTGAAGGGCAGGCGCATACGCACCAAGTTCGGCGACAACGGTTCGACGCGGATGCCGAGCGAGTCGAAGACCGGCAGGTGCTGGCGGGCGAATCGCTCGAAGGTCTCGATCATGGTTGCAGCCATCGCTAGTTCCCTTCTGCTCCGCCCGATCCAAGTGGATTGACCGAAACGCTCGATACCCGTGCGCCGTCACCCCCCTCTCCATCCCTCCCCCGCAAGGGCGGAGGGAGTAGGTTAAGGACGCAGTGCAATTTTTCCCCTCCCCCCTTGCGGAGGATGGTCAGGGTGGGGGGTACCTACGAATGAATCAACTGATGGTGTCAATCCACTCGCAGGGTCGCCGCGACCTTGTCCACGCGCGCGGGCGCTGGGCCGGCACCGGGGCATTCGATATACTTGGGTTGGTCTCCACCAGGAATCCCGTGCCATGACCGCTGCCGCGAAACCTGCTTCCGGCGATGCCGAGCCGATCCTGCTGCGCCGCGCGGACGGGCCGGTGCTGACCCTGACCCTCAACCGCCCGCGCGCCCGCAACGCGCTTTCCGATGCCCTGGTCGCCGAGCTCCAGCGAACACTCGACTCGGTCGCCACCGACGACCGCGTGCGGGTGGTGATCCTCGCCGGCAACGGCGGGGTTTTCTGCTCGGGCCACGACCTGAAAGAAACCCGCGCCAACGACACCGTGGCCGTACACCAGGCGGTCTTCGCCGCGACCGCTCGGCTGATGCAGACCATTACCAGTCTGCCAAAGCCGGTGATCGCGAGCGTCGCCGGCCTCGCCACCGCGGGGGGCTGCCAACTGGTGGCGACCTGCGATCTGGTGGTGGCGGCCGAGGCAGCGCGGTTCGCCGTGCCGGGGGTGAACATCGGGCTCTTCTGCTCGACCCCCATGGTCGCCCTCGGCAGGGCGATCGGGCGCAAGGCGGCGATGGAGATGCTGCTGACCGGGGATTCGATCGATGCCGCCACCGCGAAGTCTCTCGGCCTGGTCAACCGCGTGGTGCCCGCGGCCGACCTCGATGCGGCGACGCTGGCGCTGGCCCGGCAGATCGCGGCCAAGTCGCCGACCGCGATCGCCATGGGCAAGCCCGCCTTTCACCGGCAGGCGGGCATGGACCTGGGCGCGGCCTATGACTTCGCCTGCCGCGTGATGGCCGAGAACATGATGACCGAGGATGCCGACGAGGGTGTCCGGGCGCTGCTCGAAAAACGCACGCCCATCTGGTCCGGACGCTGACATGGGCCACGATTACTATTCGGACGCCTATCTGCGCGAGATCCTCCGCGACTGCCGGGTGATCGCCATGGTCGGCGCCAGCCCGAACTGGAACCGGCCCAGCTTCTTCGTCATGAAGTACCTGCAGGCCAAGGGCTACCGGGTGATACCGGTCAACCCGGTCGCGGCCGGCAAGGAGATCCTGGGTGAGCCGGTCTATGCCCGCTTGGCCGACGTGCCGCGCCCGGTCGATATGGTAGACATCTTCCGCAATTCCGCGGCCGCCGCGGCGATCGTCGACGAGGCGACCGCGCTTGCCCCCGACACGGGCTTCAAGGTGATCTGGATGCAGCTTGGCGTGCGCAACGACGCGGCCGCCGCCCGGGCCGAGGCCGCCGGTCTGAAGGTGGTGATGAACCGCTGTCCCAAGATCGAGTACGGCCGGCTCTCGGGCGAGCTGGGCTGGGCGGGGGTGAACTCGGGCATCATCTCGGCCAAGAAGAAATTGGTCTGATGACGAACCAAAAGCCGCGCGAATCCGGGTTCGAGACCCGCGCCATCCACGCCGGCGCCCAGCCCGACCCATACACGGGCGCGCGCATCACGCCCATCTATCAGTCGACCGCGTTCGTGTTCGACAGCGTCGATCACGCCGCCTCGCTCTTCAATCTGCAGACCTTCGGCTACATCTATTCGCGCCTGACCAACCCGACCGTTTCCGTGTTCGAGGAGCGGATCGCCAATCTGGAGGGCGGGCGGGCCGCCGTCGCCACCGCCTCGGGCCACTCTGCCCAGTTTCTCGCCTTCGTCACGCTGCTCGAGGCGGGCGATGAATTCGTCGCCTCGCGCAATCTCTATGGCGGCTCGATCACCCAGTTCGGGCACAGCTTCAAGAAGCTCGGCTGGACCTGCCATTTCGTCGATCCGCACGAGCCCGCCAACTTCGAGCACGCGATCACGCCGCGTACCAAGGCGCTGTTCGTCGAGAACCTGGCCAACCCCGGCGGCATCGTGGTCGATCTGGAGCCGGTGGCGGCGATCGCCAAGCGGCACGGGATTCCGCTGATCGTCGACAACACGCTCGCCTCGCCCTATCTCTGCCGCCCGTTCGAGTGGGGCGCCGACATCGTGATCCACTCCGCCACCAAGTTCATCGGCGGCCACGGCAGCGCCATGGGCGGGGTAATCGTGGAATCCGGGCGCTTCGACTGGTCGCAGAACGACAAGTTCCCATCCCTCTCCAAGCCGGAGCCGGCCTATCACGGCCTCACCTTCCACGAGACCTTCGGCGATTTCGGCTTCACCATGAAGGCGCGGGCGGTGGGCCTGCGCGATTACGGGCCGACGCTCGCCCCCTTCACCGCTTTTCTCCTGATCCAGGGGGTGGAGACGTTGCCGCTGCGCATGCAGCGCCACTCCGACAACGCGCTCGCCGTGGCCGAGTACCTGGAGCGCCATCCCAAGGTATCCTGGGTGTCCTATGCCGGGCTCCGCTCCAGCCGCTACCATGTTCTGGCGCAGAAGTACCTGCCGCGCGGGGCCGGGGGTCTGTTCTCGTTCGGGCTCAAGGGCGGGTTCGATGCCGGGGTCAAACTGGTGGAGGGCTGCGAGCTGTTCTCCCATCTCGCCAACCTGGGCGACACCCGCAGCCTGATCCTGCACCCGGCCTCGACCACCCATCGCCAGCTCACCGAGGAACAGCGGATCGCCTCCGGCGCCGGCGACGAGGTGGTGCGGCTCTCGGTTGGAATCGAGTCGGTGGACGACATTATCCATGACCTCGACCAAACCTTGAGTAAAGTGTGATAATTGATTGGTATAATTGTTAAATCTTTAGGTACTGGTCTCGCGCGCAATCCAGGCCAGGAAGTCGGGATTGCCGCCCGCGATCGGCACCGCCACCACGCACGGCACCGTGTAGCTGTGCAGCGCCTTGATGCGCGCCGTCGCCGCGTCCACCTGCTCGGCCCGGGTCTTTAAGATCAGCGCCGCCTCGCGGTCCTCCTGCACTTGCCCCTCCCACCAGTAGAACGACCGGGTCTGGCCGAGCACGTTGGCGCACGCGGCCAGACGCTCCGTGACCAGGGTACGGCCGATGGTGGCGGCCTGCTCCGCATTGGCGCAGGTGACATAGAGGATGACCACGCTCAACCGAGTTCGAGCTCCTTGTAAAGAACGTCCGGGTGGGGATTGGCATAATAGGGAGCGATACGGCGAAATCCGAGCGCGTCATAGAGCGCGTTGGCGGCCGTCATCACCAGGAGAGAAGCGCCCTCGCCTGCCGTGTGTGCCATGTCTCAACCAGCGCGGACGCGGGCGGCCGCCAAGGCATCGGCCACGGACGTCACCTGGCCATAGCCGGTCGCCAGCAGGAAGGTCGGCGCGCGGCCATAGCTCTTCATGCCGGCGAGGTAGAACCCGGGGACCGCCGCATGGGCGAGTTCCGCCGCGCCGTGCGGAGCGACCGTGCGGCAGGTGTGCCGGCGCGGATCGATCAGGGGCGCGAGCGCCGCGGGACACTCGAGTTCGGCATCGAGATCCAACGGCAACCGGCTCAGCAGAGACAGGTCAGGACGCTGGCCGGTCGTCACCACGATCTGGTCGAACGGCCCGGCCCGCCGCCCGTCCTCGGCCAGGAGCGAGACCCCTGCTGAAGCGCCGACCACGGCCGCAGTCTGGAAGCCGGTGAGGAGCGCGACCCGCCCGTCGGCGACCAGGGCAGACGCGCGGGCCTCGAGCGCGGCGCGCGCGGGCAAGAAATCCCGCGTGGCGGGATCCCGCACAGTGCCGCCACGGACGATCCAGGTCAGGGCGGTCGCGGATGCCGCAGCGGCGAGCAAGGCCAGCGCATTCATGGCCGAATGCAGCACCGACCACCGCGACCCTGCGCCCTGCGTAGCGGTCGCGTTCGGCGCCCAGCGCGTCGGGAATGCCGTAGCGGATGCGCCGCCGGTGACCGGCTTCGCCGGCGGCCGGCGCCCCGCGACTCCTGAGACCGTTGGGCCGGTGCCAGGTGCCCGATGCGTCGATCACGGCCGCGGCGCAGATCGTCTCGACCGTCCCGTCGGGAGCCGTGGCCTTGACTTTGAAACGACCTGAAGAAGAATCGAAAAATTGTTCTATTGAAATAACTTGAAGGTTGACGCGGAGTAGCGACTGAAGTTCGGGAAGGCGGCAGAGCGGTACCAGATAGCGGGCGCTCAGTTCGGTACCGGTCGGGAAGTCCGCCACCGCCGGAGACCGCCAGCCGGACTCCTCCAGGCGCGCCACCGCCGGCGCAAAGAGGCACATCGACCAGGTGGAAAACAGGCGTACATGGCCCCACTCACGGACGTTGGTGGCCGCACCCGGACCCCGTTCGATGACCAGTGCCGAAAGGCCCCGGTCCAGCAGCGCGACCGCCGCTGCCAGGCCCACCGGGCCGGCGCCGATTACCACGACCGGTGCCGCCCGCCATTGGCCTGCCCCCTCAGCGCCGGCGGAAGTTCGGCTCGCGCCCCGGGAGGTCGACCATGAGGGCCCGCCCATCGGCGACCATGCGCTCTAAGTGGGCGCGAACCGAGCGGCCGGCGGCCCGGTGCAGCACGTGCGGCACGTCGGCGTAGAGCCGCTCCACGATCGCCGGGATGGTTGTAACGCCTTCCTCTAGGCAGGCCATGATCTGCGCCTCGCGCTCCTCGCGGTGGGCGATGAAGGCCTGCACGAAAGGGCGCGGGTCGGGAATCGGCGGACCGTGGCCGGGCCAGTAGAGGGCATCGTCCCGCGCCAGGCACCGCCCCAGGCTCTGCATGTAGTCGCCCATGTGCCCGTCGGGCGGCGAGACCACCGAGGTCGACCAGCCCATGACGTGATCGCCGGAGAAGAGCGCCCGCTCCTCAAACAGGCCGTAGCTCATGTGGTTGCTGGTATGGCCGGGAGTGTGGAAGGCGTTCACGGTCCAGCCGCCCCTGCCCTGAACCACGTCGCCGTCGCGCAGGCTGATGTCGGGACGAAACGCGTAGTCTGCCGCCTCGGTCGCCGGGTCGTGCTCGGTCGGGCGGTCGCCGCCATGGGGCCCGTAGCCGCAGGTGCGCCCGCCCACCACCCGCTGCACCGCCGCCGCCGCGGGCGAGTGGTCGTGGTGGGTGTGGGTGATCAACAGGTGCGTCACCGTGTCGTCCCCGACCGCGCCCAGGATTGCGTCGATGTGCTCGCGCAGGTCCGGACCCGGATCGACGATGGCGATGCGGTCGTGACCGATCAGATAGGTGTTGGTGCCGTGGAAGGTGAACGGGCTCGGGTTGCGCGCGACGATGCGGCGCACCATGGGGCTGACTTGGCGCACGACGCCGTACTCGAACTCCATCTCGCGGCGAAACGGGATCTTGGTCGCCATGGCGAAAGCAGCTTAGCAGCAGGTCCGGAGGGGCACCATGGTAGCCCGGCAGACCGCGAAGCCATCCATGCCTGGCATCATCACGTCGAGCATCACGAGGTCCGGCCGCAAGAGCCTCGCCTGCGCCAGGCCTGCTTCCCCGCCGGCCGCCTCGACCACGCGGAATCCGGCTCCGGGCAGATGCTCCGAGACGATCACGCGCTGCGTCGCGTCGTCATCGACAACGAGAACCAGGGGCGCAGGATCCGGATCATTCAGTGTCATTGGCGATAGCTAGTAACCAACGCAAATGCCGGGCCGTCGAAACATGGGTGCCGGAACGCTGGCGGAACCCCTACGCCGTGGCGGGTGCAGTCCCAGGCGACAGTTCCGCGACGGTCCGCCACCAGGCGCCGCCGACGGGCAGCGGCCGCAGCACCAGTTCGTCCACCCCGGCCTCGCGCCACTGGTCGAGATCGTCCCGCCCACGCACCACGAACCGTAGCAGGTCGTCGTCGCCGGGTCGCGCGGGATCGATCCCCTGCTGGCGCAAGTGGTGCTGGTAGACCGGGCGCCAGGCATAGGTCGGGTAGTGGGCCTGCATGGCCGCGGCGACCGCGGCGCGGCTGCCGAGGTCGGCCCGCACCGTGCAGGCGATCGGGAAACCGGGTCCGACGATTGACCGCACCTCGCGCACGGCTTCCGGCGTGACCCAGGTCAGCAGCACTCCATCGGCCACCCGCCGCGCCAGCTTGACCATGCGCGGACGGAGCGCGGCGAGCCAGATCGGCGGTGCGGCGACGGTCGCCTCCGGCACCAGGCGTTCGGCGCAATGGCGGCGCACCTCGGCGGTCGCTCGCTCCATCTCGCCGAGCGGGGATCTCGGCTGCGGCACCTCCTTGTTGTTGCCGACACCGAGGCCCAGCCGGAAGCGGCCGCCGGACAGTTCCGCAACCGTCATCGCGGCCCGCGCGAGCGCTCCGGGATGGCGCGTGAGGGCCGACACGATGCCGGTCGCGAGGCCGATCCGGCGGGTCCGTTCCGCCCACAACGCGGCGACCGTGAAGGCATCCCAGCCGACGCCTTCGGCGCGCCAGAGACCGTGGTAGCCGAGTGCCTCGGCGCGGGGTGCCAGGGCGGCGACTTCGGCGAGCGGCAGCGCATCGCTGGCACTCAGCGAGATCTTCACGGTCGCATCCTCCTCGATCCCGCGCGCGGCGGCTGGGTGGCGGAAGGGAGTGGGAGTCGAACCCACCCGGAGCCGGTTCGGCCCCCGCCCGGATTTGAAGTCCGGCCGCCCCACCGGGGACGTGTCCCTTCCCTCATCCCGCAACCCGCTGCTGTGGCAAGGCATCCCCCGCCCGCTTCAGCAGGCGCCGCCCTGCCGTCTCGCGCCGGGTGAATCCGACCCGGTCGAAGTATTCCAGCACTTCGATGGCCAAGTTGCGACCGAGCTCCGATCCGTCGCGGAAGGCACCGACCTGCAGCCATCCATCGGCTCCGGTGAGGTCCTCGGCGAGACGCGCCAGAGACGCGAGACGCGTCCGCGCAATGTAACGCCGATCGCTGATGCGAACGAGCGCACCCGTCGCCATCAGGCGCCGCAGCAGGGCATCGACGACGCGGATCTCGAGGCCCAGGCGGTCGGCCAGGCTCGCGGTCGCCGGTGGCCGCGCCTCACCCAGGAGCGGCTCGATCCGCTGCCAGAGCGCCTGGTCGGCCGCCGCCATCTGGGCGCGCTGCCCCGGCAGGCGGAGGCCGCTTGGCGTCCGCTCCACCCGACCATCCGCGACCAATGCCGCGACCGCGGATGCGAGGACTTCGGTTGCCAGCCGGCGCCCGAGCGCGCGGCCGAGCTCTTCCAGGCCGAATGCGCCGCGGGCCGGTGCGGCATTCGCTGCCCGCCGCAGCGCCGCCAGAACCGTCGCCAAGACTTGCTCCCAAAGCGCCGCTGCAAACCCGAACGCACCTTCGCCGACGCAGACCGCGCCGACGTCACGGGCGAGCGCGGCAACCCGCGCCATGGGAAGGTTGCGGCGCCGGGCGAAGGGCGCAAGGGCGACCCCACCTGGCGCCAAAGCCACGAGGGCGCCGAGCGCCCCTCCCAATTCGGGCAACGCATCGGCACCCAGCCATGCGAGGCGCTCAGGCCGGGACCGCCCCCGTGCCGGGGGCCAGGGATCGACCACGACGCCGCCGCCAATGGTGGTCCGCGCCTCCTCGTCGCGGAGTACCAAGCGATCGCCGGCCAGCGCGCCGATCGGCGCCGCCGTCAGCAGCTGCACGAACCCCGCTTCGCCCGGCGCCAGGTCGCGCATGCCCAGCGGGATCGCCCGCGCCACCGTTCCCGCCGCACCGACGTGCAGGTGAACCCGGGCGCCCGACCGCAGCCCCCGGTCCAGCCCGGAGAGAAGGCGCAGGCGCACGTCGAGCCGGGCCGTCGGCGCATGCAGGTCGGGCGCGACCAGCCACTGGCCGCGCGTGACCATGGCGCGGGAGATTTCCGGGCCGACGATGTTGAGGGCGGCCCGGTCGCCGGCCCGCGCTTCCCGCACCACGCGGTCCTGGGCCCGGAGCCCGCGCACGCGCGCCCCCAGCCCGGGGGGGCTCAACACCAGTCGATCGCCGGCGGCAACGCGCCCCGAGGCAACGGTTCCCGTGACGACAAGACCGGGACCCGGAAGGACGAAGGCACGGTCGATCGCCAAGCGAAATCCGCCTTCGGCGTCGCGCGCCGGGATCCCGACTGCCGCCGCCTCGAGCCAGCCGCGCACCGCCGGCAGTCCCTCCCCGGTCAGCGCCGAGACCGGGAAGAGCGGCGCAGCCGCCAGCAGCGTGCCCTTCAGGGCAGCGCGGACCTCTTCCTCGGCCGCGGCGCGGCGCGGCGCCTCGACTCTATCGATCTTGGTCAGGGCCACCGCGCCGGTCGCAATGCCGAGCAGATCGAGAATCGCGAGGTGCTCGTGGGTCTGTGGCATCGGGCCGTCATCGGCGGCGACCACGAGCAGCGCCGCATCCACTCCCGTCACGCCGGCCAGCATGTTGCGCAGGAAGCGCTCGTGGCCAGGCACGTCGACGAAGCCGATCACGCCGCCCGACGCGGTCGGCAGATAGGCAAAGCCGAGGTCGATGGTCATCCCGCGCCGCTTCTCCTCGGGCAGGCGGTCCGCATCGACCCCGGTCAGGGCCTTCACCAACAGCGTCTTGCCGTGGTCGATGTGGCCGGCGGTGGCGACGATCATGCCAGCGTGCCCGTCTCCAGGTCCGCGATCTCGGCGAGAAAGGCGTCTTCCTCCGTCAGACAGCGCAAATCGAGCACCAGTGCGCCGTCCTTGATGCGGCCGACCACGGGACGGGGCAGCGCGCGGAACGCATGTGCCAGCGATTCCACCCTTCGCCGCGCGTCCCGCTTCGTCCCGCCTGGTCGCAGCACCAGGGCCACGCTCGCCAGGCGCTCGATCGGCAGCGAGCCGCTGCCGACCTGGCTGAGACAGGGTTCGATGGCGACCGCCGCGAGTTCTCCCAGCCGCAGCCTCAAGGCCGGCGCCAGGCGCTGGGCGAGCGCCTTTAGTTCGCGCGGCGATCGGGTCAGCAGGCGGAGCGTCGGCAGCCGCTCGGCCAGCCGGTCGGGATCGCGGTAGAGTTGGAGCGTGGCGGCCAGCGCCGCGATCGTCACCTTGTCCAGGCGCAGCGCCCGTTTCAGAGGATTGCGCTGGATGCGCCGGATCAGGTCGCGGCGGCCGACGATCAGTCCGGCCTGGGGCGCGCCCAACAGCTTGTCGCCGCTGAACGAGACCAGGTCGGCGCCGTGCGCCAGGGTCGCGCGCACCGTCGGTTCGCGGGGCAGGCCGAACGGCGCCATGTCCAACAGGGAACCGGAGCCCAGATCGACCACCACGGGCAGCCCGTGGCCATGGGCGATCTCCGCCAGGGCCTGCTCGGGCACGCTCGCGGTGAACCCCTGCACCTGGTAGTTGCTGGTGTGGACCTTGAGCAGGAGTGCCGTGCGCGGCCCGATCGCCTGTTCGAAATCGCGCGCATGGGTGCGGTTGGTGGTGCCGACTTCGACCAGCCGACAGCCGGCGCGCGCCATGATCTCGGGCAGGCGAAAGGCCCCGCCGATCTCGATCAGCTCGCCACGGCTGACCGGCACCTCGCGCCTGAGCGCCAGGGTGTTCAGGATCAGCAGCAGCGCGGCGGCGTTGTTGTTGACGGCGGTCGCCGCTTCGGCCCCGGTCAACTCGGTCAGCAGCGGCTCCAGATGGTCGTCGCGCTCGCCCCGCTCACCGGCGGCGAGATCGTATTCGAGATTGACCGCGCCGGCCGCCGCGGCCATGGCCGCGACCGCCTCGGGCGCCAGCGGCGCGCGCCCGAGATTGGTGTGCAGCACCGTCCCGGTCAGGTTGAACACCGCCCGCAGCGGTGGCGCCGCCCGCGTCTCCAGTCGCACCCGGGCGCGGTCGGCGATGGTCGCCACGTCCCAGGCCCGATCGAGACGCCCCGCGACCAGCGCCGCCCGGCAGTCGGCGAGCGTCGCACGGAGCACCACCAGCGTCTCGGCGCGGCCATGCCGCGCCAGCAGCGACTTGACCAATCGGTCGCGCAGCAGCCGCTCGACCGCTGGGATCGCAGCCGCCGGCGACCGTCCGGACGCAGGAGAGCGATCGCGACCAGTGGACATGGGGTTGCTGCCAACCTACGCCGCCTGCGCCGGAGGGGTCAAGGCGACCACCCGGCGGCCGGTGGTCGGCACCATGGGGTCGGTCACGGTTGACGACAGCGATTGCCAACACATACTTCCCCGAGCAAGCGGGCCGAGTGGTGCCCGCCGAATCAGAGGCGAGCGATGGCACGGCTCGAACGACTGCCGGATTTCGAGCGGGAGTACCTGCTGGGCCTGCCGCTGCCGGAGTTCCCTACCACCGCCTGGGTGACCCCTCCGGATCTCGCCCGCTGCCGGGTCGCCATCGTCTCGACCGCCGGGTTGCAGCGCCGCGGCGACGCGCCCTTCGCCGAGAACTCGGCCGACTACCGGGTGATCCCCGGCGACATCGGCGCCAACGACCTGGTGATGAGCCATATCTCGGTCAATTTCGACCGCAGCGGCTTCCAGCAGGACCTCAACATCGCCTTTCCCCTCGATCGGCTGAAGGAACTGGCGGCCGAAGGCGTGATCGCGTCCGTCGCCGACTACCACTATGCCTTCATGGGTGCGACCGACCCGCGGCAGATGGAATCCGGTGCCCGCCATGTCGCCGGCATGATGAAGGTCGACCAGGTGAACGCGGTCATTCTGGTGCCGGTCTGACCCCGCTGCACACGCGCCGTGAGCGCGCTCGCGCACTATTTCGAGCAGGAGGGCCTCGCCACCACGACCATCGCGCTGGTACGGCCCCATGCGGAGCGCATCCGCCCTCCCCGGGCGCTCTGGGTTCCGTTCGAACTCGGGCGGCCGCTCGGCGTGCCGAACGATCCCGCCTTCCAGCGCCGGGTGCTGCGCGCTGCCCTGGACCTTCTGCGCCGCCCCGCCGGGCCGGTGCTGGAGGACTACCCCGAGGAGGCGCCGGAGGAGGCGCGCCGCGAGGAGGACGAGGGCGGCTGGGCCTGCGCCATCAGCTTCGCGCCGCCGCCCGGGGATCCGGCGGCCATGACCCTGGCCGAGCGGTTCCTGGACGAGGTGCGCCAGCTCGAGCCGTGGTACGGCCTGGGACTGGAACGGCGCGGCCGCACCACCGTCGGTGCCAGCGGCCTCACCGTGCCCGAGGCGGCCCGCTACATCGGCGCCTTCCTGGGTGCGGAGCCGCCCGCCAGCCCCCGCGCCGACATCGGCGCCGGCCTGGCCCTCAAACTCGCCTGCGAGGACCTGCGCGCCTACTATTTCGAATCCGCCCTTGCCCAACCCGGCCAGGGCCGCGCGACCAGCGATAGCATCTCCGACTGGTTCTGGACCGAGACGGTCGCCGGCGAGGTGTTCTGGGCGCTGAAGGAGGTCTGCCTGAAAAGCGGCGATCCCATGATGGTGGCCATGGGCCGCTACATCCTGGTGCCGCGCAAGCAGATGAAAGGCGTCGGCGACAACCCGGAGTTCAGCGGTGGCAGCTTCGGTGTCGCACCGCGCTGAGGCGCTGCGACCGGATCGCCCCTTCTGGAACGCGTGGCGGCGGCCTCTCCGCGAGGCCGCCGCCTGACGCGGCCACAGATATTTCGACTCAGGCCGCCTGTTTCTTCTTCTGCGTACCCTTCATCTCGCGCGCGAGCACGTCCGCCAGCCCCCTCAGGTGCGGCACGACATAGGTCGGCGTCACGCCGATCTGCAGCATCGGGTGCCGCGCGCGGTTGGTCCAGGCGGTCGCCAGGCCCTGGGTGTCGGCGCCGACGATCTCCCAGAAGTGACCGGTGACCCAGAGAATCTGATTCTTCGGGCAGCCGGCGCGCTTGATGCCGAGCTGGAACACCTTGGGCGAGGGCTTGAACGCCTTGGCCTCGTCGCCGCTGGAAATGATCTCGTCGATGTACTCGCGGATGCCGGCGAAGCGGGTGTGCCCTTCCAGCATCTGCCTGGTCGGGTTGGCGACGATCTTGATGGTGAGGCCGAGGGACTTCAGCTTCTTCAGCGCACCCGGCACGTCGGGGTAGGCGCGCAGATCATTGTAATGCGACATCAGGTCCTTGATCGCAGCCTCGGACAGCGAGACATGATTGTGTTCGAGCGCCCAGCGCAGGCAGGCCTCGGTCAGGCCCGGGTGCGGCACGAAGCGGTCGCCGAGGGTGGTGTAGAACATCGCCCACTTCTGCTGGAACCGCCAATCCGCCGCGATTTTCGCCGCCGTATTGGCTTCGAAGACATGGGGCTCGAGCCAATCGGCCATGGAATAGTTGTCGACCAGCGTGCCCCAGCTGTCGAACAGCAGAACCTTGTACATCCGCGCTCTCCCTTCCGGATTTGCCACAATTGCGGACCACCGCCGTGCCCGCACCGCGCGCAACGCTACCACCGGGGCTGGCGGCATCCAATCGCGATTCCCAGGGCGTTGCCGCCTGGCATAGCCCACTCGCGACATGCCGGCGTGAGACAGCGGATTCGGCACGGCGGCGTCGACTGGTTTATGCCTCCATTCACGGCAGGACCGTGACGCGACCTTGGCTATCCGACCCGATCACCTCGCCGATGATGGCGGCGTCTGGGCAGGCTCCCGACCGCAGCGCCCGCAGGCAGTCCTCCGCGGCATCCGCCGCCAGGCCGGCAAGCAGGCCGCCCGCCGTCTGCGGATCGAACAGGATCGGCAGTAGCGGATCGTGCGCCACGGCAGAGGTTGCCGCGGCGGGTGTTGCGGAGGCGTTCGCCGGTGCGAGCGTGCTGGCAATTCCCTCGGCCAGCAGTTCGCGCACCCCGGCGAGCACGGGCAGGCGGCCGATGGAGAGTGTCAGCGCCACGGCCGAGGCCACGGCCATCTCGCGCGCATGCCCGAACAGACCGAACCCGGTCACGTCGGTGCAGGCAGCAACGCCGTGATCGCGGAGGACCGCGGCGGCGGGGGCCGCCGGCTGCAGCATGCCGGCGACCGCCGCCTCGATCCAGCGCGCCCTGGCGCGCCGGCGCATCTGTCCCGCAAACAGGACGCCGGTGCCGAGCGGGCGGGTCAGGATCAGGCGATCGCCCGGCCTGAGCCCGCCCTTGCGCCATAGACGCTCGGGCCGGGCGAACCCGGTGACGGAGAGCCCGAGGCCGAGCTCCGCCGCCTCGGCGCTGTGGCCGCCAACCAGGGTGGCTCCGGCCTGCCGCAACACCGCCTGCGCCCCGGCGAGAAGCTGGTAGAGGGTCTCTTCCACCTTGCCCTCGGCCGCCTGCGGCACGGTGGCGATGGCCAGCGCCGAGTGTGGCGTGGCATTCATGGCATAGAGATCGCCGAGGGCATGGTTGGCGGCGATCTGGCCGAAGCGGTAGGGATC
>SHWA01000062.1 GCA_009693995.1 Alphaproteobacteria bacterium | reverse complement strand
ACCCGCGATTGCGTCTCAATTTGGTCATGCCCCCTCCTGGACCGCGCCTTGTCGCGGCGGCGCGGGCGGGGTCGAGTTGACTCGCTCCAGGCCCGCGCTTATCTGTGACGGGTCCACCGCCGGCCCGCCCCCTGTACCCGTCCTTGTAAAGGATTCTTCATGCTTGGCGCCATCGCCCGACGGCTGTTCGGCTCCGCCAATGATCGCATCGTCAAGAACCTGTGCAAGACGGTCGAGACCATCAGCGCCTTCGAGGCGGGGTTCGCCGCCCTCGACGACGCGGCACTGGCCGCCAAGACCGCCGAATTCCGCGACCGCCTGGCCGCAGGCACCAATCTCGACGACCTGCTGCCCGAGGCCTTCGCGGTGGTGCGCGAGGCCGGCAAGCGCACCCTCGGCCAGCGCCATTTCGACGTGCAGTTGATCGGCGGCATGGTCCTGCACCAGGGCAAGATCGCCGAAATGAAGACCGGCGAAGGCAAGACCCTGGTCGCGACCCTTGCCGCCTACCTGAACGCCCTCGGCGGGGCCGGCGTACACGTGGTCACGGTGAATGATTATCTCGCCCGCCGCGACGCCGAATGGATGGGGCAGATCTACAAGTTCCTCGGCCTCAGCGTCGGCTGCATCGTCCATGGCCTGAACGACCCCGAGCGGCGCGAGCAGTACGCTGCCGACATCACCTACGGCACCAACAACGAGTTCGGCTTCGACTACCTGCGCGACAACATGAAGTTCTCGCTCTCGACCATGGTGCAACGCCCGTTCAACTTCGCGATCGTGGACGAGGTCGACTCCATCCTGGTGGACGAGGCGCGCACGCCGCTGATCATCTCCGGCCAGGCGGAGGATTCCTCCGAGAACTACCTCGCCGTCGACAAACTGATCCCCCTCCTCGCCGCCGACGACTTCGAGAAGGACGAGAAGGCGCGCGCCGTGACGCTGACCGAGAAAGGCGCCGAGCACGCCGAGACCATGATGCGCGAGCGCGGCATGCTCAAGGACCGGGCGCTCTACGACATCGAGAACGTGGCCCTGGTGCACCACCTGAATCAGGCACTCCGCGCCCACAAGCTGTTCAGCCGCGACACCGACTACATCGTCAAGGACGACCGGGTCATCATCATCGACGAGTTCACCGGGCGCATGATGGAGGGGCGGCGCTACTCCGAGGGCCTGCACCAGGCGCTCGAGGCCAAGGAAGGCGTGCACGTCCAGAATGAGAACCAGACGCTCGCCTCGATCACCTTCCAGAACTATTTCCGCCTCTTCCCCAAGCTCGCCGGCATGACCGGAACGGCGGCGACCGAGGCCAACGAGTTCGCCGAGATCTACAAGCTGGACGTGGTCGAGGTGCCGACCAACGCGACCATGATTCGCGAGGACCAGGACGACGAGGTCTACCGCACCGCCGAGGAGAAGTACGCCGCGATCGTCGCGCTGATCCGCGAGTGCCGCGAGCGCAACCAGCCGGCCCTGGTCGGCACCACCTCGATCGAGAAGTCGGAGGAACTGGCCAAGCGCCTGAAGAAGCTGAAGATCGCGCACCAGGTGCTGAACGCGCGGTATCACGAGCAGGAAGCGGCGATCATCGCCCAGGCCGGGCGCAGGGGCGCGGTGACGATCGCCACCAACATGGCGGGGCGCGGCACCGACATCCAGCTCGGCGGCAACTTCGACATGCGCGTGCGCCAGGACTTGAGCACCGTCACCGATGCGGCCGAGCGCGAGCGCCGCAAGGCCGAAATCCGCGCCGAGATCGAGGCCGACCGCGCCAAGGTCCTGGCCGCCGGCGGCCTTTTCGTGGTCGGCACCGAGCGCCACGAGAGCCGGCGCATCGACAACCAGTTGCGCGGCCGCTCGGGCCGCCAGGGCGATCCCGGCTGCTCCAAGTTCTTCGTCTCCCTCGACGACGATCTGATGCGCATCTTCGGTTCCGAGCGCATGGACGGGATGCTGCAGCGCCTCGGCCTGAAGGACGGCGAGGCGATCGTGCACCCCTGGATCAACAAGGCGCTGGAGAAGGCGCAAGAGAAAGTCGAGGCGCGCAACTTCGAGATCCGCAAGAACCTGCTGCGCTTCGACGACGTGATGAACGACCAGCGCAAGGTCATCTACGAGCAGCGCAAGGATCTGATGCAGGCCGCCGACGTGTCCGAGACCGTGGTCGCCATGCGCCACGAGGTGATCGACGGCCTGGTCACCCGCTTCATCCCGGAAAAGGCCTACCCCGAGCAGTGGGAGACCCATGCCCTGCACGAGGAGATGCGGCGCATCTATGGCCTCGACCTGCCGGTCGCGGCGTGGGCCAAGGAGGAGGGGATCGCGGACGAGGAGATCCGCCGCCGCCTGCTCGACGCCGCCGACCGCCGCAGCGCCGAGAAGGTGGCGCGCTACGGCCCGGACATCATCCGCTATGCCGAAAAGAGCCTCTTGCTGCAGATCCTCGATCAGCAGTGGAAGGACCACCTCCTCTCCCTCGACCATCTGCGCCAGGGCATCGGGCTGCGCGCCTACGCCCAGCGCGATCCCCTCAACGAATACAAGAGCGAGGCGTTCAACCTGTTCGAGCGCATGCTGGTCGGCTTGCGCGAGCAGGTGACCATGGTGCTGGCGCACATGGAGCTGCGTGTGGAGTCGCCGCCGGAGGGGGCTGATGCGTCCCAGGCGGCGCCCGCCCAACGGGTACCGGCCATGGCCGGCAACGGCCAGGACCCCGACCCGCTGCCGGCTCCTCCGCGTGGCCGTACGACCAGCAACCCGGCCGATCCCGCCACCTGGGGCAAGGTCGGCCGCAACGAGGCCTGCCCCTGCGGCTCGGGCAAGAAGTTCAAGCACTGCCACGGCCGAGTCTGAAGGCAGCACTGCCCGCCCCCCGTGACAAGGCCCTTCCTCCCCGGCGGGGAGGAAGGGTTGGGATGGTGGGGCGATCACGCGCCGCAAGGCGCGAGCGGTGCCGAGCAGGCAGCGCGCTCCGCGCGCTTGGGTCGCACCCCATCCGAACCCTTCCCCGCCCGCGGGGAAGGGCTTTGTCACTGGCGATGGGCTCCTTTGAACGCCCGCATATGGAACCCCGCCTGCTCGGGCGCGTATCGCCACGCCCGGCTTGACCGAGCCGACGGCTACTTCTGATAGCGGAAGCCGACCTTGATGGTGACCTGGAACTCCGACACGGCACCGTCCTTGATGCCGCCGCGGATATTGATGACCTCGAACCAGTCGAGGTTGCGCAAGGTGTGGTGCGCGGTGGCGATCGCGGTTCGGGCGCAATAGGTTGAGCGTGGTGTGATCGCGGCCGATTGGCAAGTTGTGCCCGTGATAAAGCCCTCCTCCCGGCGCGGAGGTAAGGGCTTGGTCACGGCTGATGGGCCGCTCTGAACGCCCGCATATGAAACTCCGCCTGCTCGGGAATGTACCGCCACGCGCGCCCCACCGGGCAGGCGCGCCGCGCGCGGCAGCCCTCGCCCGCGCAGTCGGCGCCGGCGGTACTCGAAATGTGGGCGATGCAGGCCGGGACGTCGTAGCGCGCGGGCGCGAGCGCGCCGACCGGACAGGTGGTGAGGCAGGGCTTCTCCGCGCAACCGTCGCACGGCGCCGGGCGCGAATCCCGCTCCGGCAGATCGAGCCGCACGGCGAACAGGAGCGCCGCGCGGTAGGCGTGCCAGAGGCCGTAGTCGGGGTGGATCAGCAGGCCGATGGGCGAGGGGTGGACCGCCTCCGCCCGCATGGCCCAGCGTTGGAAGGGCAAGAACGGCGGCCCCTGGTGCGGAAAGACCACGCCGGCGCCGAAGCGCTCGGCCAGTTGCGTCACGGTCGCCTCGACCCAGTCATTCAGGAGATCGCGGACGGGATCGCTGGCCGCCGTGAACGCACGCCAGAGCGTGGGCCCGGCGTTGCCGGCGAGGACCACGGTCGCGGCCGCCTCGCCGCCGGCGAGCGCAGGCACGCCATCGGCGGGCTCAGGATGGAAGGCGCCACGCGGGGTGAAGCCGGCGGCGCCGAGCGCCGCCTCGACCGCGGCCAGGGCGGGCGCCGGGGCGCCGCTCACCCGAAGCCCGCCTGGCCGATGGCGGTGAAGCGCTGGCGCCGGCGCGCCCGGAGGTCGCCGCCGCCGAGGTGCAGCAGCGGCTGCAGCGCACGCTGGAGCGCGTCACCCACGCGGTCGATGGCGCGCGCCGGCTCGCGGTGGGCGCCGCCGAGCGGCTCCTCGATCACCGCGTCGATGATGCCGAGCCGGCGCAGGTGCTGCGCGGTGAGGCCGAGCACCTCCGCCGCGGTCTGCGCGAAGTTGCCGTCGCGCCAGAGGATCGAGGCGCAGCCTTCGGGCGAGATCACCGAATAGATCGCGTGCTCCAGCATCAAGACTGCATTGGCGCAGGCGAGCGCGAGAGCGCCGCCCGAGCCGCCCTCGCCGATGATCACGCCGACCACCGGCACGCGCAGATCCAGCGAGGTTTCGATCGCGCGCGCGATCGCTTCCCCCTGGCCACGCTCCTCGGCGCCGATGCCGGGATAGGCGCCGGCGGTATCGACGAAGGTGAGGACCGGGAGCTGGAAGCGCTCGGCGAGCCGCATCAGGCGCACCGCCTTGCGGTAGCCCTCGGGCCGCGCCATGCCGAAGTTGTGGTGCAGCCGCCCTTCCGTGTCGGCGCCCTTCTCCTGGCCCAGCACCATCACCGACTGGCCGCGAAAGCGCCCCAATCCGGAGAGGATCGCCCGGTCCTCGGCGAAGGCACGGTCGCCGGCGAGCGGCGTGAAGTCCTCGATCAGGCGTGCCACGTAGGCCGAGGTGTGCGGGCGGTCGGGATGACGCGCGACAAGGGTCTTCTGCCAGGGGGTGAGGCGCCCGTAGAGCAGGCGCAGCTCGCGCTCGACCCGGGTCTGCAGGCGGCCGACCTCGTCGGCGATGTCGAGGTCGCCGGTGTCGCTCAGATGGCGCAGTTCCTTGATCTTGCCTTCGATCTCGGCGACCGCCTTCTCGAAGTCGAGAAACGTGTTCATCGGGGTACCCGCGCGGGCGCCGTCAGTGCCCGACCGCGGTGATCTCGTCGGCCTTCCTGACCAGGGCCTCGGCCTGGCGGATCGAGGCGATGTCGATCAGCCGCCCATCGAGGGCGACGGCGCCCTGGCCGGCCGCCTTGGCCTCGGCCATGGCGACCAGGATGCGGCGCGCCTTGGCCACTTCCTTGGGATTGGGGCTCATCACCTCGTTGGCCAGGGAAATCTGCGCGGGGTGGATCGCCCACTTGCCCTCGCACCCCAAAATCGCCGCCCGCCGCGCCGCCGCCCGGAATCCCTCGGCATCCTTGAAGTCGCCGAAGGGGCCGTCGATCGGGCGCACGCCGCTCGCGCGCGCCGCCACCACCATGCGGGCGATGGCGTAGTGCCACATGTCGCCCCAGTGCAGCAGGCGCTGGCCGCCGGCGTCCGCATCGGTCAGCACCGCGTAGTCCGGGTTGGCGCCGCCGATCCCGGTGGTGCGCGCCCGGGTCGAAGCGGCATAGTCGGCGACGCCGAAGTGGAGCGATTCGACGCGTCCGCTCGCCGCCGCGATCGCCGCCACGTTCTGCATGCCGAGCGCGGTCTCGATGATCAGCTCCAGGCCGATGCGCCGCCGGATCCCCTTGGCCGCCTCGATCTGGGTCAACAGCATGTCGAGGGCGTAGACGTCGGCGGCGGTGCCGACCTTCGGCACCATCATCAGGTCGAGCTTGTGGCCGGCCTGCTCCACTACGTCCACCACGTCGCGGTACATGTAATGGGTGTCGAGGCCGTTGATGCGGACCGAGAGGGTCTTGCCCTTCCAGTCGACCTCGTTCAGCGCCTGCACCACATTGCGGCGCGCGCCTTCCTTCTCGTCCGGCGCGACCGCGTCCTCGAGGTCGAGGAACACGATGTCGGCCGCGCTCGCCGCCGCCTTCTCGAACAACTTGACGTTGCTGCCGGGCACGGCGAGTTCGCTGCGGTTGAGGCGCGGTCGCGTCTCGACGACGGTCTGGAAGCTCATGCTGCTGACCCGTGTGTTGGCGTCGCCCCTCTATTGGCTGGGGGGTGCGCCCCTGTCAACCGCCACTCCTGCGCCGCGCCAAGGGATGCTTCTGCTCCACCAGCGCCCGCCGCCTGGCGTCCAGCACGTGGGTATAGATCTCGGTGGTGGCGATGTCAGCGTGGCCGAGCAGCTTCTGCACGCTACGCAAGTCGGCGCCACCGGCGAGCAGGTGGGTGGCGAACGCGTGGCGGAGCGAGTGCGGAGTGAGCCGCGCGGGCTCGATGCCGGCGGCGACCGCGAGGTCGGCCAGGATCTGGGCGAAGCGCCGCCGGGTGAGATGTCCACTTCTGCCCCGCGACGGGAACAGATAGCGCGCAGGCTTGGCCGGCGCCCGCTCCGTGCGGCAGGCGAGATGGACGGCCAGCGCCGCGCGGGCGCGCGCCGACAGCGGCACGATGCGCTCCTTGCCGCCCTTGCCGCGCACCACCAGGAAGCGCGGATCGGCCGCGAGCGCGGCCCGCGGCAGCCCGACCAACTCGGAGACCCGGAGCCCGGTGCCGTACAGGAGCTCGATCAGGGCGTGCCGGCGCGCCGCCGCCGCGTCCCCAGGCGCGGCCTCGGCCGCCGCCGCCGCGGTCTCGATCAGGGTGGCGACTTCCGCCTCGCCGAGCACCCGCGGCAGATGGCGGCGGGTGCGCGGGCGGTCGATCCCGGTGGTGGGCAGGTCGGCGCGCACGCGCTCGCCCTGGAGGAACCGGTAATAGTGGCGCAGCGCCGAGAGCCGCCGCGCCACCGAGGCGGCGGCGAGTCCGCGCTGGTTGAGCGCCGCCAGATAGCCGCGGATCGCCGCCGCGTCCGCGGTCGCCGGGGCGAGCCCGCGCCGCGCAAGATGGGCGGCGAAGTCGGTGAGGTCGCGGCGATAGGCGTCGCGCGTGTGCACCGCCGCCGCCCGCTCCGCCGCCAGCATCTCCAAGAAACCGTCGAGATGCTTGATCGCGGGCCGCGCGGCAGGCGCGCGCGCCACGGCGCTAAAGGCCGGCGGCGAGCGCCGCCTCGAGGACCAGGGCGCGCGCCTCGGTCGCGTGCCCGATCCCGCGCAGCGCCTCGACCACCCGCGCCAGCACGATCCCGTGGGTGCGGCGCGGATCGGCGGCGTCGAGGGACAGCAGGGCCAGCAGTAGCGCCTCGCCCTTGCGATCCTCCGCTACCGCCGCCGCCAACCCGTACCAGAGCGGCAGAGCGATGGCCGCCGGCGGTGGGGGGCGAACCCCGATCAGCGGCCGCCACTGCTCCGCCGGGATGGTGACGTCCTGGTTGTCGAGCAGGGTGTAGAGCACCGCGGCCTGTGCGGCGAAGCCGTCGGGGGACGCGGCCCGCGCCGCCTCGGCCCAGGCGGCGAGATCGGCGGCCGCGAGCTCGGTCTCGGCGTCACCGGCGAGAAACAGGAGCGGGCGCACCAGCGCCAGGGCGCCGCGTGCTTCGGCATTGCCCGAGACGGCCGCCACCGCGAGCAGGCCGCGCCAGCCGCGGGCCGCCTCCAGGCCGCCGGCGGCAAGATGCGCGCGGACCGCGACGCCGGCCAAGGGCAGCGCCTCCGGCAGCGGCACGGGGATCAGGCCCGCATCGAGATAGACCCGGGCGAGAGCGGTGACGTCGGCCCCGGCAGCACCCTGGTGCAGCGCGGCCGCGACCATCGGCACACGCGCCGCCGGCGTCGGTGCCTGGCGCGCCGCCTGGTAGCGGAGCGCCCGGCCGCGCGGGGTCGCCGGCGCACCCGCCCAGGCGGTGAGCTCGGCCGGCGTGAACGCCTCGGCGGCGTAGGCCTTGCCGAGGTCGGCCGCGGTGATGGCGCCGAGACCGAGTGCCGCCTCGGCCGCGGCCAGGCGGCGCTCCCCCCGCACCTGGGGGGAGAGCGCGACCAGGCGCAGCGACGCCGGGTCGCGGTCCTGGCCCAGATCCGCGGGCGGCACCAGACCGGTCGCGCGCAGCAGCGCACGTTCCAGCGCCGTGGGTCGCGGCAGCGACGCGGGCGCGGTTCCGCCGCCCTCCAGCAGCGCCTCGGCCAGGGTAAAGAAGACCGGATCGGCCTTCTCCCCCGCCTCCAGCAAGAGATCGCGCCCGATGCGCGCGCCGGCGCGTTCGCCGCCGACCGCCTGGCAGAAGACCCGCGCCTTCTGCCAATAGGGATCGACCATCGGCGCGCCGGGACCCAGCACCCTGGCGCAGGCGGCCGCCGGGTCGGCGGCATCCAGCAGGCCGTCGAGCACGATGCGGGCGAGCCCCTCGTCGGAGCCACCGAGGCGGATCAGCTCGGCCGCGGCCAGGCTCTCGCCGGCCGCCAGGAGCCGTCCCGCCCGCGCCCGCACCAGGGCCCCGGGCGCGACCGCGGGCATTGCCGGCGGCGCCTTGGCGATCGAGACCAGGAGGCGCCGTGACAGGCCGTTGACCACCGCCGAAGGCGTCGCCACCGGCAGCAGCGGCAGCAGGCGGACCAGGGTGGCGCGGTCGATGCCCGCCCAGAGATCGACGCCGAGGCCACCCGCGCCCTCGTCCAGGAGGCCGACCGATTCCGGATCGACCTCGGCGAGCGGCTGGGCGACCACGGCGACGGGGGCCGCTGGCAACGCTGGGGCGGGCGCATCGGGCGCCGCCGGCGCGGGGCGCGGACCGAGCGGAACCGGCGCGCCGACCTGGCCCGCCGCATCGCCCGCGACGAAGGCGGCCACCAGCAGCGCGGCCAGTGCCGTCCGCCGCCACAATTTATCAGCGATTGAAGCGATCACTTGGTATCACCACCTCGATGTCGCGCAACGGCGGCTTCAAGTCCCAGACCATCAGGAATCCGATGCCGGCCGCGACCACCACCAGGACAACCACGAACAGAGCGAGAATCCAGCGCGTCATGCAGTTTTCCCGAGGGTCGTCTTCGCGCGCCACGAAGCGGCGCCCGGATTGGCGGAGGATCGACCGCGTGTGTTAGAGTTTCGGCCGTGAGGTCTTGGCGGCAAGTGTATCGGCCGGAGGTGCGGCTTTCAACACTCGATGGGCAGAGGTCGCGCCCATGAGCGTGGTTTCTTTGCCCCCCGGCGACCGCAGCATCGTTCTGGTCGGGCTTATGGGTGCCGGCAAGACCAGCATCGGCAAGCGCCTCGCCCAGCGTCTCGGCCTCGTCTTCGTCGATGCCGACGAGGAGATCGAACGCGCCGCCGGTTGCACCATCAGCGACATCTTCGCCGCGCACGGGGAGGCGGCCTTCCGCGACGGCGAGCGGCGCGTGATCGCCCGGCTCCTCGACGGGCCGCGGCACGTGCTCGCGACCGGCGGGGGGGCCTTCATGCACCCGGAGACTCGCGCCCACATCGCCGAGCGCGCGGTCTCGATCTGGCTGCGCGCCAACCTGGACGTGCTGGTCAGCCGGTGCGCCCGGCTCGACAACCGGCCGCTGCTCAAGGGCGGCGAGATGCGCGCAACCCTCGCCCGCCTGATGGACGAGCGCTATCCGATCTACGCCGAGGCCGACATCACCGTCGATACCCGTGAGGGCCCGCACGAGGAGGTCGTCAACCGCGTCCTCGCCGCGCTCGGGGTGGCCGTGGCGGCGCGCGCGCCGGCGCCGTCGTGAGCTCGCCGGCAGCCGGCGAGATCAGCCGCGTCACCGTCGAGCTCGGCCCGCGCCGCTATCAGATCCTGATCGGCTCGGGCCTGATCGCGGCCGCCGGGCGGCACCTGCGCCCGCTGCTGCGCCGCCCCCGCGTCGCCGTGATCACCGACGCGACCGTGGCGGGGCTGCATCTGGACCCGCTGCTGGCCGCTCTCGGCGCCGCCGGCATCGAGGCCGTGCCGGTGATCCTGCCGCCGGGGGAGGAGAGCAAGGGGTTCGCCCGCCTGGAAGGCCTGCTGGACGCGCTGCTGGCGGCGCGCATCGCCCGCGACGAGGCCCTGGTCGCCCTGGGCGGCGGGGTGATCGGCGATCTGGTCGGCTTCGCCGCCAGCATCCTCAGGCGCGGCGTGCCCTTCGTCCAGGTGCCGACCACCCTGCTCGCCCAGGTGGATTCCTCGGTCGGCGGCAAGACCGGGGTCAACACCCGCCACGGCAAGAACCTGGTCGGCACGTTCCACCAGCCGTTGCTGGTGCTCGCCGACACGCTCGCGCTCGGCACGCTGCCGCGGCGCGAGCTCCTGGCCGGCTACGCCGAGGTGGTGAAGTACGGCCTGATCGACGACGCGCCGTTCTTCGCCTGGCTGGAGCGCGAGGGCGAGGGGCTGGTCGGCGCCGACGGGCCCGCCCGGCGCCGCGCCGTCGAACAGAGCTGCCGCCACAAGGCCCGCATCGTCGCCCGCGACGAACGCGAGGAAGGCGACCGGGCGCTGCTCAACCTGGGCCATACATTCGCCCATGCCTTCGAGGCGGAGGCCGGCTATGCCCAGACCCTGCTGCATGGCGAGGCGGTCGCGCTCGGCCTGGTGCTGGCCGCCGAGCTGGCGGTGCGCCTGGGCCACTCTGCCCCGGCCGAGCGCGAGCGCATCCAGCACCACCTCGCCAAGGTTGGCCTGCCGACGCGCCCTGCCCAGCTCGGCGCCGGCACCTGGCAGGCGGCGCGCCTGATCGAGCGCATGGCCCAGGACAAAAAGGTGCAGGACGGCCGCGTCGCCTTCGTGCTGCTGCGCGGCATCGGCGGCGCGTTTCTCGCCCGCGACGTGGAACTGGAAACGGTGCAGGCGCTGCTCACGGACGCAATCGCCGGCCGTGGCCCGTTCACGGCGTGAGGCTTGGCGGCGTGAGGCTTGACGGCGTGAGGCTTGACCGCGCGCGGCGCCTGACCGCATAAGAACGGCGGAGGGCGGACGGTCGGCCGCACCACATCCTGCCTTCGGCCGTCCCCTCCCCGCGCCCCGGCCATGGAACCCGCGCTCCTCGTCTCGCTCATCGCCATCGGCGTCCTGCTGGTCCTCTCCGCCTTCTTCTCGGGCTCGGAGACCGCGATCACGGCGGCCTCGCGCTCGCGCCTGCATCATCTGGCGCGCGAGGGCAGCCAGCGCGCCCGCCTCGTCAACCGCTTGATCGAGGACCGCGAGCATCTGATCGGCACGCTCCTGGTCGGCAACAACGTCGTCAACATCGCCGCCTCGACGCTCGCCACCGGCCTCCTGATCGCGCTCTTCGGCGACGCCGGGGTCGCCTACGCGACCGTGGCCATGACCATCCTGGTGGTGATCTTCGGCGAGGTCGCGCCCAAGACCTACGCCATCCGCAACGCCGACCGGGTCGCCCTCGCCGTGGCGCCGGCCTTGCGCGTCGTCCTGGCGCTGCTCACCCCGGTCACGCGCTTGGTGCAGCGCGTGGTCCGGGGCGGGTTCGCCCTGGCCGGCATCGCCGCCGCCGGCACCGATCCCGCCGCCACCTTCGAGGAGCTGCGCGGCGCCATCGACCTGCACACCAGTGAAGGCAGCATGGAGCGGCACGAGAAGCACATGATCGGCAGCATCCTCGATCTCGACGAGCTCGAGGTGGGTGAGGTCATGGTGCACCGGACCAACATGGTGACCGTGGACATCGGCTCGCCGCCCGCCGAGATCGTGCAGGCGATGCTGAAGAGCCCCCACACCCGGGTGCCGGTCTGGGAGCGGGAGCCCGACAACATCATCGGCGTGCTTCACGCCAAGGACCTGTTGCGCGCGGTCTCGGCGCACGCGGGACCGGTCGCGTCCCTCGACATCCGCGCCATCCTGAGCAAGCCCTGGTTCGTGCCCGAGACCACCACGCTCTACGACCAGCTCCAGGCGTTCCGCCAGCGGCGCGCTCACTTTGCGCTGGTGGTCGACGAGTACGGCGCGATCATGGGCCTGGTCACCCTCGAGGACATCGTCGAGGAAATCGTCGGCGACATCGTCGACGAGCACGACGTCGCCATTGTCGGCGTAAAGAGCCTGCCCGACGGCTCGCTCCTGGTGGACGGCGCGGTGCCGATCCGCGATCTCAACCGCCAGTTCGACTGGTCGCTGCCCGACGCGGAGGCGACCACCATCGCCGGCCTGGTGATCCACGAGGCGCGGCAGATTCCGGAGCCGGGGCAGAAGTTCACCTTCCACGGCATCCGCTTCGAGGTGCTGCAGCGCAAGCGCAACCGGATCACGGCGCTGCGCTTGACGCCGGTGCCGGCCGCCGCGCCGCCGGCGACGGCGTGAGCCGGGCGACCGCGTGATCCAGACGCTGTTCGCCATCCTGGCGCCGGTCGCGGTCGCGGCGGGGATCGGCGTCGCCTGGGTGCGGCTGGGGCGTCCGTTCGAAACCCGCTTCGTCACCGATCTGGTCACCAATATTGGCGCTCCCTGCCTGATCTTCACGGCCCTGGTGCGCCTCCAGGTGGGGGCGGCGGCGCTGGCCGAGATGGCGCTGGTGGCGCTCGCTATCCTCGCGCTGGCCGCGGCGGCGGGCTTCGCGGTGGTACGTCTGCTCGGCCTCGACTGGCGTGCCTTCCTGCCGGCGCTCGCCATCGGCAATCACGGCAACATGGGGCTGCCGCTCTGCCTGTTCGCGTTCGGCGAGGCGGGGCTCGCGCTCGGCGTCGCCTACTTCGCGGTGACCGCGCTGGTGCAGTTCACCGCCGGGCACTGGGTCGCGTCGGGCGCACTGTCGCCGGGGGAAGTGTTGCGGCAGCCGATCGTTTATGCGCTGGCGGCCGCCGTGGCCGTGCTCGCCCTCGGCGTCACTCCGCCCGCCTGGCTCCTCAACACCACCCTTCTGCTGGGCGGCATGACCATCCCCTTGATGCTGATTTCGCTCGGCGTCAG
Source organism: Alphaproteobacteria bacterium (assembly GCA_009693995.1). GTDB lineage: Bacteria > Pseudomonadota > Alphaproteobacteria > SHWA01 > SHWA01 > SHWA01. The sequence continues at coordinate 2,583 of SHWA01000062.1, read as the reverse complement.
CCTGGCACGGATGCAGGTCGGGCGGGTGCCGCAGGTGCTGTTCCTGTCCGCGTGCCGGCTCGCCATCGGTTTCGCCGCCGGGCATCTGGTGGTGGCGCTGTTCGCCCTCGACGGCGTGGCGCGAGGCGTGGCGCTGATCCAGGCGACGATGCCGGTCGCCGTGTTCAACTACCTGTTCGCCCAGTATCATGGCCGCGACGCGGAGGAGGTGGCGGGGCTCGTGGTGCTGTCCACGCTGCTCGCCTGCCTGATCCTGCCGGCGCTGCTCTACCACGCCGGCGCGGGGCGCCCCTGAGGGGCCGGCCGCGCTTGCAACGAGGGACGAGGACACCATGCCGCTCAGCGAGCCGGGCGCGCGCCGCCCGATCCACCGGCGCAGCATCACGCTCGCCGGCTATGCCCGCGCCGACGGTCTCTGGGACCTGGAGGGACACCTGGTGGATACCAAGGCCTATGCCTTTCCCAACCGCTGGCGCGGCCGGCTGGCGCCTGGCACGCCCCTGCACGAGATGTGGCTTCGTCTGACAGTCGACGATGAACTCACCGTGCACGCTGTCGAGGCGATGACAGAGCACAGCCCCTTCGCCGTCTGCCCCGAGGCGGCACCGCGCTTTGCGGCGCTCGCGGGCGAGCGCATCGGCCCCGGCTGGCGGGCGCGGGTGCGCGAGCTTCTGGGCGGGGTGCGTGGGTGCACCCACATCGTCGAACTGGCCAACGTGCTGGCGGCGGCGGCGTGGCAGACGGTGATGCCGGCGCGCCACCGCGCGGTCGCCGAACGCGGGAGCGATGTGGCCGAGGAACCGGCGACGCACCGCCCGAAGGAAAGTTGCCCCCCGCGCTGGCTCGACCAGTGCTACGCCCTGGCGAGCGACGGACCCGTGGTGCGCGACGGCTATCCCGACTGGTACACCGGCGCCTGACGCCCCTGCGGGCGGCGGTCCGCCACATCGGCGCGGCCGTGCCCGACCAGCATGTGACCCCCTTCCGTGGCCGCGGCGCGGAAGTAGGTCATGATCTGCACGCGCAGCGCCGCCGTCAGCGATGGCAGAGCCTGCTGCGCGTCCGCGGCGCCATCGAGCGCGGCGCTGATCCGCTCGACCGAGGCGGCGCTGCGGCGGCGTTCGGCGTTCGCCCGGGTGCAGAACTGGTGCACGGTCTGGCCCTCGCGGGCGCAGATTTCGTGCAATGCATCCCATATCTCAGGCTCGAGGCGCGCGCTGGTACGGTGGCCTTCGACAGTGACTTATGCCGCTGACGAGTGTACTGCCGCTGACGCGCATGCCGCCGCTCCGGGAAGAGAGCCATAGGGCCAATATGGTATTTCTCTACTACTAAAGTTAATAAATATAATAGACTAGATTTATATCTATTGAATTAGAACGTATATCAAGTTCATGGCAGATTGCAACACCCGGGCATGCACTTTGCGCTAATGGTATGTAGTTAGGCCAATAATGACCTTTCAACCGGCGCCTACTGACAGGCGAAGATAGATTAAAAGAACTAGATTCAGACATACATCCCGTGGCCCTCAGGGCGCCTCGCCCGGGGCGTGGGTGGTGAGCGCCAGGGCGTGGACGCCGGCGGCAATCTCGTCCGCCAGCAGCCGGTACACGAGGCGCTGACGGGCGACGCGGCTGAGCCCGGTGAATGCCGCCGCAACCACCTCGACCCGGAAATGGGTGGCACCGCCGGGGCGCCAGCCGGCATGACCGGCATGGCGGTGTGACTCGTCTTTCACCTCCAGGCGTTCGGGCGCCAGCGCGGCACGCAACTTGGCCTCGATGGTCGCCGCAACCGTCATGGCATGTACCTGCCCTTTCACAGCCAGCCAGTCCTACGGGGGGGGCGGTCGCCGGTCAAGGCGGGGAGTCATCCCCGGTTGACGGCGGCGCGCCGGAGTTGGCACGGCGGTTGCTACGTCAATGACCAGCGGGTGATGGATTGCTACCCCTGATCAACCGTAGACCGAAACTGAAACAATCCTGTCCCAAAAAGGATCAACCTATGACACAGCAGGTGAGATTGGTTCTTAGTGAAACCAACAACGTGGTTCCCCTGGTCGCCGCCAACCCCAAGGTGCGCGCCAACCGCGTCCAGGACGTCGATCGGTTCGTGGGGCGCCGCATCCGCGAGCGTCGCATCATGCTCGGCCTGACCCAGCAGGATATGGCGCACCTGATCGGCGTCACCTATCAGCAGGCGCACAAGTACGAGCGCGGCATCAACCGCATCTCGGCCGCGCGCCTCTATGGCATCGCGCGCGCCCTCGACGTGCCGATCAGCTACTTCTTCGAGGGTCTCGAGGAAGGTGGCACCCAGGCGGTCAACCCGCGCCAGCGCATGGCCCTCGAGCTGGCGCGCAGCTTCGGCCGCATCCGCAGCGACCGGCACCAGGAAGCGCTCAACGCCCTGGCCCGCGCCCGCGCCCCGCCTGAGAGCTTGGAAATGTATTGGGCCGTCAACGGCGGAATGGGCGGGTGGATTGCGGAACGTTGGAGCGGCGGTGGCTGGGGGTGCCGGGGCGGTGCGGGGGCGGTCGTTTGGTGCGCGTGGCGGCCGCCTGGCGAGAGCGTAGGGTCG
>SHWA01000061.1 GCA_009693995.1 Alphaproteobacteria bacterium | reverse complement strand
CGCCGCCCGCGCCCCGAACAGACCCGCTTGCCCCGCTTCCGGCATCGCCCCCGCCTCCACCTGGTGACCGACCTGCCGATTCTACTCAACCTCCCGCATCGGCGGAATCCCGTGCGCGAGGGAAACATTTACAGGCTCTGAGCCGGGCTTAGCGCAACCGGCCGCCGCGCGGAAAGCCGGTCGGCGGCAGGCGCCCGGCCTGGCCCCGCTTGCCGAGCCAGGGGCGCAGGTCGCGCTCGGTGCGCGTGCGCCCGCCCGAGGTCCACGCCAGCCCGTCGGCCAGGGTGAGGGTGATCGCGTCGCCGAGCCAGCCCTCCTTGTAGCGCTGCAAGGTGACCCCCTGGCCGCGCGCCATGGTCGGCAACTCCGCCAGATCGAACATCAGCAGCTTGCGGTTCTCGCCCAGCACCGCGACGGTGTCGCCGGTAACCGGGGCACAGACCTTCGCCTCCGCTCCCTCGGTCAGGTTCAGCACCTGCCGCCCGGCGCGGGTCTGGGCGACCGCCTGTTCTTCCTCGACCAGGAAGCCCTTGCCCGCGGTCGAGGCGACCAGCAGCTTGCGCCCACCCTGGAACGTGTGGATTGCGACCATGTCCTGGTCGTTGGCGAGGTCGATCAGGAGGCGGATCGGATCGCCGTGCCCGCGCCCCGGCGGAAAGGCGGCGCAGTTGAGGGTATAGAAGCGCCCGTCGGTCGCGAACACCATCAGGCGGTCGGTGGTCTCGGCGTGCAGGCGGAAGCGCTCCTGGTCGCCCTCCTTGTAGCGCACCACCTCCACCGGCGGCAGGTGACCCTTGATCGCCTTGATCCACCCCTTCTCGGAGCAGACCACCGTGATCGGCTCGCGATCGATCAGGGCGGCGACCGGTACGGCCACGGGGGCCGGAGCGGCGGCGATCTCAGTGCGGCGCTTGCCCGCCGGGGTCTTGCCGCCGAAGCGCTGGCGCAGGTCGCGAATCTCGTCGCCGATCACGCGCCAGCGGCGCTTGCCATCCTTGAGCAAGCGTTCGAGGTCGCGCTGCTCGCGGGTGAGCGCCGCGTGCTCCTCGCGGATCTTCTGTTCCTCGAGCTTGCGCAGATGGCGCAAGCGCATGTTGAGGATCGCTTCCGCCTGCCGCTCGCTCAGCTCGAGCCGGCGTTGCAGCAGGGCCTTCGGCTCGTCCTCCTCGCGGATGATCTTGATCACCGCGTCCAGGTTCAAATAGGCGGCCAGCAGGCCACCCAGAACCTCCAACCGGTCGACGATCTGGCGCAGGCGGAAGTTGCTGCGCCGGACCAGTACCTCGTGCCGGTGATCGAGAAAGGCGCGCAGCACTTCCACCAGGTTCATCACCCGCGGCACCCGCCCGCCGTCGAGCACGTTCATGTTGAGGGGGAAGCGTGATTCGAGCTCGGTCGCCCGGAACATCTGCTCGATCATCTGCTCAGGGGCGACGTTGCGGTTGCGCGGCTCGAGCACCAGCCGGATCTCGTCGGTCGACTCGTCGCGCACGTCGGCGAGGAGGGCGAGCCTGCGCTCCGCCAGGAGGCTGGCGATCTGCTCGACCAGGCGCGCCTTCTGCACCTGGTAGGGGATCTCGGTGACGATGATCTGGTAGAGCCCGTGCTTCAGCCGCTCGACCGTCCAGCGTGCCCGCACCCGGAAGCTGCCACGCCCCGATTCATAGGCAGCCTGGAGCGTCGCCGCGTCCTCGACCAGGACGCCGCCGGTCGGGAAATCCGGCCCCGGCATGTGGGCGAGCAGATCGGCGACGGTCGCGCCCTTGTGCTCGATCAGGTGCAGGGCCGCGTCGCACACCTCGCCCGCGTTGTGCGGCGGAATGCTGGTCGCCATGCCGACGGCGATGCCAGTGGCGCCGTTGGCGAGCAGGTTGGGGAACGCTCCCGGCAGCACCACCGGCTCCTGCTCGGTGCCGTCGTAGGTGGCGCGGAAGTCGACGGTGTCCTGGTCGATGCCGTCCAGCAAGGTTCCCGCCACCGGCGTGAGCCGCGCCTCGGTGTAGCGCATGGCGGCCGCGTTATCACCGTCGACGTTGCCGAAGTTGCCCTGGCCGTCCACCAGGGGATAGCGCACCGCGAACCCCTGGGCCATGCGCACCAGGGCGTCATAGACCGCCTGGTCGCCGTGGGGATGGAACTTGCCGATCACGTCGCCGACCACGCGCGCGCACTTTTTGAACCCGGCGGCCGGGTCGAGGCGAAGCTGCAACATGGCGTACAGCAGGCGCCGGTGCACCGGCTTCAGGCCATCGCGGGCATCGGGCAAGGATCGGGCGGTGATGGTGGAAAGGGCATAGCTCAGATAGCGCTCGCTGAGGGCCTCGGCGAGCGCGACGGGACGGATGTCCTCGTGACGCGACGGTTTGCTCATGGCCCGAGCTATATCACAAGATATTGTGGGCTAGCGAGACAGCCGCTCTACCAGTCGTAGCCGAGCCGACGGCAAATGGCGCTCCCCCGCCGTGAACAAATGGCGTTCCAGGAAATAGCCGGTCAGCGCCAGCCCGGCCACGATCTGGCGCGGATCGGGCGGCTCGTCCGGCGTGAACAGGAACCGCGGCAATGGCAGCAGCCGATCTTGATAGGGCTCCCCCGCGGCGCGCGAAACCGCCCGCCCGGTGCGCGGCGAGACGAAAGTGAGATCGTCGTTCCGCCCGGTCGCGGCGCAACTCATCAGGTCGAGGCCGTAGCCGAGATCCTGGAGCAGGGCGAGTTCCCACCGGACATAATCCGCGCCCCAACCTTCGGTGGCGGCGAGCGCGGCGAGCAGCGCGGCGGTGGCGTCGAACAACCCAGGATGCGGCTCCCGCTCGGGCAACGCGGCGTCGAGCAACGCCGTGGCTGATCCGAGCGCCGCGAGCCGCGCCGGGTCGTCGAACAGAAAGGCGGCATGGGCGGTGATCGGCTCCGCGGTGATCTGGCCGAGGTGCTCGGAGAGCCGCGCGCGCCAGGTGGCCCGGATCCGGTTGCCGGGCTGGAACAGGCTGCGCCCGCGCCGCCCGCCGCCGCCGCGGACCAGGCCCAGGTGCCGCCCGTGGGTCGCCGTCAGCAGGCTGACCACGGCGTCCGCTTCGCCGTGGCGGCGACACCCCAATACGAACGCATCCGACGTCCATTCCACGGGCCTTCTCCGGCGTCGAACCCAGTACTAGTCCGTGAAGTCGAGGCCGATGCCACGGTAGCGCTCGGGATCCTCCAGCCAGTCCGGGCGCACCTTGACGAACAGGAACAGGTGCACCGGCCGCTCGAACATCGCCGCGAGCTCGGCCTGGGCAACCTCGCGCACCGCCTTGATCGCCTGTCCCCCGCGCCCGAGCACGATCGGCTTGTGGGAGTCGCGATGCAAATAGATCACCTGGTTGATCTTGACGCTGCCGTCGGTGAAATCCTCCCACGATTCGGTCTCGACGGTGAGCGCATAGGGCAGTTCCTGACGCAGGCGCAGGAACAGCTTCTCGCGCGTGATCTCCGCCGCCAGTTGGCGGAGGGGGATGTCGGAGGCCTGATCGGGCGGAAACAGCCACGGGCCTTCCGGCAGCGCCGCGGCAAGATAGTTGAGGAGGTCGTCGGTCCCGTCCCCCGTCGCCCCCGCGATCATGAACACCCGCGACGCGACCCCGGTCGCAGCCACCGCCTGCGCAAGGTCGAGCAGGCGCGGTCGGTGGACCAGATCGATCTTGTTGAGGGCGACCACCGCCCTTCGCCCGCCGCTGGCGAGCCCGGCGATGATGCGCCGGGTGTCGGAGTCCAGCCCCTGCTTCGCGTCCACCAGGAGCAGAATCACGTCGGCATCGCCCGCCCCGCGCCAGGCTGCCTGCACCATGGCCCGCTCCAGCCGACGCTTGGGCGCGAAGATCCCCGGCGTATCGACGAAGACGATCTGGGTCGCGCCGCGCATGACGATGCCGAGCACCCGGGCGCGCGTGGTCTGCACCTTGGGCGTGACGATCGAAATCTTGCTGCCGACCAGCCGGTTGAGGAGGGTCGACTTGCCGGCGTTGGGCGCGCCCAGGATCGCCACCAGGCCGCAGCGGTTCTGGCCGCCGGCCAGCGCCTCGGTCATGCGGTCTCGAACCGCAGCAACAGGCGCGCCGCCGCCGCCTGCTCGGCCACCTGCTTCGTGCCTCCGCTCGCCGCCTCGGGGGCGAAACCTGCGACCAGCACCTCGACGGTAAAGGTCGGCGCGTGGTCCGGGCCGGACACGGCAACCGTCTGATAGGCCGGCAGCGCAAGGCCGCGCCCCTGCGCCCACTCCTGCAACGCGGTCTTGGCGTCCTGGGGCGGCGAGCTGTGCTGGGCGATCAACGGCTCCCAGGCGGTCTCGATCAGCCTGCGCGCCGCCGCCAAGCCGCCGTCGAGGTAGACCGCGGCAACCAACGCTTCGACCGCATCCGCCACCCGGCCTTCGGCGGCAACGGCGCCGCCCTCGCCCGGCAGGAACGCGGCCAGCCCGATGCGCTCCGCCACCGCGAGCAGTGCCTCGCGCCGGACCAGGGCGGAGAGGCGCCGCGCCAGGTCGCCCTCGCGCTCGGTGGGAAAACGGTCGAGGAGGACCTCCGCCACCACCAGGCCGAGCACGCGGTCGCCGAGGAATTCCAGTCGCTCGAAGCCGGTCCTGCTCGCCCCGGCGCGCCCCGTCCGGTGCGCCGTCAGCACTTCCTGCGCTAGCCTGGGGTCGGCGAAGCGGTAGCCGATGGCGTCCTCGAGCGTGGTCTCCGCCCCCGCCGTCACGACACCAGCTTGAGCAACCGGCCGAACCGGATCGCGATCGGCCAGCGCCACACTTCCCAGAGCCGCGCGCGCTCGCCATCGACCGAGAAGAACAATATCTCCGCCCGCCCCACCAGGTTGACCGCCGGAATGAACCCGACGCCGTCCAGCCGGCGGCTGTCGAGCGAATTGTCGCGATTGTCGCCCATGGCGAAATAGTGGCCGGCCGGCACCGTGAAGGCGCGCGTATTGTCGAGATCGCCGCTGTCGCCCATGTCGAGCGTGTCGTAGGCGACGCCGTTCGGCAACGTCTCGCGGTATCGGGCGATGCGGCGGACGTTGCCACGCAGGTCGGTCTCGGTGAAGTCGTCCACGCGCACGCGCGGTACCGGAGAATCGTTGATGTGGAGTACGCCGGCCCTGACCTGCAGGCGGTCGCCCGGCAGGCCGACGATGCGCTTGATGTAGTCGGTGGAATTGTCGCGCGGCAGCTTGAAGACGGCGATGTCGCCCCGCTTCGGCTCCGACCCCAAGAACCGCCCGTCGAACAGCGGCAGGCCGAAGGGGAGGGAATAGCGGCTGTAGCCGTACGAATACTTCGCGACGAAAAGATAGTCGCCGATCAGGAGCGAAGGAATCATCGAGCCTGAGGGAATGTTGAACGGCTCGAACGCCACGGTGCGGATGGCGACCGCGATCCCGACCGCGATCAGGACGGTGCGCAGCGTCTCGCCGAAACCGCTCAGCAGGCTGTTGCGCGGCATGGGGCTCTTTGCGTCCATCTAGGCCCCGCCACCAGCGGCCGGCGCCAGGGGGACGGCATCGATCACCACGACCGCGTGCGCCATGGGCGGCTCGTCGCTCATGGTGACGTGGATCACGGCGCGCATGCCGACGGGGGTGAGGCGGACCAGGCGCGCTTCCGCGCCGCCCGAGAGCGTCATCACCGGTTGGCCCGAGGGCAGGTTGTCGACCCGGAGGTCGCGCCAGAAGACCCCGTTCCGGAAGCCGGTGCCGAGGGCCTTGGCGCACGCCTCCTTGGCGGCGTAGCGGAGCGCGAAGCCGGCGGCGGTGTTGGGCCGGGCCAAGGTCTTGCGCCGCTCGGTCTCGGTGAAGATCCGGGCGAGGAACCGATCGCCGAAGCGCGCGACCGCACGCTCGATGCGACGGATGTCGACCACGTCGTTGCCGATTCCCAGGATCATCGGCGCGGTTCAGCCCGTGCCTGGTCCATGATTCCGCGCATGCGGCGGATCGCCTGGTCCAGGCCGACGAACAGGGCCTCGCCGACCAGAAAATGACCGATGTTGAGTTCGACCACCTGCGGCAGACCGGCGATGGGCGCGACGTTTTCGAAGTCGAGTCCGTGGCCGGCGTGACATTCGAGACCGAGCCGCGCGCACGCCGCCGCCGCGCACGCGAGCCGCGTGAGCTCCGCCGCGCGCGCCGCCCCGGTAGCGTTGCAATAGGTGCCGGTGTGCAGCTCGACCGCCGGTGCACCGAGTTCCTGCGCCGCCTTCAATTGCCGTTCGTCCGGATCGACGAACAGCGCGACCTGAATGCCGGCATCGGCCAAAGTCCGCACCACCGGGGCCAGGATGCCGCGCAGGCCGGCGGCATCCAGCCCGCCCTCGGTCGTCAGCTCGGTGCGCTTCTCGGGCACGAGACAGGCGGCATGGGGCCGGGCGGCCACGGCGATCCGCACCATCTCCACCGTGGCGGCCATTTCCAGGTTGATCGGCTGAGTGATTTCGCGCGCCAAGCGTTCGACGTCGTCGTCGCGGATGTGGCGTCGGTCCTCGCGCAGGTGGATCGTGATGCCATCGGCACCGGCGGCAACCGCCATCCGCGCCGCGCGCACGGTGTCGGGATGCTGCCCGCCGCGGGCATTCCGCAGGGTGGCCACATGGTCGATGTTGACGCCGAGGCGCAGGCGCTCCGTCATCGGTCATTCCACAACGGCAGGATCGGGTGCAGCGACTGCGGACGACGCGCCGTGACGCCGTTCGCGGCGGCACCGATGGTATTCCGCGACCGCGCGCCGGACCAGCCAGAACGTCATCACCCACGACAACAGCCCGACCGGCACCCAGCCGACGACCATGGGCAGCAGCAGTTCGCCCGGGTGGTCCAACAAGATGGCAAGCGCCTGCCGCGGGTCGCCGAGATCGATGGCGGGAGGTTGCATGGCGCTCGGCAGGAACCAGAGCCCGACCTGATAGGTCAGGGCGACGATCAGCGGGAAGGTCCAGGGGTTGCCGAGGGTGGTCCCGATCGCAGCCGCGATAAGGCTGCCCCGGGTGAGCCAGGTGAGACCGAGCGAGAGCCAGACATGCAAACCCCAGAAGGGTGAGACCGCGATCGTCACGCCCCAGGCCGCTCCGCAGGCAATCGCGCGCGGCGTTCCGGGAAGCCGGGCAATACGTTTGCGCAGATAGGTGGCGGTCCGCCACCAGCCCCCCGGCGGAAACACGAGGATCCGCAAACGGGCTCCAAGGGAAAGCGGAATCCGCCGCCGGAACATTGCCCGCAGCCGGCGCCCGCGCTCAGCCCCGCGCCCGCTCGACGGAGTTGACCGCCGGTTCGGCCCGGAGCGCGGTGATGATGTTGGTCAGATGGCGAATGTCCTCGACCTCGAGGTCGATGGCCATCTCGAAGAAATCGGCCGATCGGTTGGTGATCTTCAGGTTGGTGATGTTGCCGTGGTTGCGGGCGATGACCGTCGACATGCTGCTGAGGCTGCCCGGCCGGTTGGTCAACACCAAACGCACGCGGCCCACATGCTGACCAGAAAGGTCCGACTGCGGATCCCACGACACGTCGATCCAGCTTTCAGGCTCGTCGGCGTGGCTGTCCAAGGTCTCGCAGTCGATTGCATGGATGGTAATCCCGCGCCCCTTCTCGATGACACCGACGATCCGCTCCCCGGGCAGTGGCTGGCAGCAGGGAGCCATGTGTACCGCCAGGCCCGGCACCAGGCCGCGGATCGCCACCGGATGCGATCCCGGGCCGCCCTGGCCGGCGAAGGCAGCCACGTGGTCGCCCTCGTCGTCGTCGGCCACGTCACCGGGGAACAGCGTCTCCGCCACGCGTCGCACGGGCAGTGTGCCCTGCCCGAGCTGGCAGTAGAGATCCTCCACCCCGTCGATCTCGAGCACCTCGGCCGCGGCGGCGAGGCGCCGGTCGGTGAAACGGGAGCCGTGATCCTTGCACACCTTCTCGGCGATCGCCCGTCCCAGGTTCACGTGCTGCACGCGCTCTTGCAGGCGGATGAACCGGCGCACCCGGTTACGCGCCTTGCCGGTGACCACGAAGGTCTCCCAGGAGGGTGACGGCACCGACGCCTTGGAGACCACCACGTCCACCTGGTCGCCATTCTTGAGAATGGTGCGGAGCGGGACCAGCCGGCCGTTCACCTTGGCACCGACGCAGGTGTCGCCGATCTGGGAGTGCACGGCATAGGCGAAATCGATCGGCGTTGCGCCCTGGGGTAGCGCGATCAAGTCGCCCTTAGGCGTAAAGCAGAACACCTGGTCGCGGAACATCTCGAGCTTGGTGTTCTCGAGAAACTCCTCGGGCCCGGACGCGCTCTCGAGGATTTCCAGCAGCTCGCGGATCCAGCGATAGCGCGATCCGTCGGCCGGGTTCACCACCCCGCCCTTCTGCTTGTAGGCCCAGTGCGCCGCCACCCCGTGCTCGGCGAACGCATGCATTTCGCGGGTGCGTATCTGGATCTCGATCCGCTGGTTCTCCGGCCCGATGACGCCGGTGTGCAGCGACCGGTAGCCGTTCTTCTTGGGCGTCGAGATGTAATCCTTGAACCGGCCCGGCACCATGCGGTAGGCCGCGTGCACCGCGCCGAGCGCGGCGTAGCAGGCCGGGACATCGGCGACCGCGATGCGGAACGCGACGATGTCGGAGAGTTGCCCGAACTCGATGCTCTTGTGCTCCATCTTCTGCCAGATGGAATAGGGGCGCTTCTCGCGGCCTGAGACCTGCGCCTGGATGCCGGCGGCGGCGAGGGTGCGGGTGAGTTCCGCCGAGATGCGCGCGACCAGGTCGCCGGCATTCTCGCGCAGGAAATCGAGGCGACGAATGATCGAACCGCGCGCCTCGCCGTTCAGCTCCGCGAAGGCCAGGTCCTCGAGCTCGATCTGCATCCAGTGCAGCCCGATCCGCTCGGCGAGGGGCGCAAAGATCTCCATGGTTTCCTTGGCGATCCGCTGGCGCTTCTCGGGGCTCGCGATGAAGTGCAGAGTGCGCATGTTGTGCAGGCGATCGGCGAGCTTGATCAGCAGGACGCGAATGTCCTCCGACATGGCGAGCAGGAACTTGCGGAAGTTCTCGGCCTGCTGCTGGGCCTGGGACTCGAACCGAATCTTGCTGAGCTTGGTGACGCCATCGACGATGCGCCGCACTTCGCGGCCGAACAGCCGCTCGATCTCGTCGAGGGTGGTGCCGGTGTCTTCGATGGTGTCGTGCAGGAGCCCGGAAACGATCGAGCTCACGTCCAGCTTCATGTCGGCCAGGATGCCGGCGACCTCGATCGGGTGCGAGAAGTAGGGATCGCCAGAGGCGCGCTTCTGCGCGCCGTGTGCCTTTACCGCGTATACGTAGGCACGGTTGAGGATGCCCTCGTCGACCCCGGGGTCGAACGCCTTGACCTTCTCGACCAGCTCATACTGCCTGAGCATCGTCGTGATTCCGCCGCCTGCCCCGCCAGTCTCGGATCAGCGGGGCGCCCCTCCGCCAGAGGGCGGTGTGCGCTCGGCACGCGCTCAGGTGGTTTCCTCCTCGGTGGCCACGTCCTCGCCGGCCTCTTCCTCGGCGTCGACCACCTCGTCACCTTCCTCGCCCTCTTCCATGATCATCTGCATGTCTTCGCGGGCGAGCAGCGACACCTCGTCGCCCTCCTCCTCTTCGGCGGACACAACCGGATGACCGTACTTCTGAAGGCTGAGGATGGTGCGCGCCCGCAAATCTTCCGACTCGACCTTGCGCTCGGCAATCTCGCGCAGCGCCACCACGGGGTTCTTGTCGTTGTCCCGTTCGACCAACAGCGGCACGCCGTGGGACAGCTCTCGCGCCCGTTGCGCCGCAAACAGCACCAGGTCGAACCGACTGGGAATCTTGTCGACACAGTCTTCGACGGTCACGCGCGCCATGGGCGATCTCCATTGCCGATGCTGCAATGCACCGGAATCCTCTTATATATCGTCCGATTCCACAACACCACAAGGCCTTGGGCCTTGCCGCATGGCACTACCGGCGCCGTGGCGGCCAACGCACCACCCCGATATCCGCCCCCGCCGGCAGCCGGGCCAACAGCTCGGCGATGCGCTCACCCGTTGCCGGATGGCGCCAGTCAGGCGCGACCTCGGCCAGGGGGCGCAGGACGAAGGCACGCTCGGCCAGCCTGGGATGGGGCAGGACGGGGCTTTCCGCCTCCGCCCCCTCCGTCGTCACGCGGGTGCCATAGGCGATCAGATCGAGATCCAGAGTTCGCGGAGCGTTCGGCTCCGCCCGCACGCGGCCGAAATCGGCTTCGATCCAGTGCAGCCGCCCCATGAGTTCGGTTGGCGAGAGCGCCGTGGCGACCCTGACCACGGCATTGGCGAACCATGGCTGGTCGGCGGCTGGCACCGGCGCACTGCGATAGAGCCGCGACCGACGCAAGACCCGGATGCCCGCTACCTGCAAACAGTCAATGGCAGCGAGCAGCGTTCGGGCCGGTGCGCCGTGAACCGGGCTCGGCATATTGGCGCCGAGCGCGATCAGAATCGGGCCGGCGTCAGGCCGCGCGCCCTCGCTTGCGGTCATGCGACCTTCTGCCTATGGTCCCGCCTATCGGGACCGGCAACCCGGACGGGGCCGGAGGTTGCGCATTCATCCGCATTCATCGGGATATCCCATGACTTTTTATCCGCATGAGAAGCTAGCCCTCTTCATCGACGGCGCGAATCTCTATTCAGCGGCGCGCGCGCTCGGCTTCGACATCGACTACCGCCGGCTTCTGGTCGAGTTTTCGGGCAAGGGCACCCTGCTCAGGGCCTTCTACTACACCGCCCTGATCGACGATCAGGAGTACTCGCCGATCCGCCCGCTGATCGATTGGCTGGCCTACAACGGCTACACGCTCGTCACTAAGCCGACCAAGGAGTTCACCGACGCTACCGGCCGGCGCAAGATCAAGGGCAACATGGACATCGAGCTCGCCATCGACATGTTGGAGCTGGCGACCTACGTCGACCACATCGTGCTGTTCTCGGGTGATGGCGACTTCCGCCGGCTGGTGGAAGCCGTGCAGCGGCGCGGGCGCCGGGTGTCAGTGGTCAGCACGATGCGCTCCTCGCCCCCCATGGTGGCCGACGAGCTGCGCCGCCAGGCCGACAATTTCATCGAGCTGCAGGAACTGATGCCGAGGATCGCCCGCGATGCCCTGCGGGAGCGTGACCGGGAGCGCGAACGCGAGCCGGCGCCGCGCGAGGAAGATCTGCAGACGCCCGCCAGCGTGCGCACCTACTGACGCCCATGGCCGGCGGCGTTTCGGCGCCCCTTCGGGACTGCCCCCTTTGCCCGCGCCTCAAGGAGTTTCGCCAGGCCAACCGCGCGGCCTGGCCCGATTGGCACAACGCGCCGGTCGCGTCGTTCGGGCCACTCGGCGCCCGGCTCCTGATCGTCGGCCTGGCGCCCGGCCTGCGGGGCGCCAACCGGACCGGGCGACCGTTCACCGGCGATGCCGCGGGCGACCTGCTCTACGCGACTCTGCTCGAGTTCGGCTTCGCGCACGGGACCTACGGCGCGCGGCCGGATGACGGTTTGGTGCTGGACGACTGCCGCATCACCAACGCGGTCCGCTGCGTGCCGCCTGAGAACCTGCCGAGCCCGGCCGAGGCGGCCGCTTGCCGGCCCTTCCTCGCCGCCGAGATCGCCGCCATGCCGCGCCTCGGCGTCGTACTCGCCCTCGGCGCCGTCGCCCACACCGCCGTACTGCGCGTGCTCGGACAAAAGGCGAGTAGCGCACCCTTCGCCCACGGCACCCTGCACGTGGCCGGGTCGCTGGTTCTCGCCGACAGCTATCACTGCTCGCGCTACAACACGCAGACTGGCCGGTTGACGGTTGCGGCGTTCCAGGCGGTGTTCCGCGCGGTCCGCCAGCGGCTTGCGGGCGGTTAGTTACCGAGCGCGGCCGCGATCGCCCGCCGCACTTCGGGTGCCCCTGGTCGCACCCGTGACGGCCAGGCCCCGACGATCGCCCCCTGTCCGTCCAGCAGGTATTTGTGGAAGTTCCACTTCGGCGCCTGGTCCTCGCCCAGTTCCTGCGCGAGCCAGCGATAGAGCGGGTGGGCGCCGCCGCCGATGACCTCGACCTTGGCGGTCAGCGGGAAGTCGACCGCGTAGCGCGCCGTGCAGAACGCGCGAATCTCCGCCTCGGTGCCGGGCTCCTGCGCACCGAAGTCGTTGGCAGGAACACCGAGCACGACCAGACCCTGGCTGCGGTACTCCTGCCAGAGCGCCTGCAGATCGGCGTATTGGGGCGTGTAGCCGCACTGGGAGGCGGTATTGACCAGCAGAAGCGCCATGCCCGCGAAGCCGGCGAGCGGCAGCGGGCCACCGTCGATCGCGGTGAACGAGAAGTCGTGCGCGTTCATGGCGCCCTCACCCGTACCGTTCCTCGGCCCAGGGATCGGCCTCGTTGTGGTAGCCGCGCACCTCCCAATAGCCCGGCTTGTCGCCGGCGCGAATGTCGATCTGGCGGATCCATTTCGGGCTCTTCCAGAAATAGCGCTTGGGGATCACCACGCGCACCGGCCCGCCGTGCTCGCGGGTCAGAGGCGCGCCGTCCCAACTGTGGGCGAGCAGGACATCATCGGCGGCGAAATCGGCCAGGCTGACGTTGGTGGTGTAGCCGTCATAGCTGTGGAACAGGATGTGGGTCGCCTCCGGCTTCGGCCGGACCACGGCCAGCAGATGCGCCGCGCTCACCCCCTGCCACCGGTTGTCGTAGCGCGACCAGGCGGTGACGCAGTGGATATCGGACACCATTTCCACCTGCGGCGCCGCTTCGAGCGTCGCGAGGTTCCAGGAGACCGGATTCTCCACCGCGCCGAGCACGTCGAGCCGCCAGCGTTCCCGCGGCACGTTCGGCTGCACGCCGAGGTCGAGTACCGGCCAGTCGCGTACCTGGCGCTGTCCGGGCGGCAAGCGGTCGCGTGCGGGATCGCCGCGCGTCCCCGTCAGCAGGCGCCCCTCGCGCGCCCACCGCTCCTTGGTCGCTACCAGCTTTTCCTTGATGCTGCCTTCGTCCTCGTCCCTTGTCGCCATTCTGCCTACTCCGCTTGCCTCAGCCGCGTTCGCGCATGAGCTTGGCCTTGCGGCGCTGCCAGTCGCGCTCCTTGATGCTGTCGCGCTTGTCGAACTTCTTCTTGCCGCGCGCCAGACCGAGGGCGACCTTGGCCCGGCCGCGCTGGTTGAAATAGAGCGAAAGCGGGACCAGGGTCATGCCCTCGCGCCGGATCGCGCCCACCAGCCGGTCGCGCTCGCGCTTGTGCAGCAAGAGCTTGCGCGGGCGGCGCGTCTCGTGGCCGAAGTGGTGGGCGCCGCTGTACTCGGCGATGTGGGCGTTCAGCAGATAGATGTCGCCGTCCCTGGCCGTGGCATAGGACTCGGTGATGCTGCCTTTGCCGAGGCGGAGCGACTTCACCTCGCTGCCGAACAGCACGATTCCGGCCTCGATGGTCTCGTCGATGAAGTAGTCGTGCCTGGCCTTGCGGTTCTGCGCGGCGATGCGATGCCCGTCGGGCTCGGCCGCTGCCATCAGGCTAGTTCAGAATCCCGGAAGCGCGCATGGCCGCCTCGATCTTCACCTTGGACGCATCCATCGGCTCGACCAGCGGGAGGCGCACCTTCGGCGAACAGAGCCCGAGCACGCTCGCCGCGTACTTCGCAGGGGCCGGATTGGTCTCCACGAACATGGCGTCGTGCAGCGGCATCAGCCGCTCGTGCAGCTTGAGCGCGCCAGCCTGGTCGCCTTTCATCCAGGCGTTGTGGAATTCGGCCATCCGCCGGGGCGCCACATTGGCCGTCACCGAAATGCAGCCATGGCCCCCGGAAGCGAGGAGGGAGTGCTGCAGCGCGTCCTCTCCAGACATCTGGCAGAAGTCCTCGCCGATTGCCTGGCGTGTCCGCAAGGGACGCAGTGGATCGTTGCTCGCGTCCTTCACGCCGACGATGTTCGGCAGCTTGGCGAGCCGCGCCATGGTCTCGACCGTCATATCGACCGCGCTGCGGCCGGGGATGTTGTAAATGATGATCGGCAGATCCACCGCCTCGTGGATCGCCCGGTAGTGCTGATAGAGGCCCTCCTGGGTCGGCTTGTTGTAATAGGGAGTGACCACCAGCGCCGCC
The DNA here is from genome assembly GCA_009693995.1 of Alphaproteobacteria bacterium. Lineage (GTDB taxonomy): Bacteria > Pseudomonadota > Alphaproteobacteria > SHWA01 > SHWA01 > SHWA01. Next base: position 1,737 of record SHWA01000061.1, on the reverse strand, counting down.
GTCGCCCCGGCTGACTTGGCATGGCGGGTGAGTTCGATCGCCTCCTCGGTCGAGTTGGAGCCGGTTCCGGCGACCACCGGGCAGCGGCCACCCGCGACCTCGACGCAGAGGTCCACCACGCGACGGTGCTCCTCATGGCTGAGGGTCGGCGACTCGCCCGTGGTGCCGCAGGGCACCAGGCCGTGGGTCCCCTCCTTGATGTGCCATTCGCAGAGCGACTGGAACGACGACTCGTCCACCGATCCGTTGCGGAACGGCGTGATGATCGCCACGAACGATCCCTTGAACATCGCCTCGCCCTCTCTTTCCGCCGGAAGCCCGCGGCCGTGCCGCGGGGATCTGATGCCATTCGCGCCCGCGGGCCGAGCCAGAGCATCGGATGTGCCGCCCCGGCGCCTGCGCGTTCACACCGTATTAAGCATAAGTGACCGACACTCGCTCGATCAATTGTCGTGCCACGCCGAGGATCGGATTCCTGGCCGCCAACGCTTGTCGCTAGCCAGCGCCTCCACTAAACATGGAACCGACCGGTCGCGAACAACCGGCATGTATCCGGAATCCAGTTAAAGGGGGAAGGGCCTTGCGGGGATCGATCAAGGCAGTCGCAACCGCCCTTTCCGCGGCGCTCGTGCTAGTCGGCTCGGTAGCGCTCGCCAAGGAAGTCGCCCCCCCCGCTCGTCCAACACCGAAGTCCGCGACCGAGTCGCCCCAGAAGACAGCAGCTCCAGCGGCCCTAGCGCCGCAGCGGCGGGTTCCGGCCGCGGTCCCGCCAGCGCAGAAGGTTCGGCCCCAGGCGCCGCCGGTCGCCGCCACCGATCCCGCCATGCGCGATGCACTGCTGCATGCCCAGGCCGAGCGCTGGCCCGAGGCGCGCGAGCGCGCGCGGGCGGCCGGCGGCGACGTTGGCGAACGGATCATCCGCTGGATCTACCTGAAACGGCGCGGCGGCAGCGCATCGTTCGGCGAGATCGCATCCTTCATCGAGGCCGCGCCGGATTGGCCGGAGATGGGGCGCATGCTGCGCGATGCCGAGCAGGTGATGCCCGACAGCCTGCCGGACGAGTCGGTGCTGCGCTGGTTCCAGGCCCATCCGCCCGTGACCGGCGCCGGACGCATGCAATTGGTGCAGGCCCTGTTCGCGCTGGGCAAGGACCAGGAGGCGACCCGGGTCCTGCGCCTCACCTGGTCGACCGATTCCCTCGATCCCAGCCAGGAACGGGTCGTGCTCGCCCGCTACCGGCACCTGCTCGACCAGGACGACCATCGCGCGCGGGTGGACTCGCTCCTGTGGCGGCGGCAGACGGCTGCGGCGCAGCGCAACTTGCAGCATGTCGACACCGAATTCCGGGCGGTGGCGGAGGCCCGCATGCGGCTGACCGCCGGGCAGGATGGAGTCGATGCCGCCCTGGCCCGGGTCGCCCCCGCCCTCAGCACCCTTCCGGGGCTGGTGTTCGACCGCGCCGTCTGGCAGCGCAAGAAGGGCCGCAATGACGACGCGCGCCAATTGCTGCTTTCGATACCGCGCGATCCGGCCAACGCCGAGCGCTGGTGGGCCGAACGCCACGTCCAGTCGCGGCTCAGCCTGCGCGAGGGTGACGTAAGCCTCGCTTACGAACTCGCGGCGCGCCACGGCCAGGCCCCCGACGACGGCCTCTCGTTCACCGAGGCCGAGTGGACGGCGGGGTGGATCGCGCTCCGCTTCCTCGGCAATCCGGTGCAGGCGTACCGCCATTTTCA
>SHWA01000003.1 GCA_009693995.1 Alphaproteobacteria bacterium | reverse complement strand
AGGCCGCATCCGCCGTGCCCGCACCCATACCGGGCGAGCCATAGTGATCGATCACCACCGCGACGGGGAGGGCGCGCAAGAGGGGCGCGAGGTCGACCAGCGCGCCGGTGCCAGGATAGACCTGGACATGCCACCCCAGGTGCGCGATCCGCGCGGCGAGGGGGGCAAGCGCCGCCGGCCCCGGACCGCCCCGTTGCACCAGGTTGACCCGCACCCCGCGCACGCCGGCGCCGTGGAGGCGCATGAGTTCGGCCTCGCTCACCTCCACCGGGAGGACCGCCACACCGCGGAAGCCGTCGCCGCCCGCGGCCAAGGCATCCAGCATCAGGCGGTGGTCGTAGCCATAGACGCTCGGCTGCACGAAGACGGTCCGCCCCAATCCAAGGCGGGCGCGCATGGCCAGGTAGTCCGGCAAGGTGGCGTCGGGCGGCGTGTAGTGGCGGCCCTCGGCGTAGGGATAGCGCGCCGCCGGACCGAACAGGTGCATGTGGCAGTCGCACCCCCGCATGGCGGATCAGCTCGGATCGTTGCCGATGATGCGCTGCCAGCGGCGGCGGAAGGGCTCCCACGCCTCGGGATTGACCAGGCGCGGCGGCTTCTCGCCGCGGAAGATCTGCAGCCACTGCTCGGCCGCGCCCTTGGCGAGGTTGCGGTAGGCGCCGGCGGAGAGCCCGCCATTGTGGGGCGTGGCGATCACGTTCTCCAACGCTAGCAGCGGATGGTCGAGGGGCGGCGGCTCCACCGCCCACACGTCGAGCGCCGCGCCGGCGATGGTCTTGGCGACAAGCGCCGCATGCAGCGCCGCCTCGTCGTGGATGCCGCCGCGCGCGGCGGTGATGAAATAGGCGGTCGGCTGCATCAGCGCGAACTGGGCGCGGCCCATCAGGCCCTCGGTCTCGGCGTTGCGCGGCACGTGCACGGTGACGAAGTCGGACTCGCGCAAGAGCTGGTCGAGCGAGACCGCGGTGGCGCCGAACTCGGCAAACCGCGCCGCCGGGATATACGGGTCATGGGCGAGGACGCGCATGTCGAAGGCGCGGCGGCAGAGGGTTGCGACCGCCGAGCCGATGTTGCCGAGGCCGATGATGCCGAGCGTGGTGCCCTGCACGTCGCGGCCGATGTAGTCTTGGCGGCGGATGTTGGCCACGCGGCGCATGGCCTTGTCGGATTCGCCGGTGCGGTGCGCCAGGGTCAGGATCACCGCCAGCACGTGCTCGGCGACGGTCGCGCTGCCGAGCCCGGTCTGGTTGACCACCAGGACGCCGGCCTTGGTGCAGGCCGCCACGTCCACGGTGTCGTAGCCGGCGCCCTGGGCCGAGACCGCGAGCAGGTTGGGCGCTCCCGCCAGCAGCGCCGCCGTCACCCAATAGGGCGTCTCGTGCCGGGTGGAGCGCACCTGGTAGCCGTGGGCGCGGTGAAACACTTCCGCCGCGCGCTCCGCCGGATCGTCCTTGGCGATGCGCTCGAGCAGGATGCCGGGCGCAGGGGAGAGGATCTCGAGAGCGATGGGGTCGGACCAGTTCTCGAAATAGACCAGGCGCTTCTGCATATGGCTCGGCTCCCCTGCGGACGCCGGGCGAGCATAGCGCGGAACGCACCTGCGCCAAACCGGTCGGGGCGTCACGTCCCGAGGTTGTGCTTCTGCACCAGATAGCGGAGCTGGGCGTAGGTGAGGCCGAGGGCGGTGGCGGCGCGGCGCTGGTTGTGGCGGCTGGTGGTGAGAGCGGCCGCCACCGCCGCGCGCTCGATCCGGGCCAGATGCGCCATCAGGCCGCCTTCGGGCACCGCCGTGGACACGGCTGTCTCAGCACCCCGCCAGTGGGGCGAGGCGAAGGGGTCGAGGACCACCGCCGCAACCGGCGCGCCCGCCGCTTGCGCGCGGGCGACGCTCCGCTCCACGGCCGCGCGCAACTCGCGCACGTTGCCGGGCCAGTCGTGGCACGCGAGTGCCGCCAGTGCCTCGGGCGTGAATCCCGGAAAGTCGTCCCAGCCGATCTCGACCGCGAACGCGCGCGCGAAGTGGGTGGTGAGGAGGGGAATGTCATCGGCGCGGGCGCGGAGCGGCGGCACGGTCACCACGTCGAAGGCGAGGCGGTCGAGCAGGTCGGCGCGGAAGCGCCCCGCCGCCGCCGCCGCCGGCAAGTCCACATTGGTCGCCGCCACCACCCGCACATCGACGCTGGTCTGCCGCTCCGCCCCCAGGCGCTGGATGGTGCCGTACTCGACCGCGCGCAGGATCTTCTCCTGGGTGGCGCCGGACGCGGTCGCGATCTCGTCCAGGAACAGGGTCCCGCCGTCGGCCTGCTCGAAGCGGCCGCGGCGGCGGCGGTCGGCGCCGGTGAAGGCGCCGGCCTCGTGCCCGAACAGCTCGGAATCGAGCAGGCTCTCGGCGAGGGCCGCGCAGTTCACGCCGACGAAGGGCCGGTCCCAGCGGCGCGACAGATAGTGCAGGCGGGCGACCACCAGCTCCTTGCCGGTGCCCCGCTCGCCCACCACCAGGATCGGCCGATCGAGAGTGGCGAGCCGAGAGACTCCCTCCATCAGGTCGAGAAAGGGGCGCGACTGGCCAATGAGGGGCGGCAGGGCGGGCTGGGGATCGCCAATGGCCATAGCCAAATTGTTATCAGAAAATATCCATAATTGTGAAAATTTTTATCATATAAATTTGCAGGGCATTGAATTCCCCATGGATTACCAAACAAATTCAATGCTTTCCTCAGCCCTGGCGGGTTGGCACGACGGGTGCAATAGAGGAGCCATAGAGTGGGCATGCGGCCGCGTGGTCGCCCGGATGCGGAGGGTTTCAGACGTGCACCAGCTCGACGACCATCGCCGCAGCAACCTGGGCGGACGCCTCAAGGAGGATTTCCTGGGGATCGCTGAACTCGCCCTGCAGCGCCTGCGCCGCCTCGATGCCCAACATTGGACGCTGTTCGCGGCCGGCCTCGTGGTCGGTCTGCTGATCGACTGACCCGCGCCCCCGAGCCGAGGAGACATCACCCATGAGCATCTTTTCCCGCCTCGCCGACATCATCAGCGCCAACCTGACCGTGCTCCTCGACCGCGCGGAAGACCCGGAGAAGATGATCCGGCTGATGATTCAGGAGATGGAGGAGACCTTGGTCGAGGTACGCGCCTCGGCCGCCAAGGCGATCGCCGACCGCAAGGACGTGGACCGCACCCAGGGTCGGCTGCGGGACGCCGAGGGCGAATGGGCGCGCCGCGCCGAGGTCGCCCTCGCCAAGGACCGCGAGGACCTGGCGCGGGGCGCGCTCCTGGAGAAGGCCAAGCTCGCCGAGACCGCGGCCACCCTGGCCGCCGACCACGCCGCCCTGGATGAGGCGATCCATCGGCATGAGGAGGACATCACCAAGCTGGCGGCGAAGCTGCGCGAGGTGCGCGCCCGCCAGCAGGCGCTCGCCGTGCGCGAGGAGAGCGCGACCGCGCACCTGCGCACCCGGCGCCAGCTCTACGACGGTCGCATCCAGGACGCCTTCGCCCGCTTCGAGCGCATGGAGCACCGGGTGGATGCCGCCGAGAGCGAGGTGCAGGCGCTCGACCTGGGGCGAGGCAAGTCGCTCGCCGAGCAGATCGCCGCCCTCGGCGACGACACCAGGATCGAGGCGGAGCTGAACGCCCTCAAGGCCCGCATCAAGGCGGGCGGCTCGACGCGGCAGGGCTAGGCGATGATCTCGGCCATGATGTCCTTCATGGCGGCGATTCTCTTCATGGGGGTGGTCGCCCCGATCTGGATCGTCGCCCACTACGTCACGCGCTGGCGCATGGCGAAGTCGCTCACCAGTGAGGACGAGCGCCTGTTCGCCGAGCTTTCACAGAGTGCGGACCGCATGGAGCGGCGGCTGAACAACCTGGAGCGCATCCTGGATGCGGACTCCCCCGACTGGAGGCAGAAGCTGTGAACGGCTCCGAGCGCCATCACCGCGAGCGGCCGCCGAGCCCGGCCCGGCTCTACCGCGACACCGAGCGCGGGATCTTCTTCGGCGTCGCCGCCGGCATCGCCGACTATGTCGGCATCCGCCCCTGGGCGGTGCGGCTCGGCCTCGTGATCGCCGCGATCCCGTTCACCTTCCCCCTGGTGGTCGGCTACCTGATCGCCGGCTGCGCGCTCCAGCCGCGCCCCGTCGGGCTCTACCGTTCCGAGGAGGAGGCGGAGTTCTGGCGCTCGGTGCGCACCGAGCCGCAGCGCACCGCCCACGACCTCGGCCTCAAGTTCGCTGACATCGAACGCCGCCTGCGCCAGGCCGAGGCCCACGTCACCAGCCGCGAGTTCCGCCTGCGGCGCGAGATCGGGGAGCTGTAGCGTCGCAACACGGGAGGAAGTAGGCGATGTATGAAAAATTGACCCCTTAGCCCATTTGGGCTAGGATAAAGGCCTATCCGCTACGCTCGTAGGCGGGCAAAATATTTTAGACCCTCTCGCGGCAACGTGAGGGGGTCTTTCTATTTGATGCGTGCTTCAGTTCTCATCGACGGCGGTCATTTGCGCGTTCTCTCGCGCAAAGCCGGCTTCTCCTGCGATCCTGAGTTTATCGAAGCAGTCGCCCATGGGCGCGTTGCGCCCGACGAGGAATTGCTGAGGATCCTCTATTACGACTGCGCGCCCTTTGTCGGCACCGTCAAGCTTCCGGTCTCAGGAAACCATAAAGAATTCACGGCCTCCGATGCTTGGCTCAGACGACTGGCCACGAAGGATCAGTTCGCCGTTCGGCGCGGCGTTCTGAAGTTCCGAGGCTTCAAGCCAAGGCATATCCCCATCGCGCCGCAAGAACTCACCGACGACGATTTCAAGCCGGACTTCGAGCAAAAGGGCGTAGACATGCGAATTGGGCTCGATATCGCCAATTATGCTGCAACACGCTCCGTCGATCGAATCGTGCTCGTGACTGGTGACACCAACTGCCTGCCAGCGATGAAGCACGCTCGGATCAACGGGCTCCAAATAGTCCTGGTCTCGTTTCCGGACCAACGGATTGCCGAAGAGTTGTTGTGGCATTCCGACTTCCAACGCCGCGTTGCGTGGCCAGTACGTTAGCGCGACGACACCAAGCAAGCGCGACCGAGCCTCGCCGCGTGGACAACGCGCCCCTCACCCCGTAGCCTCGGGCCGATTCCACGCATTCGAGGCCGGCCATGCATCCCATTTCCATCGCCCACCTCACCGTGCTCGAGGCCTCGCCGCCGGAGATGGTGAGCTTCGCCGCTGCCTGCGGCTACGACACGGTCGGCCTGCGCATCCGCCTCGACCCGCGCTGGCCGAACGAGACCCAGTACCCGATGATCGGCGGAACGCCGATGCTGAAGGAGACGCTCCGGCGCATGGCCGATACCGGCGTCAAGGTGCTCGACATCGAGGTGGTGCGCCTGATGCCCAACACCCGCCCGCCGGAGTTGGTGCCGATGTTCGAATGCGGCGTCGAACTCGGCGCCAAGTTTGTCCTCGTCCTCTGCAACGATCCCGACGAGGCGCGCGCCACCGCCAACTTCGCCGCCGTCGCCGAGCGCGCCGGGGCGCTCGGCCTCATCTCCTGCCTCGAGTTCTTCGTCATGAGCGAGGTGAAATCGATCGAGCAGGCGGTGCGCATCGTCAAAGCTGCGGCGCAGCCCAGGACCGGCGTGCTGATCGATGCGCTGCATCTCTTCCGCTCGGGCGGGTCGGTGGCGGCGCTCAAGCGGTACGATCCCGCCCTTTTCCCCTACATCCAGTTCTGCGACGCGCCCCTGAGGCCGCCAGAGGGCGCCGGCGCGCTGCAGCACGAGGCGCGCTCGGCTCGGCTCTATCCCGGCGAGGGCGGGTTGCCGTTGCGGGAACTGCTGGCGGCGCTGCCGGACGACATCGCGCTCTCCCTCGAGGCGCCCAAGGACGCCTTCGCCAAGACCATGACCGCGGCTGGCCGCGCCAAGCTCGCCATCGACGCGACGCGGGCGTTCCTGAAGACGCTCTGAGCTGCCCATGCTGGAGCCGATCGTCGCCCGCTATCTGAACGTGGAAATCGAGGGCGAGCGGCACCGCCTGTTCTTCGAGGAGGCGGGCGCGGGCATTCCGCTCCTCTGCCTGCACACGGCCGGGTCCGACAGCCGCCAGTTCCGCCACCTGATGACCGATGCCGCGATCACCGACCGCTTCCGCGTGATCGCCTTCGACCTGCCCTGGCACGGCAAGTCCGGCGCGCCCGACGACTGGCGCGACCGCGAGTACCGGCTGTCCACGGCCTCCTACCTCGCCGCCATTCGCGCCTTCGTCGCGGCGCTCGGCCTGGCCCGCGTGGTCGCCCTCGGCTGCTCCATGAGCGGGCGCATCGTCCTTGAACTCGCCCGCGCCGACACCGACCGCTTCCGCGCCGTGATCGGACTTCAATCCTCCGCCGCGCCGACGTCCCGCCCGGGCGGCTTGGGTTTGGAGTGGCTGCACCATCCCGAGGTGCACGGCGGCGAGCTCGCCATAGCCTGGGTCAGCGGCCTGATCGCACCCATGAGCCCGGACGATGCGCGCTGGGAGACGCTCTGGGCCTACGGCCAGAGCGGCCCTGGCGTGTTCAAGGGCGACCTCCACTTCTACGGCCAGGACGGCGACTTCACAGCGACGCTGGGTGAGATCGATACCCGCCGCTGCCCGGTCTATCTGCTGACCGGCGAATACGACTACTCGGTAACGCCGGCGGACACAGGAGCGACAGCGGCCCGCATCGAGGGTGCCCGCTTCCAGCCCATGCCCTGCCTCGGCCACTTCCCCATGAGCGAGCACCCGGCACGCTTCCGCGAACACCTCCTGCCGGTGCTGGCGGAAATCGTCGCGCGCGGTTAGGCCGTCGGCAGCACGTGGTCCTTGAAGCGGTCGCGGAGCTGCGCCTTGGAGACCTTGCCGGTCGCCGTGTGCGGCAGGTCGGCGGCCACCACCACGTCGTCCGGCAGCCACCAGGGGGCCACCTTGTCCTTCAGGTATGCGAGCACACTCTCCTTGGACGGTGTGCGCCCCGCCTTGGGCACCACCACGAGGAGCGGCCGCTCGCCCCACTTCGGGTGCGGGCGGGCGATGGCCGCCGCCTCGGAAACATCGGGGTGGCCGATCACGCTGTTCTCGAGAGCGATCGAACTGATCCACTCGCCGCCCGACTTGATCAGGTCCTTGGTGCGGTCGGTGATCTCCATGAAGCCCTGCGCATCGATGCTGGCGACGTCGCCGGTGCGGAACCAGCCGTCGAGATCCATCGCCGCCCGGGTTGCCGCCTCGTCCCGGAAATAGCCGGAGATCACCCAGTTGCCGCGCACCTGGAGCTCCCCCGCCGCGGTGCCGTCGTGCTCCAGGATCGCGCCGTCGTCGCCGACGATGCGCATGTCGTAGCCGAAGGGCGCGCGGCCCTGCTTGCGCTTGAGGCGGTAGCGGGCGTCGTCGGGCAGTGCCGCCTGCGCCGGCGGGAGCACGCAGAGAGAGCCGACCGGGCTGGTCTCGGTCATGCCCCAGCCCTGGATGAACTCGACGCCGTGCTCCTGCTCGAACTCGCGCATCATCGCCTCGGGCGGCGCCGTGCCGCCGCACAGCATGCGCGTGAGCGTGGTCAGTTTCAGCCCGTGCTCGCGCAAGTAACCGAGCAGGCCGATCCAGACAGTGGGCACCCCGGCGGTGAAGGTGACCCGCTCGGCTGCGAGCAGCTCATGCAGGGCCTGGCCAGAATAGTCGGCGCCGGGAAATACCAGCTTGGTGCCGGCGATCGGCGCCATGAACGGGAAGCCCCAGGCGGAGACGTGGAACATGGGCACCACCAGGAGCAGCGAATCCTTGGTCGTCAGCCAGCGTCCGTCCGCGCCGACGAAGATCGAGAGGGCGTGGATCACGGTCGAGCGGTGCGAGTAGAGCGCGCCCTTCGGGTTGCCCGTGGTGCCGGAGGTGTAGCAGAGCGCGGCCGCGGTGTTCTCGTCGAACTCGGGCCACTCGCAGACGCCGTCCTCGGGCGCCAGCAGCTCCTCGTAGCAGAGGACCGGGTGCAGGGTGGTCTGCGGCATGTGGGCGCCGTCGGTCAGGATCACGTAAGCCTCGACCCCTTTCAGGTGCGGCGCCAGCTTCTCCAGGATCGGCACGAAGGTCAGGTCGACGAACAGGAACCGGTCCGCGGCGTGGTTGACGATGTAGGTGAGCTGGTCGTGGAACAGGCGCGGGTTGATGGTGTGGCAGACAGCCCCGATCCCGGCGACGGCATAGTAGAGTTCGAAATGACGGTGGGTGTTCCAGGCGACGGTGCCGATCCGGTCGTGCGGCTTCACGCCGAGACGCGTTAGCGCGTTCGCCAACTGCCCCATGCGGGCATAGGCCGCGCGGTAGGTGTAGCGGTGGATGCCGCCTTCGACGCAGCGGGTCACCAGTTCCTGATCGCCATGATAGGCCGCCGCATAGGCCATCATCGGCTGGATCAGGAGCGGCCGGTGCATCATCTGACCAAGCATGACGATTCCTCCCTGCGCACTATGACCGAAGAGCGCCTCCTCTACGGCCCGATCAACTCCGCCATGTCGAGCACGCGCTGGTGGATGCGGAGCGACGCGGCATCCACCATGCGCCCGTCGATGGTGACGGCGCCGGCGCCTTCGGCGAGGGCCTTGGCGTAAGTGTCCACCACCCGGCGGGCATACGCCACGTCTTCGGGCCGGGGCGAGTAGACCTCTTGCGCGATCGCGATCTGGGAGGGGTGGATCGCCCATTTTCCGACACACCCCAGGATCATGGCGCGCCGACATTCCTCGCGGTAGCCGTCCCCGTCCTTGAAGTTGCCGAAAGGCCCGTCGATGGCGTCGATGCGGGCAGCGCGGGCGGCGATCACCACCTTGCTGCGCTGGTAGTACCAGATGTCGCCGGGATAGCTCACGTCGCCGCCGATGGAGCGGGTGCGGACCCCCTGGCTGCCCGAATAGTCGCCCATGCCGAAGATCAGTGCCTCCAGCCGGGGCGAGCTCTGGGCGATCGCCTCCACCGCGATCATCGCCTCCACCTCCTCGATCAGGGCTTCGAGGCCGATGCGGGGCGGGATTTTCAACTTGCGCTCGATCTGGGCGAGCAGGGTCGCCACCCAGCGCACGTCCTCCGGCCCCATGACCTTGGGGATGATGATCACGTCGAGCACGGCGTGCGCCGCCTCGACCACGCGGATGATGTCCTCATACGCCCACTCGGTGCGCAGGTCGTTGATGCGCACCGCGCGCGTCTTCTTGCCCCAGCCCTCGGCGTGGAGCGCGGCGATCACCTGGTCGCGGGCCGCCACCTTGGCGGACGGCGCGACCGCGTCCTCGAGATCGAGGAACACGAAGTCGGCGGCGCTCTGAATCGCCTTCGCCATCTTGCGCTGGTCGCTGCCCGGCACCGAAAGCTGGCAGCGGCGCAGCCGCCGCTTGCGCTCAACCGTCATCCCGCGCCTCTCCTTGCGCCGCCGCCCCCACCCGCCACTGGCGCACCGCGCCCGCAGCTTCGAGCGCCCCTATTTCCGCCGGCGCGAAGCCGCATTCGCCGAGCACCTCGGCGGTGTGTTCGCCGAGGATCGGGGCGCGCCGCCAGACTCCGCCCGGTGTTTCCGTCATGCGCACCGGCGTGCCGGCGATCACCGCCTTCAGCGCCGAGCCCGGATGCTCCACCTCGGCCAGCATGCCGCGCGCCCGCGCATGGGGATCGGCGAAGATGTCGGCGACGGTGTTGACCGGGCCGAACGGCACCTGCCCGCCGAGCAGGCGCGAGAGTTCCGCCTTGCGGCGCGTCCCCGTCCACTCGGACAGGGCGGCCTCGATCAGGGTGCGGTGCGCCGCGCGCGCCGCACGGCTGGCGAAGCGGGGATCGGCGGCCCAGTCCAGCCGCTCCATCACCCGGCAGAGGGCGCGCCAGAACTTGTCGGTCGGGCAGGCGATCGCCACCCAGCCGTCGGCGCAGGGGTAGAGGCCGAAGGGGCAGATGAAGGGATGCCCGGTGCCCTCCGGCCCCGGCACCAGGCCGAGATAGGAATGCTGGAACACGATCCGCTCGCAGAGGGCGAGGATGCCGTCGTACATGGCGACATCGACGAACTGGCCGACACCGGTGCGTTCGCTGTGGCGCACCGCGGCGACGATGCCGAAGGCGGCCAGCATCGCCGGGACGATGTCGCCGACCCCGGGGCCAACCTTCATCGGCTCACCCGGTGCGGCGCCGGTGATGCCCATGATGCCGCCCATGGCCTGGGCAATCACGTCGTAGGCCGGCCACTCGGCATAGGGGCTGGCCCCCGTGCGCGGATCACCAAAGCCGCGGATCGCGCCGTAGACCAGCTTCGGGTTGCGCGCGTGCAAGCTCTCATAGCCGAGGCCGAGGCGGTCCATCACGCCGACCCGGAAGTTCTCCAGCAGCACGGCCGCGCCGTCCACCAGGCGCAGGAACGCGGCCCGCCCCTCGGGATGCTTGAGATCGATGGCGAGGCCGCGCTTGTTGCGGTTGTTGGACTGGAAATAGCCGCCGAACGCCTTCAAGGAATCGTCGGGCAGGTAGGGACCGTTGGTCGAGGCCCGCGCCGCGTCGCCCTCGAACGGCTCGACCTTGATCACGTCGGCGCCCTGGTCGGCGAGCAGCATGCCGCAGAAAGGACCGGACAGCATTCGGGTCAGGTCGAGGACGCGAATGCCGGCGAGCGCCCCGGCGGTCGCCGCCGTCATCGGCGGGCCGCGTGGCGCCCGGCGCGCCGCCCGAAATGCGCGCCCCGCAAGACCGAGGTCGAGCCGGTGTAGCGGCCGTAATAGATGCCGACCGTCTCGCCGGCGGCATAGAGACCGGGGATCGCCACGCCGTCGGTACTCAGCACCCGCGCGTCCGGGTCCACCTTGAGCCCGCCGAAGGTGAAGGTGTTGGCGGCGATCACCGGATAGCAGCGGAAGGGCGCCCGATCGATGGGGCGCGCCCAGTTGGATTTCGGCGGGAAGAGACCCCGGGTCGCCAGCCCGTCGAGACGGCGGGCATCGAAGCCCTCGCCCGGCGGGCAGGCCGCGTTGAAGGCGGCGATGGTGGCCCGGAAGGGCTCACGCGCGATCCCGGCGGCGGCGGCCAGTTCATCCAGGGTCGCGGCTGCGATCGGCGGCACCTCGGTGCGGATGGTGCGCTGCCAGCCTTGCACCTGGTCGAGCTTGCCGTCGAGCACGCAGAAGGCGAGGCCGCCCGACTGCCGGTTGGCGGCGCGGCTCGCCGCCTCGTAAGTGCGATCGACCGTACCTTGGGCCTCGTCGAAGAAGCGCTGGCCCTCGCGGTTCACCAGGATGCCGAGCGGGAAGATCATCACCACGGCCTCGGTCTTGCCCGAGCGCGGGTCGATGGGCTCGGCATGGAAGTCGCTGTAGTCGCCGGCGGGCGCGGCGCCGATGGCAAGCGCCATGCGGATGCCTTCCCCCTTGTTGTAGTAGCCGCCGCGGCTCACCGGGCGCGCGTATCGCCCGTGCGGGCCGATATAGCGGGCCATCATCTCGGCATTGCCCTGAAAGCCGCCGCTCGCCAGCACCACGCCCTTGGCGGCCCGGTACACGCCGCGCCCGCCGTCCGCGTTCATCGCCCGCACACCTGCGACCCGACCGGTGCCATCGATCACCAAATCGTGCGCCGTGGTCTGATAGGCGAAAGCGACGCCCAGCCGCTCGGCGATCGGCGTCAGCGCCTCGATCAGGGCCAGCCCGCCGCCCTGGACGGCGATGCGCTGGATCGACTCGGTCAGGCCGAAAAAGGGCGTGTCGCCGAAGCGCACGCCATGACCCTTGAGCCAGGCGACCGCCTCGGGGATGCCGCTCGCGAAGGTCGCCACCAGCTCGGGATCGGCGAAGGAGAGGCTGCGCAGCAGGCTCGGCCAGTTGGCGTAGTCCCCGGCCGCGCCGGCCACCAGCGCCGGATCCAGGTGGTAGCCGGCGTTGGCGGCGAAGTCGGCCTCGAAATCGTCAGAGACCGTCGCCTCGTCGCGCATGCGCAGAAAGGCCTCGGTATAGCGGGTGTTGCCGCCGCGCTCCGTGAAGGTCGCGCGCTCCAGCACCTGCACCTTCTGGCCGCCCTCCGCCGCCGTGACCGCGGCGGCCAGGCCGGCGATGCCGCAGCCGACGACCACCACATCCACCGCGCCCCAGGTCGCTTCGTCCTGCCCCGCCATCGCCGCCCCCATCGCCACCATCCTGCCTGTCCCCGCCAGTATGGGCGCCCCGCGCGTCCTGGCAATCGCCGCTCAGCCGCTGCTCAGCCGCCGGGGCGGCGCTTCACCAACACGGTCCGGATGCCTTCCATCACCACCGCGCCGGTCTGGTTGCGGCCGCGGTGGCGGAAGCGGACGATCCCCGCGTCCCCGCGCTCGGCGACGCGCGCGTCCAGCACCTCGCTCTCGGCGTAGAGCGTGTCGCCATGGAAGACCGGCGTCGGTAGGCTGAGCTGGTCCAGCCCGAGCTCGGCCAGGGCGTTCTCGCCGGTGTCCTGCGTGGCGAGGCCGACGACGAGCGCGATGGTGACGCCGCCGAAGACGATGCGCCGCCCCGAGGGTGTCGCTTGCTGGCTGTCCTCGTTGAAATGGCTCTGGGCGGTGTTCATCACCAGGTTGGTGATCAGCACGTTGTCCATCTCGGTCACGGTCTTGCCGCGCGCGTGGCGCAGGCGCCGCCCCAAGGGGAAGTCCTCGAAGTAATTGTCGCGCCCCGTCAGGCGCTGCCACGGCCCGGTCATGGGGTGCGCCCCAGCAGGCGGTCGGAGACGATGCGGAGCTGGATCTGCGAGGTGCCCTCGAAGATCTTGGTGAGGCGCGCGTCGCGCCAGTATCGCTCGACCGCGAAGTCGCGGGTGTAGCCGTAGCCGCCGTGGATCTGCAACGCGGCGCTGGTGACCTCCTCGGCGATCTCGCTGGCGAAGTATTTCGCCATCGACGTTTCCTGGTCCGCGCGCCGGCCCTGGTCGAGCTCGTTGGCGGCGAAGCGGGTGAGCTGGCGCGCGGCCTCCACCTTGGTCGCCATGTCGGCGAGCATGAAGCGGATCGACTGGAAGGCGCCGATCGGCTGGTTGAACTGCCGCCGCTCCGCCGCGTAGGAGATACTGTCCTCGAGCGCGCCCTGGGCCAGGCCGACGGCGCGCGCGGCGGTGTGCACCCGCGCCGTCGCCAGCCGCCGCCCGGTGGCGTAGAACGCCTTGCCCACTTCGCCCACGACCGCATCCACCGGCACGCGCACGCCGTCGAAGAAGAGCTGCCAGGTCTTCCAGCCGAAATAGCCGATCTTGTCGATGGGGGAACCGGTCAGGCCAGGCGGGAAGCTGCCGCGCGGCTTCTCCACCATGAGCGTGGTGAGGCCGAGGTGGCGCCGCTTGGGATCGACCACTGGGTCGGTACGGCAGACGACCGCGATGCCGTCGGCACCGTCGGCGAAGGTGCACCAGGTCTTGGCGCCGGTGATGACCCACGCATCCCCTTGCAGTTCCGCGCGGCAGGAGATGTTGGCCACGTCCGATCCGGCCTCGGGCTCGGAGATCGCGCTGGCGGCGATGAAGTCGCCCCGCGCCATGCGCGGCAGCCAGCGCGCTGCTTGCGCGTCGGTCAGGCCGCTCTCAACGAAGTTGTTGGTGCGGGCGATGATCGAGGCGACGCTCATCCACCCCCGCGCCAGCTCCTCCGCCACCAGGCAGTATTCGAACTTGCCGAGGCCGAGGCCGCCGAAGGCTTGCGGAATCAGGATGCCGAAATAGCCGTTCGCGGCCAGCTTGTCGCGCAACTCCATCGGCATCTCGCCCTGCACCCGGTCGAGCCGGTTGGCCACGGGCAGCACCTCGCGCCGGGCGAACTCCCGCGCCGCCGCCTGGATCAGCCGGCGCTCCTCGGTCATGGTGTCGTCGGCCATGGCGCGCTTAAGCGCGGCGGCGCAGGTTACTGCGCTCGAAGGCGATGACGGTCGCCCCGCGCTGGTTGACCCCCTCGGTCCGCCAGGTGAGGACGAAGGAGCCGGGGCGGCTCTCGGATTCGCGCTTGGCCAGCACCTCCGAGCGCGCATAGAGCGTGTCGCCGGGATAGACGGGGGCGAGGAAACGGAGCCCATCCACGCCGAGGAACGCGCCGCCCCCGCCGGGCCCGCTCTCGCTCAGGTCCTCGACCGAGAGGCCGAACACCGTGTTGAACACGAGATACGGGTTGACCACCAGATCGGGGTGGCCGTGCGCCCGGGCGTATTCGACGTTGAAATAGAGTGGGTTGAAGGCGAGGGTGAGGGAGGAGAAGAGCGAACTCTCGGCGGCGGCGATGGTCCGCCCCCAGTGGTGCTCGAACACCTGGCCGACCTGGAAGGTATCGACCGGCGTGCCCTTCGGCACCAGCGCCGCCTCTGCCGCTGTCTCGCCCATGATTCACCCCCTTGGCGCGCACCAACTGTGCCACACCCCCGGCTCCAGCGTCCACCGGCGGGCCATGGCGCGACCGCGCGCCGGCCCGCTATGGTAGGCGCAGGAGGGGAGGCTAACCGAATGGGGGGAACGCTGCAGGGCCACCTGGCGCCCGTCACCCGTTTCGCGCCGAGCCCGACCGGATTGCTGCATCTCGGCCACGCCTTCTCGGCGCTGTTCGCCGCCGAGCGCGCAGTAGCCTCAGGCGGGCGCTTCCTGCTTAGAATCGAGGACATCGATCGGGCGCGCTGCCAGCCCGAGTTCACCGCCGCGATCCTGGCCGATCTCGCCTGGCTCGGCCTCACCTGGGAGGCGCCGGTCCGGCGCCAGTCCGAGCACTCCACCGACTATCGGCAGGCACTCGCGACCTTGCAGGCGATGGGAGTGATTTATCCCTGCTTCTGCACGCGCCGCAGCGTGGCGGCCGAGATCGCGGCGGCCGGCGGCGCGCCGCACCTGGCCACGGACGGCAGCGGACCCCTCTATCCCGGCACCTGCCGCCACCTGGTTGCGGACCAGCGTGCCCAGCGCATCGCCGCCGGCGAAGGCTTCGCGCTCCGGCTGGACGTGGCCGCCGCCGCGGCGCAGACCGGCCCGCTCACCTGGTCCGACCGGCGCCGGGGTGTGCAGGTGTGCCGGCCGGAGGCGCAGGGCGACGTGGTGCTGGCGCGCAAGGACACCCCGACCAGCTATCACCTGGCGGTGGTGGTGGACGATGCGCTCCAGGGCGTGACCCTGGTGACCCGGGCCGAGGACCTGTTGGCCGCCACCCATGTGCACCGCCTCCTCCAGGCCCTTCTCGGCCTGCCGGTGCCGGAGTGGGAGCATCACCCTCTGCTGCTGGCCGCCGACGGGCGGCGCCTGGCCAAGCGCGACCAGGCAACCACCCTTGCCAGCCTGCGCGCCGTGGGCCACACGGCCGCGGCGGTGCGGGCGATGGCGCAAGGCGACGTCCATGCCGCCTGAGGTGACAAACCCGCTGCCGCCGCAGCTCACGCAGCGGATCGACGACGGCGACGACGCCCTCTTCTACGCCCCGCCCCGGCTCGTCACCCACATCGACGCCGCGGCGATCGCGGCGCTTGGCGCCTGCTTTGTCCGCCGGCTGCCCGCTGGCGGCGCCATCCTCGACCTGATGTCGAGCTGGGTCTCGCACCTGCCGGAGGTGGATTACCGCTCGGTCACCGGGCTCGGCATGAACCAGGTGGAGCTGGATGCCAATCCACGCCTCACCCACCGGCTGGTGCACGATTTGAACCGGTCGCCCGCGCTGCCCTTCGCCGCCGCCGCCTTCGATGCCTGCCTGATCACGGTCTCGGTGCAGTATCTGACCCGGCCGGTCGCGGTCTTCGCCGAGATCGCCCGCGTGTTGCGCCCCGGGGGCGAGTGCCTGGTCACCTTCTCCAACCGCCTGTTCCCGACCAAGGCGATCGCCCTCTGGCGGGCGCTGGATGCCGCCGGGCACGCCGACCTGGTGGCGTTCTATTTCCGCTCCGCAGGGGGTTTTTCCGACCTATTTCAAGAGGATCTCTCGCCAGCGCCGGGCCGCTCCGACCCCCTCTGGCTGGTTGGCGCCGCAACCAAGGCGTAACCAAGACGTGATAGGTTTGCCCTTGACGCCGGCCGGGAACGCATGACTCCCTGTCGTCCTGGATTCAACAACCGGAAGGAGGTGGTCCGATGTCTGACGGATTCGCGAAGCTGCTGGCAGCCGCAACGTTGGCGATTGGACTGACCGTCGCGGCGTCGGCTTCGGCCGAAGGCATGTGCGCTGAACACTATGTGGGCACACAGTCGACGGTGACAGCCTCCACGCCGATTCCGACCCAACCGGTCACTCCGCTGCTAACGCCGAAGAGCGGCAGCTAGCAGAACGGGGCGCCTGCGCCAACCGGCTCGGTGCCCCTTCGCATCCTGTCTTCGAGCCGCCGCCCTTAGGCGAGGGCGGCGGCTTGATCTTTTGCGAACATCCTGAGCAGGAACGCGTAGGCGAGCGCCACCTCCTCCAGCCGCTCGAACCGGCCGGCGGCGCCGCCGTGCCCCGCCTGCATGTTGGTGCGCAGCAGCACCAGGCCGCCTTGCGGGTTGCGGGCGCGCAGGCGCGCGACCCACTTGGCCGGCTCCCAATAGGTGACGCGCGGATCGGTCAGCCCGGCCATGGCGAGGATGTGCGGGTAAGGCTGCTCGCGCACATTGTCATAGGGCGAATAGGCCAGGATGGCACGGTAGGCATCGGCGCTTTCGATCGGGTTGCCCCACTCGTGCCACTCCGGCGGCGTGAGGGGGAGTGAGGCGTCGCTCATGGTATTGAGCACGTCGACGAAGGGCACCTCGGCGACGATGGCGCCGAACAGATCGGGCCGCAGGTTGGCGACCGCGCCCATCAGCATGCCGCCGGCGCTGCCGCCGTGGGCGGCGATCCGGCCCACCCGGGTGTAGCCGGCGGCGATCAAGGCCTCGGCCGCGGCGATGAAGTCGCGGAAGGTGTTCTCCTTCGCAGCCAGCCGGCCGGCGCGGTACCAGCCATAGCCGCGCTCCTTGCCGCCGCGGACATGGGCGATGGCGTAGACGAAGCCGCGATCGACCAGGCTGAACCGGTTGGCGACGAACGTGGCCGGAATCGAGATGCCGTAGCTGCCATAGCCGTAAAGGAGCACGGGCGCCGCCCCGTCCACGGGCAGGTCGCGCCGGTACAGCAGGCTGACCGGCACCTGCGCACCGTCCGGCGCCGTCGCCTGCAGGCGGTGGGTGAGATAGCGGGCGGGATCGTGGCCGCTCGGCACCTCCTGCTCCTTGCGCAAGAGCCGGGTGCGCGCCTCCAGGTCGTAGTCGTAGATGCGCTGGGGCGTGGTCATGGAGGAATAGGCGAATCTGAGCGTGCGGGTGGCGAACTCGTGCCCCGGCAACAGGCTCAGGTCGTAGGCCTCCTCCGCGAAGCGAATCGTGTGCTCAACGCCGTCGGCGAGCCGCCGCACCACGATCCGCGGCAGCGCGTCCTGCATCTCGAGGCGCACCAGATGGTCCCGGAACAGCAGCATCGCGCGGATCAGGCGCCCCATTGCGTGCGGCACCAGTGGCCGCCAGTTGGCGCGCGCGGGTGCCGCGATCGGCATGGTCACGATCTGGAAATCTTCGGCGCCGTCGGCATTGGTCAGGATCAGGAACCGGTCGCCGTGGTCGCTGAGCGCGTACTCCAGATCACGCTCGCGCGGCAGCACGCACTCAGGCGGCGCCAGCGGCCGGTCGGCGGCGATCAGATACAGCTCGGAGGTGGTGTGGTCGTGGGCCTCGATCACCACATAGCGCCGGCTTTCGGTCCGGCTCAGGCCGAGGTAGAAGCCGGGGTCAGGCTCCTCATAGACGACCGTGTCTTGCGCCGGGTCTTCGCCGACCCGGTGGCGCATCACCTTCACCGGGCGGTGGCTGCGGTCGAGAACGGTGTAGAAGAGCGTCCGCCCGTCGTTCGCCCACACCATCTCGCCGTGGGACTCCCCGATCGGCGCGTCCAGTTGCCGCCCCGAGGCGATCTCGCGGATGTGGATGGTGTAGTACTCGGCGCCGTTGTGGTCGACCGCGTAGGCGGCGAGGGCGTGGTCGGGGCTGTGGCGGCAGGCGATGCAGCGATAGAACGACTGCCCCTCCGCCTCGCGGTCGCAGTCGAGCACGACCTCCTCGACCCCACCGACGGCGCGGCAGTAGATCGGATGCTCGCCGCCGGTGCGGTGGCGCACATAGTAGGCGAAGGCCCCGTCCGGCGACGGCACGGTCGAGTCGTCTTCCTTGATGCGCGCCCTGAGCTCGCGCACCAACGACTGCCGCAGCGGCTCGACCGGCGCCAGGACCGCGGCCGTATACGCGTTCTCGGCCTCGAGATGGGCGCGAATCTCGGGCTCCAGCAGATCGGGATCGCGCATCAGCTCGCGCCAGCGGCCCGAGCGCAGCCAAACATAGGGGTCGGTCCGCGCATGGCCGTGACGGACGATGGTGACCGGATGCTGCGGCGCCTCGGGTGCGGTCGGCGGCATGGCGCGACGACTCAGACGGCGACCCGGGCGAGCCGGTCGCGCCGGATGCCGGCGAGCGCGTTGGCGACCACCGCCACCACCACCATCGCCCCACCCAGCAAGGTGGCGGCGGCCGGGACCTCGTTCACGAACACCCAGACCAGGAGCGGCGCGACCGCGATCTCGCTCAGCGCCAGCAGACCCGCTTCATTGGCCGGCACATGGCGGGCGCCGAGTGTCATCAGCAGAAACCCCATGCCCGACTGCACCACACCCATGACCATGCAGCGCACGAAGTCCCCGGTGCCGAGGGCGAAGTCGCCGACCATGGGCGCGGCGATCGCGGCGCTGAGCAGGGCGGCCAGCGGCGGCACCGGCATCATGTCGCGTTGGGCGGAGTGGCGCACCATGGCGATCATGAAGCCATAGGTGAGCGGTACCACGCAGGCGAGCAGGACCCCGGTCATGTGGCCGAAGGCGAGGCCCCCCGCCACCATCACGCCGATCCCGGCCATGGCCAGCAGGATGGCGAGCCAGGTGCTGGTCCAGACCTTCTCGCCCATGAACGCCCACCCGAGGAACGCCGTCACCATCGGCGTCGCGCTCAGGATGAAGACCACGTTGGCGACCGTGGTGTGCACCACGGCCTGGATGTAACAGATCGACCCGATGCCGTTCAGCACCACCACCAGGGCACCGATCTTGCCGATACCCCGCACAGTGGGCAGCAGGTGGCCACGACTGCGGAATGCCAGCACGACGCCGAAAAATGCGGCGACACTGAGCGAGCGGAAGAACAGCACCTGCCACCCGTCCGCCGCGTCCATGGTGCGCATGAACAGTCCGCCCGTGGCGAGGCAGACGCCGGCGCCGATCACCATCAGCACGCCCTGGCGATAGCGCGGATCGCGGAGAAGGCCGGCGGCAGGCGCCGACGGGCCCGGTTCGGCGGCTCGGCTCATGGTCCCAGCGGCAGGGATTGGTACCGGGACGTACGGTAGCACGGGCCGGGAGGGCGGGCAATGCCGGTGCCCGCAGCGCGCCCACCGCCTGGCGCCGACGGCGGCACGTTAATGGCTTGATCCAATAAATTGATTGTTTCGTTGGTACCCCCCCCTTGCGGGGGAGGGAGGGGAGGGGGGGGTGAGAGCGCACGGGTATCGAGGGTTTGAGGCAATCCACTAGGATGGCGGGCAACGCGCCCGCCCCTGGCCAGAGACTCGATGTCGTCATTCCCCGCCCCGGACGCCCCCGCCCCGAAAACGCGTCACCTGCGGCGCTTCCTGCCGGTCGCGGTCCTGGTGCTCGGCCTGGTGGCCTATTTCCTGTTCGGGCTCGACCGCTACCTGTCGTTCGAGGCGCTGCGTCAGCACCGCATGGCCCTGCTCGATTTCGTCGCGGCGGAGCCCCTTGTGGCGCCTCTCTTTTTCACGGTCTCTTACGCGCTCGCCGTGGCCTTTTCCTTGCCGGCGGGACTGGTGCTCAGCATCACCGGCGGCTTTCTGTTCGGCACCTTGCTCGGCACCCTTCTGAACGTGATCGGCGCGACCGTCGGCGCGGCGGCCCTCTTCCTGATCGCCCGCTCGGCCTTCGGCGCGGTGCTCCGCGCCCGAGCCGGGCCGTTCCTGAACCGGATGGCGGACGGCTTCCGCGCCAACGCCCTCAGCTACCTACTGGCCTTGCGCCTGGTGCCGCTGTTCCCCTTCTTCATCGTCAACCTGGTGCCCGCGTTCCTCGGCGTCGGCTTCGGCACTTACGTGCTTGGCACCTTTCTCGGCATCATCCCCGCCGCCTGCGTGTTCGCGAGCGTGGGCGCCGGCCTGGGCAGCCTGTTCGACGCCGGCGAGCGCTTCACGCCCCTGGGCCTGCTGACCCCGGAGATCCTGACCGCCCTCTGCGGCCTGGCGCTGCTCGCGGTGCTGCCGGTTGCCTACAAGGCGTGGCGGCGCCGGCGGGGCGGCGGGGTCTAGGGGGCGTCGGCGGCGGCGGTGCCGATCCCGGTCGCGCGGTCGATGCGCAAGCGCTGCACCAGCGAGCCATCGACAGTGACGATGTCGGCGAAGATCACCTCGCCTTCGACCGTGACCACGCCGAGCTTGAGGCGCGGATTGGCCAGCCATTCCAGCGCCCGGGTCAGGTGTCGCTCGACATCGCTCGCCTGCAACTCGAAGGACGGCAGCACGCGGATGCGCGCATTGCCACTGAGCATGCCAGGGAGACGCTGACCCATCATCCCGTGGCCCACCATGCCACCCATGCCGCCCATCATCGGCATGGCGGGATCGGCGGCGGAGTCCGCACCCCCCATGCCGCGGCCCATCATGCCGCCCATGCCGTGACCCATCATGGGCATGCCCTGGCCCATCGTGCCGCCGGCGTGGGGCATGTCGGGGCGGGCGGGAGCGCCCTGCTGGGCGAAGGCGCCGCCGGGGGCGCCGGCCAGCAGCAGCAGCGCGGCGAGCGGCGCGAGCTGAAACCACGAACAACCATCATGAACTCCTCTTGCACGTGAGCCCAGGCGAGGCCCGGGCCAGTACTCGGGATCACGATTGCATGACACGGGCCAATGGCCCCCATGCTTCGACAAGCTCCGCATGAACGCCTCATGCCTCGAGCTTGTCGAAGGATGCGGCCCGACTAGTCATTCCGCGACGGTAGGTCCTAGACGCGGCGCCGGTCGAAGCCGGCGCGCGCGCCGGTGCCATAGCGCTTGAGCGCCCCCGCCTCGCCGACCGCGTTGGGGCGCTGGAAGATCCAGTTCTGCCACGCGCTCAGCCGCCCGAAGATCTTGGTTTCCAGCGTCTCCGGCCCGGCGAAGCGCAAGTTCGCCTCCATCCCGCTCAAGGCATCGGGGGAAAAGCTCGCGCGCTCCTGCAGCGCGACGCGGACCTCGTCGTCCCAGTCGATTTCGTCCGGGGCGAAGGTGGCGATGCCGAGCCGGGTAGCGGCTTCGGCCGGCAGCGCCCCGCCCGCTGCCGCCTGGGCACGGGCCAGCGTCTCGGGCTCGCCGAGGAGCCGGGTGGCGAGGCGCGCGAGGCCGTTGGCCGCTGGCAGCGGCCCGAAGTTCATCGCACCGAGGGTGACCGTCGCCGGCGGCCGGTTGTCGCCGGCGCGCGCACCCGCCAGCATGTAGACCCGGTCGGCGGCGAGCGCCAGCTCCAGCAGCGACCCGGCGCAGCAACTGCCCGGCTCGATCAGGGCGATCAGGCTGCGCGCGCTGACATCGAGGCGCTTCAGCACCCGCTTCCAGAAATGGCGCACCTCGCCCATGAACCAGTCGCCCGTGGCCCCGAGCAGGAGCGAATCACAGCCGAGCACCCGCTCGGCCTCGCCCGCAGTGGTCAGGAGCCAGGTGCCGATCTCGGGCTCGTTGGCGCGCAGGTGCAGGATCGCGTCATCGAGGGCGCGCGCCAGCGCCAGGGGCCAGAAGCCGGCGCCCTGGCGCCTTGCCGCGGCCGCGTCCGCCGGCAGGGCGTCGGGGCCGGTGATGAGAAAGATCGCGACGCCCTGGGCGCGGTCGAGCGTGACCCGCAGATGGTCGTAGTCGCGCCGGTCCGCCCCGACCTGGCGCTCCAGGGGGGTAAGCGCAATCCCGGCGCTGGCCGCGGGCCGCGCGCTGCGCAGCGCAAAGGCGGCCGCCCGCCCCGCTGCCGCCGCCAGCAGACGCGAGGCCGGCACCAGTTCGTCCACCAGCCGCCAGTCGAGGGCGCGGCGGCCGCGCACGCCCTCCGCCAGGGTGCAGAAGGCATCGGCCCGGTCGCGGCGCACCTGGCGCTTGTCCACCAGGCGCGTCAGCCCGCCGGTGCCCGGCAGCACCGCCAAGAGCGGAACCTCGGGCAACGCCACCGCGCTCGCACCGTCGTCGGCCAGAATGATCCAGTCGGCGGCGAGGGCGAGCTCGTAGCCACCGCCGGCGGCGATGCCACGGATGGCGGCGATCCATTGCTGGCCGGAATGGGCGCTCGCGTCCTCGAGGCCGAGGCGGGTCTCGTTGGTGAACTTGCAGAAGTTCACCTTTTCGGCGTGGCTCGACTGCGCCAGCATGGGGATGTTGGCGCCGGCCGAGAACACCCGATCCTTGGCCGAGACCAGGATCACGGCGGCGACCTCGGGATGCTCGAAGCGCAGGCGCTGGGTCGCGTCGTAAAGTTCAATGTCGACGCCGAGGTCGTAGGAGTTGAGCTTGAGCGAATAGCCGGGCCGGAGCCCGCCGTCCTCGGCCACATCCAGCGTCAAGGTGGCAACGCGTCCCGCCACGCCGAGCCGCCAATGTCGGTAGCGGCCAGGCTCGGTCTGGAACTCGATGGCGTCCATGGGCGGCGATTGTCGGCCGATTCCGGCCGCCCTGCAAACCGCCTCCGACTCAGCCCAGCGCCCGCTCGAGCACACGTGCGGTGACCGTGGCGGCGTCGAAGTGCCGTTCCGCCAGCGCCCGCGCGGCGGCGCCATGCCCGCGTTCCGGGTCGGCGGCCACATCGAGGTAACGGGCGGCCTCATCCGGCGTGGTGAACCGGAACAGGCCCTCGGCTTCCGGCAGAAACCTGCTCGCCCCGGTATGTTCCACGACCGCCGGCTTGCCGCTCGCCAGATAGCAGAGGGTACGGTCACTGATCCAGGCGTTCGCCATGCGGCGGCAGGACGGTTTGGCGCAACTGAACTCGCCGAGCGACCCCTGGATGTAGCGCCGGTAATCCGCCGGCGTGCCGGTGAGGCTGAGGGAATCGCCCACGCGCCAGCCGTGCCGCTGCAAGACCTCGGCCTCCCCCGCCTCTCCGGCCGCAAGGAACACGGCGAGCTCGAGCGGCTGCGCGGTCCGGGTCGGCAGGTCAAGATAGGGCAGGAACGCGGTCCGTTTGTCGTTGGGATAGGGACCGTTCGCGTCCTCGGCCCAGTCGCCGCCCCAATGGGTGACGGTGGTGAAGGCCGCGCCCGCCGCCGCCGGGGCGGGGCGCCACCAGTCGAGCGCGACGCAGGGCGGGGTGTAGATCCAATCGAGCCCCAGGGTCGGGATCGGACTGCCCGGCTGACCGACCGTCTCGCCGATGGTGAACTGCAGGTCGTGGCGATCGACCTGCATCTGGTTGCGGCTCATCCAGTACTGCAAGAGGCCAGGGTCGATGTCCACCAGGGCCGTACGGCGGCATTCGGCCAGCCGGCCCGCCGGCACCGCGTAGGCGAAGTTGAGGAACAGGTCGGCGGACGCCGCCTCCTCCCAGGCGAGGTAGCCGGGCACCGGGTGCGGAGCCGGCGGCCCGACCCAAGTTGGGACCGCCGCCAGCCCGTCGCCGAGGCCGTAAGGCGCAAGTTGCGCCCGCACCCGGCCCAGGTCGTCGGCGAGCTGGGTCGCGGGATAGAACTGGTCGTGCTCCTCGGCCCAGATCACCCGGCAACCGTTGGCCTTGAGCCCAAGCGCCCAGTTTAGGAAGGCCCAGAAATGGCCGCCCGCGCGCGGGTGATGCAGCGTCTTGACGCCGAGACAGACGGTGATTGCCATGCTTGCCGCGCCCTGAGTACCGGCTATCGCAGGAGCATGAGTCGGGCCTCATCCTTCGACAGGCTCTGGATGAGGCCCTCATGCTGAGCCTGTCGAAGCATGCGCCTGTCGAAGCATGCGCCTGTCGAAGCGTGCCGGCCGCTGACCCGTGCCAAGAACTCGCGGTTCGCGGTACCTGAGGGCGGAACTATGCCGCTGCGCCCCTGGCTGCAAGGGCGCGGCCGGCCCCTCAGTTGGCCGCCTTCTTCTTGCGCTTCATCTGCTGGCCGACGATGTCCTCGGGCTGGCGGTGCTTGGTGCCGATGCCGCGGCGCTGCGCCTCGAGGAACAGGACCCGGTCGGGCGCCAGGTTGGCGACGTTCACCTCGTGGCCGAGCTCGACCACCAGGAACAGCATGAAATCGTGCACCATGTCGTCGGTGGTGCCCTTGATCCAGGCGCCCGGCAACTCGAAGATCAGGTCCGACATGGGAACCTTCTTCACCAGGTGATCGATCACCTTGCGATTGAGCTTGCCGGCGTCGAAGAACTCGGCCGCCTCGACAAAGATCTTCCAGGCGCCGGCCCCGAGCATGTTCTCGATGTCCGCCACCATGCTTGCGGGCGTCGATTTCTCGTACTTGGCGCCGGTCTCGCCCAGCACCTTGAAGCCGTAGTCCTGGGTCGCGGTCTTGATGAGGCGCGCCTTGCCCGCGTGGTCGATGTCGACGTCGTTGGCCGAGACCTCGATCGAGGGGAAGCCGGCCCGCTGGCAGTTGTCGAAGAACGCCTTCTCGGTGCCCTGGTGGTAGGCGTATTCCAGGAACTGGCCGCCGGGCGAGGTGGAAACCTGGTGCTTGGCATAGAGCTGGATCTTCCTCTTCAGCACCTCGGGCGGCATCAGGGCGGAGGTGCCGACGGCGATCTTGGCGATGTCCACGTATTCGCCACCGACCGTCATCAAGTCCTCGACCTGGTTCAGGCCCATGCCGAAATCCACCACCATGGTGATGCCGGCGTCGCGCGGCTTGGCGTGCCGCTCGATCACATCGACGCCTTTGAAGTAGTTCATGCGTGCCCCTCCTTGCGTCCGCGACGCGGGGCCGCATAATAGGCCCGAGGCAGCGGGCGTGAAAGCCATCGGCGCCGGGAATAGAGGGAAGGAACGGACATGCATTTCGGGTTATTCAACCTGCTGAGCCAGCGCGACGCCTCCTTGACGACGGCCGAGATCATCGCCGACGCCGCCGACCAGGTGCGCGTAGCCGACCAGCTCGGCTTCGAGATCGCCTGGTTCGCCGAGCACCATTTCTCCAACTATTCCGTCTGCCCCTCGCCGCTGATCGTGTGCGCGCACATGGCGGGCTTCACCAAGCGCATCAAGCTGGGCACGGCGATCGTGATCCTGCCGCTCTACGAGCCGGCGCGCCTCCTTGGCGAGATCGGCCTGGTGGACAATATCTGCGGCGGGCGCCTCGTGCTCGGCATCGGCTCGGGCTACCAGCCGTTCGAGTTCGACCGTTTCCACATCGACATCGCCGAAGGCGCGGCGCGCTCGGCGGAGATGCTGGAGATGATCGAGAACGGCCTCGGCGTCGACGAATATTCCTTCTCCGGCAAATTCTACCAGTTGCCGCTGTCGCGCATCACGCCGAAGCCGATCCAGAAGCCCCACCCCGAAATCTGGGTGGCCGGCACCGGCGACGCGATGCAGAGCGTGGCGGCGAGCAAGAACTACATTCCGATCGTGCCGAACCAGGTCTGGGGGGTGGACCGGCTGGTGGATCTGCGCGCCAAGTGCGACGCCCATTACGCCGCCGCCGGCAACGACCCGAAGCGCACCCCGTTCTCGGTCCTCTCCTTCTGCCATGTGACGACGAGCCGGGCGGACGCCAGCGCCTTCGCCGACAACTGCCGCTTCCAGCACCGCCTCGCCTCCTCGCTCCGGCGCAAGGTGCAACAGTTCAAGGACGGCTTCCTGGTCGAGATGCCGTTCCCCGACGAGCCGCCGCTGGCGACGATCGAGAAGAACCTGATCATCGGCGACGTGGATACCTGCATCGAGCGCTGCGTCGAGATGATCACCAAGGTCGGCATCCATCATCTCGCCCTCTTCTTCCGCGTCGGCGGCTTCGACCGCGGCAAGGCCATGCGCTCGCTCGAGACCTTCGGCAGCCGCGTGATCCCGGGGGTGGAAAAGGTGCTGGGACCGCTCGGCAAGATCGGGCCGCAACCGCTCGCCGCCGCCGCCGAATAGACCGGCGGCCCCCTTCCCGCGTCCTTCGCCTCCTGGTCCACCCCCATGGTCGAGCTCACCCTCGACACATGGCAGCAGATCCTGCTCGCCTCGGCGACCGCGCTCGCCGGCGGTGCGATCCGCGGGTTCGCCGGCTTCGGCGGGCCGATCGTGATGATCCTGGTGCTGAACCAGTTCTACCTGCCGGCCTCGGTGCTGCCCAAGGTCGTGATCATCGACTTCGCCTCCAACGTCTTCCTGGTGCCGAACACCCTGCGCCAGGTGCCGTGGCCGACGGCGACGCTGACCACCCTCGCCAGCCTGGTGATCACGCCGCTCGGCCTCTGGGTGCTGATGACCAGCGACCCGGTGCTGCTGAAGAAACTGTGCGCGGCGGTCGGCGCGGTGAGCGCGGTGGCGATGATGATGGGGGTGCGCTATCGGGGTCAGCCGACGGACCTGCTCTGGATCGCCGCCGGCCTGACCGGCGGGTTCGTCAACGGCGCCACCACCATCGCCATGGTGATGATGATCCTGATCTACGCCGGCCCCGACCCGGCGCGGACCAGCCGGGCGCACGCGGTGGCCTGGGCCTTCTTCATCGGCATTGCGCTGATGTTCGCCTTCACCTATGTCGGGCAGATCGGGCTGCAGGACTACATCGCCTCGGCGGCGATCGCCCCGGCCTATCTCGGCGGCACCTGGATCGGCTCACGTCTCTTCCGCGTGATCAGCGAGGTGCGCTTCCGCCGGATGCTGCTCTACCTGGTGCTCGCCCTCGCCATCATCGGCCTGGTGCGCTGAGCCTCAATCGCCGAGGCGCGGGCGGGTATCGACGAAGCGCTTGTGCTTATAGGATTCCGCGATCGACCCCAGCATGTCCGCCGCGACGCGCTCGACCTCGGGGCGTACCTCGCAGGTCTTGACCACGGTCTGGGCGACTTCGGCGGCGAGGCGGGCCGCTGGGGCGTCGTCGCAGACGATGCGCACCTTGAGCACGTCGCCGCCAAAGGCATCGCCGGCCGCCTTCTCCACCACGATCTGGAACTCCTTCAGGTCGGCCAGGTGCGCAAGGGCGTCCTGGATCGCCGCCGGGTTGATCAGAGTGCCCTTGACCTTGGTCAGCCCCTGCACCCGGTAGGGCGTTTTGGCGACCCGGGGCTCGCGACGCCCGCAGTGCGGGCAACGCTCAGAGGTGAGCGCAGTCACGTCGCCGGTGATGTAGCGCAGCAGCACCGTGCCGCGGCGGTTCAGGTGCGAGACGGTGATCAGGCCGTCGGCGCCTTCGGGCAGCGGCGCCTGGGTTAGGGGATCGAGGATCTCGAACAGGAACTCGCCCGGTGTCGGGATGTGGTAGCCGGAGCCCTCGCGGCACTCCATGCTCGGCCCCTGCATCTCGGTGAAGCCGTAGCCGCTCAGCACCTGGGCACCTGGGGCGCCGAGGTTGGCCAGGCGCCGGCGCATGTCGGCGCGCATCCCCGGCGGGCAGGGCTCGCCCATGCCGAAGGCGAGGCGCACGGCGGAGAAGTCGGCGCCCATCTCCTCCGCCCGGATCAAGAGGCGCCGCACATAGCTCGACATGCCCCAGAGCACGGTCGCCCGCTGGCGCGCGGCCAGGGCGATGATCTCGTCGAGCGGGCGCTGCACCGGCAGCGGCGGGTAGAGGCGCCCGCCATAGCCGGCGATCAGCTTGGCATCGACCCCGAGCGGCCCGTAGGTCGCCGACAGGAACCCCTGATGCGGCGTCGCGGTCAGGGGGAACAGGTTGATCACCGTGTCGCTCTCGCCGATGCCGGCGATCGCCGCGGCGCGCGCCATCTGCAGGACGCGGCTGAAATGGTCGTGGGTGGTGTCGTAGAAGGGTGTCGGGCGGGCCGTCGAGCCGGAGGTGTAGATCACCTGCCAGAGGGTC
Organism: Alphaproteobacteria bacterium; assembly: GCA_009693995.1. Lineage (GTDB taxonomy): Bacteria > Pseudomonadota > Alphaproteobacteria > SHWA01 > SHWA01 > SHWA01. The sequence continues at coordinate 33,837 of SHWA01000003.1, read as the reverse complement.
TCCTCCTCGGTGGTCACCGCGCCATCGGGATAGCGCAGACGGAACGCCTCGGGGTCGGCCATGTAGACGAACTTGTCGATCGGCGGAATCCTCTGGATGTCGGCGAGGGTGCGGAAGTCGGCGCGCCCGAGCCCGAGTTCCTGAAAGCGCCGCCGGTAATAGGGGTGGTAGGCAAAGACCAGGTCCATCTGGCGCTGGAAATTGGCCTCGCGCCGCGCCGCCCAGGCGTGCGGATCGTCGGGATAGGGCATCGGCATGGGCGGGTATGCTCGCGCTGGTGGCGGCCAGGGGGCGGCTGCGGCCGCCGCATCTCCGTTGTATAAGCGATCGGCGCCGGGGCACGCCAGCCAGGTGCGCTGGAAGCAGGGGAGCACGCCATGGGCGAGACGCTGCACGATCTGATGCGCGAGCGCTTCGGCGTCGCGGTGCCGGGCGGCGAGGGCCTGCCGGCGGAGGGCGCGCTGGCCGCCATCATCCAGCGCCGCTCCATGCGCCGCTACCGCCCCGATCCGCTGCCGGGGCCCTTGCTCGGCGCCCTGCTGACGGCGGCGCAGTCGGCCGGGTCGAAGTCCGACTTCCAGGCCTATTCCATCGTCCATGTGGCCGACCGCGCGCAGCAGCAGGCGATCGGCGCCCTGATGCCGGAGATGCCCTGGGTCGCGACCGCGCCGGTGCTGCTGGTCTTCTGCCCGGACCTCAGCCGCGGCCGGGACGCGTGCGCCCGCCACGGCCTGCCCTTCGCCCACGACACCCTCGACGGGTTCATCAACACAACCGTCGATGCGGCGCTCGCGCTGCAAACCTGCGCCCTCGCCGCCGAGCTCACCGGCCTCGGTTCCTGCGCCATCAGCGCGGTCCGCGATCACGCGGAGCGGATCACCGAACTCCTGGCCCTTCCCGCAGGCGTCTATCCGCTCCTCGGCCTGACCATCGGTTACCCCGAGGTGCCGTGGCGCGTTTCCATGCGCCTGCCGCCCAACGTGGTCGTGCACCGCGACGCCTACGACGCGTGTGGTGAGGAAGCGGCGATCGCGGCCTACGACCGGCGCCGGCAGGTGCGCGAGCCGATCCAGCGCCAGCGCGCCGAGGATCGGTTCGGCCATGCACCCACGTACGGCTGGTCGCTGCACATCGCGCGCCAGTACGCGATCCCTGAGCGCGCCGATTTCGCCGCCTATCTGCGGCGCCGGGGCTTTTCGCTCGCCTGAGGCACGAGCTATGGTGCCGGGCGATCAACGCGAGGGGAGCAGCGCATGCCGGTCCGGCTGACGGATGAGGAGAACGCGATGCTGGCCGGCGCCATGGGCCGGCCGCGCCAGTGGGCGATCCAGCAGCAGGTAAGCGTGGCCGGGTTCTTCGATGCCCCCGACCTGGTGCCGATCGCCCACGTCCACATGATGGCCGACACCGAATCGCTCGGCGTCGCCGGGGTCGAGTTCCTGGAGGGCTTCGCGCGCGAGCCGGAGGCGACCAGGCGCATGCGCGTCCCCACCGTCACCGACCCGCGCGGCACCGACTTCAAGGCCTACCAGCGCCTGCGCCAGACCGAAACCATGGCGACCCTCGAGCGGCGCGCCATCGACGCCTTCCGCGCCATGGGCGTGATGATGACCGATACTTGCATCAACTATCAGATCGTGCTGCCTCCCGTGCTCGGCGAGCATCTCGCCTTCGGCGACACCGGCTCAGTGATTTACGCCAACAGCGTGTGCGGCGCGCGCACCAACTACGAGGGCGGCCCGGCCGCGCTCGCCGCGGGCCTGAGTGGCCGCACGCCGCGCTACGGCTACCATCTGGACCGGAATCGCCTGGGCACGCTCCGCTTCGTCGTCGCCGACCAGCCGCGCGGCTGGACCGACTGGGGGGTGCTCGGCGGCATCGTCGGGCGCGCCACCAATTCGTACTGGAAGGTGCCGGTGATCGAAGGCGTGGCCACGCATCCGACCTCGGACGAGCTCAAGCACTTCGGCGCGGCGCTGGCGAGCTATGGCTCGGTCGCCCTCTTCCACATGATCGGCGTCACCCCCGAGGCGCCGGACGCGAAGTCGGTCTTTGCCGGGCCGCTGCCCGCTCCCACAGTGATCGACCGCCGCGGCTTCGACGCCTTCTACCAGTCGTTCCGGCTGTCCGGCGACCGGTTGGATGTGGTGGTGTTCGCGGCGCCGCAGCTTTCCCTGATGGAGACTCAGCGCCTGGCCGGCCTGCTGCAAGGACAGCGGGTCAAGGCCGGCACGACGCTGATCGCCTGCACCGCGCCCGAGGTCAAGGCGGCGGCCGACCGCATGGGCTTCACCGCCGCGATCGAGGGCGCCGGCGGCCTGTTCCTGGAGGGCGTCTGCTTCTACCAGATGTACGCGCGCGAGATCGGCGAGGCCCAAGGCTGGAAGCGGCTGATGAGCAACTCGGCCAAGCTGGTCAACATCATCTCGGGCTATGGTTTCGAGCCGGTGCTGGCCGACATGGAGACCTGCGTCGCCTCGGCGCTTGCCGGGAGGATGGTGCGATGAGCGAGTTCACCATCAAGGGCCACCGCGGCATCGGGCCGACCGTCGCGGGGCCGGCCCTCGTCGCCCAGGACAATTTCAGCGCGCGCTACGACCTGGACCGCATCAAGGGCATCTTCTCGCGCCCCACCCACAAGCTGGTGGGGCAGAACTATGTTGGCTGCGTGCTGGTGCTGAACGTCGCCAAGGGCGGCGTCGCCACCTCGTGGATGCTGCGCGAGATGGCGTCCCGCGGCATGGCGCCGCTGGCCCTCCTGCTGAACTCGGCCAACCCGATCATGGCCCAGGGCGCCGCCTTCGGCGACGTGCCCCTCATGGACCGCTTCGAGACCGACATCACCACCACCATCAGGACCGGCGACTGGGTGCGGGTTGTGCCCGAACAGGGAATCGTCGTGGTGCGCCGCGACTGAGGGCGCCAGTCGCCACCGCGGCTAACCTGCGGTCGATGGCGCCCGTAGCGCCACCTGAAAGAGGGTGGTCGCGACCGACCAGTGGCCAGCCGCGGCGGCCGCGCCCGCGGCGGCGGCGGCGGCCGCTCGGCTCGCGAACAGGCCGAAGCAGGCACTGCCGCTGCCCGACATGCGGGCGAGGCGGCAGCCAGGAGATTCGGCGAGCAGTGTGAGCACGGCGCCGACCGCCGGGGCGAGGCACCGGGCCGGGCCTTCGAGGTCGTTGCGGGTGGCGCCGAGCCGGGCGACTAGCGCGTCGAGGCCCAGACCGGCGTCGGTGAAGCGCCCGTCATCGGGTGCCTGCGCATCTGCCGCGCGGCCGAGCGCCTGGTAGACGGCGGCGGTGGCGAGCGATGCGGCGGGCTTGGCCAGCACGAGGGGCACCGCCGGAAGGTGCGCGAGCGGGGTCCGGTCGTGGCCGATCCCGCCGACGAAGGCGGCGCGGCCGTCGAGGCAGACGGGGACATCGGCGCCGAGGCTGCGCGCCACTGCTTCCAAGGGTGCCTCGGGTCCGAGCTGCCACAGGATCGCCAAGGCGCGGAGCGCCGCCGCGGCATCCGCCGATCCGCCGCCGAGCCCGGCCTCGGTTGGAATGCGCTTGTTCAGCCGGAAGCGCGCCCCGGCCGTGACTCCGGTCGCGGCGGCCAGCGCCGCGGCCGCCCGCAGCACCAGATTGCGCCCTGCCGGCAAGGCGCCAAGCGCCGCGGCCCCCTCGCCTGCGACCGCGAGTTCGAAGTGGTCCGCCGCCGCGGCCTCCACGGTGTCGGCGAGGCCGGTGAAGGCGATCAGGCTGTCGATCCGGTGATAGCCGTCGGCGCGGCGCCCGCCCACGTGCAGATAGAGGTTGACCTTGGCGGCGGCGCTTTCGACCGCGATGCGCACCAACGGCTGGACCAACGGCTGGACCAACGGCCGGCTCAGCCGCCGGTCGAGCCGCTGCGGTTGGCGATCAGGCCCTCGCGCAGCTTGCGCTGGATCTCCTGCAACACGGCGGGCTCGGGATCGGAGGTGAGGGCGCGCTGCCACTGGAAGCGGGCTTCGATCAGGCGCCCGACCCGCCAGTAGGCGTCCCCCAGATGGTCGTTGATCACCGCGTCCTCGGTGCGCAGCTCGACCGCGCGCTCGAGCTGCTGCACGGCGCGGTCATAGTCGCCGAGGCGATAGAGCGCCCACCCCAGCGAGTCGACGATGTAGCCGTCGTTGGGGCGGAGCTGGACCGCGCGCTCGATCATCTGCTTGGCGCGGTCGAGATTGATTCCCTGCTCGACCCACGAATAGCCGAGATAGTTCAGCACCAGCGGCTGTTCCGGCTGCAGTTTGAGTGCCTTCAGAAAATCGTCCTCGGCGCGGGGCCACCGCTTCGAGCGCTCGAGCGCGATGCCGCGCGCATAGAGCAGCGACCAGTGCCGGTCCTGCAATTCGCCGATCCGCCCCATGGCCAGGTCGTAGTCGGCCACCGCCTCGGCCCAGCGGTCCTTGGCGCGCAGGATGTCGCCCCGCACCACGGCGGCATCCGACCGGTCCGGCCGTTCCGTGATCATGGCGGCGAGGTGCTTGAGCGCCTCTTCGGTGCGGTTCATCTGCTCCAGTTTGGAGGCGATGCGCAGCCGTGCCGTCCACCCGAGGGCCGAGTCAACGGGGACGCGGGCGAACGCGGCCACCGCCTCGGAATGCCGATCCTGGACATCGAGCACCTCGCCCAGCAGCAGCCAGACCGGGGCGAAATCGGGCCTGAGGTGGAGTGCGAGGCGCAAATGGAGCTGCGCTTCATCGACGCCGCGCTCCTGATTGAGAGCGCTGGCGACCCCGAACAGCACTTCGGCCAAGCCGGCGGCGGCATCGGGCACCGGGCGCACCTTGCCATCACCCATGGCTTCCGCGGCCTGGGCCCAGACCGAGTCCCCCTGCTTCTCGCGGAACTGGCGCAACAGCGCTTGGGCCTGCGCGGCCTTGCCCTGCCGCAGCAGGAACTGGCTATAGGCCTCCACCACCCGGAAGGCACTGGCCGAGGTTGCCTGGAGCGCTTCGCGGTATGCCTCTTCGGCGCCGCTTGCGTCCGCGAGATCGAGGATCAGGGCGCGGTGAAAGGACAGGAACGGCTTGAACGCGGCGCGCGCCTTCAAGGGCTCGAGCGCGGCGATGGCAGCATCGGTCGATCCGGTGCCGACGCGGAACCATGCCTGCAGCAGCGGCACCAGGAGCGCGTTGAAGCCCTGACGCTGGGTTCCCTCGAGGCCCGCATAGGCCTCCCCATGGGCACCGGTGCGGGCGGTCTCTACGGCGCCGACCACGGCGGCGAGTGGCGCCTTGGGATCCTGCGCCAGCAGCCGCCGCGCGACGGCCGCGGCTTCCGTCACCTTGCCCTCGCCGACCAGTGCCCGGAGTGCGCGGCCGAGCAGCTCCGGATTGTCCGGGTCGCCGGCGAGCGTGCGCTCCAGGAACGCCGCGGCCGCCCGCACGTCGCGCCGGTTCAGGGCATGGCGGCCGGCGAGGTAGTTACCGAACGGGGAGACCCCGACCTCGAGTTCGGACTCCGCCCGCGCGCCCGTCGTCGATGCGCCGCCGGACTGAGCCAAGGAGACCGGCTGGCCGCCGCCCGTGGCACAGCCGGCGCCGAGCAACAGCAGGGCGCCGAGCGCAAATGCCCGCGCCGGCAACCCATAGCCCTTGGTGAGGTGGTGGTTCCCTGGCACCCAGATGTTACTCGAGCTCGAGCTCCACGCATTCGCCCCGGACTCCGCCGAGTCCGCGCGCGTCCAAGGTCAAATATAGCGAAGGTCGGTTAAAAGAGGAATGCGACCGGCGTCACATGTTGGGGTAGTTCGGCCCGCCGCCCCCCTCGGGCACCGCCCAGTCGATGTTCTGGGTCGGATCCTTGATGTCGCAGGTCTTACAGTGCACGCAGTTCTGGGCGTTGATCTGCAAGCGTGGATTGGCGCCGGCGGCATCGCGCACGATTTCATAGACCCCGGCCGGGCAATAGCGTTGTTCGGGCGCGTCATAGAGGGCGAGATTGGTCTCGATCGCCACCTCGGGCCGGCGCAGGCGCAGGTGCACCGGCTGGTCCTCCTCGTGGTTGGTGGCGGACAGAAACACCGACGACAGCTTGTCGAAGGTGATCTTGCCATCGGGCTTCGGGTAGGCAATCGGCCGCGCACTGTCGGCGCGCCGGAGCGTGGTGTGGTCGGGGTGGTGGGCGAAGGTCCAGGGGGCGAGACCACCCAGCACATAGGTGTCGAACGCCGAATAGGCCAGGCCGGCGAGCAGGCCGCCCCGGAAGGCCGGCCGGATATTGCGGGCGCGGTAGAGCTCGTCATGGACCCAGGAGGCGCGGAACCGGTCGGGATAGTCGACGATCTCGCGCCCCTCGCCGCCGCCGGTCAGGAGAGTGAACGCCGCCTCCGCCGCCAGCATGCCGGTCTTCATGGCGTTGTGGCTGCCCTTGATACGCGGCACGCTCAGGAATCCGGCGCCGCAGCCGATCAGGGCGCCGCCCGGGAAGGTCAGCTTCGGGATCGCCTGCAACCCGCCCTCATTGAGGGCGCGCGCGCCATAGGCGATGCGCCGGCCGCCGGCGAAGATCGGGCTGATCTCGGGGTGGGTCTTGAAGCGCTGCATCTCGTCGAACGGGGACAGGTGCGGATTGTCGTAGTCGAGGCCGATCACGAAGCCGACCGCCACCTGGTGGTTCTCCAGATGGTAGAGGAACGAGCCGCCATAGGTGCGCCGGTCCATCGGCCAGCCCACGGTATGGATGATCCGCCCCGGGTGGTGCTGGGCCGGTTCCACTTCCCACAATTCCTTGATGCCGATGCCATAGGTCTGGGGGCTGGCGTCGGCGCGCAAGTCGAACCGCTCGAACAGGGTCTTGGTGAGCGAGCCGCGGCAACCCTCGGCGAACAGGGTCTGCCGCGCCAGAAGATCCATCCCCGGCTGGTAGGTGGACTTGCGCTCGCCGTCCCGCCCGATCCCCATGTCGCCGGTGGCGACGCCGGCGACCGCCCCGCTCGCGTCGTAGAGCACGCGCGCCGCGGCAAAGCCGGGATAGACCTCGACGCCGAGCGCCTCGGCCGCTGCCCCCAGCCAGCGGCACAGATTGCCGAGGCTGATGACGTAGTTGCCGTGATTGCGCATCTGCGGCGGGGTGGGCAGGCGGAACGCGTGCCGCTCCGTCAGGAACAGGAACCGGTCTTCCGCCGCCGGCGTCACCAGCGGCGCACCCTGCTCGCGCCAGTCGGGGATCAGCTCATCCAGCGCCTTGGGATCGAACACCGCGCCCGAGAGGATGTGGGCGCCGACCTCGGAGCCCTTCTCCAGGACGCAGACGGAAAGCTCGGTGCCGGCGGAAAGCGCGCACTGCTTGAGGCGGATCGCGGCGGCGAGGCCGGCAGGGCCGGCGCCGACGATCACCACGTCGAACTGCATCGATTCCCGGTCCATCGCCCGCCCCCGCGCCGCCGCCCGAGCCGTGATAGCCCGCCCCCGCCGCGAGCGTCAATGGCGGGGCGAATTGGGGCCGCGACGTGTTAGCGTCTGGCCATGGCTCTCGATCTGAACGATCCGGCGACGCTGCGCTGGTACCTGGCGTGGTACCTGATGGCGGGCGTGGACGAGGCGATCGACGGCCCCGTGGGCCGGCGCCAGCCGGCGACGCTGCCGACGGTGCCCGCGCCGGCGATGCCCGCGCCGGCGATGCCCGTGCCGACGGACCGCGCCGTCGCCCCCGGCGGCACGACCGCCGCCGAAATGGCGGCCGCCTGCCGCACGCTGGACGAGCTGCGCGCCGCGGTCGAGCGGTTCGAGGGTTGCGCCTTCAAGGCGGCGGCGACTACGACCGTCTTCGCCGACGGCAACCCGGCGGCGCCCCTGATGCTGATCGGCGAGGCGCCGGGACGCGAGGAAGACCTCGAGGGTCTGCCCTTCGTCGGCCGCAGCGGCCAATTGCTCGACCGCATGCTGGCGGCGATCGGCCGCGACCGGGGCAGCGCCTACATCACCAACGTGATCTTCTGGCGCCCGCCCGAGAACCGCAGTCCGAGCGACGACGAGGTACTGGCCTGCCAGCCCTTCGTGCTGCGCCACATCGCCCTGGTCAATCCCCAGGTCGTAGTCGCGGTCGGCGGCATCGCCGCCAAGGCGCTGTTCCGCACCACCCAGGGCATCACCCGCCTGCGCGGACAGTGGCAGGGGCTGGTGGTCGAGGGCCATACCTACCCGGCGACCGCGCTGTTCCACCCCGCCTATCTGCTGCGCTCGCCCCAGCACAAGCGCGAGGCCTGGCGCGACCTGCTGGCGATCCGCGCGCGCCTGGAGGCGCCTTGACGCGGGGTGCGGCCACACTCACGTCTACTGCAACGTAGGGGCAACGAAGACAGGAACCGACCATGGCTGGCAGCGACCCCACGATCCTCTTCAAGCCGGTGCAGATCGCGGTGCTCACCGTCTCCGACACGCGCGATCCTGCCACCGACCGCTCGGGCCAGACCCTGGTCGATCGCCTGACCCAGGCCGGCCACACGCTGATCGACCGCGCCATCGTCCGCGACGACATTCCCGCCATCGTCGAGCGCCTGCGCGCCTGGATCGCCGATCCCGGCGTGGACGTGGTGATCGCCACCGGCGGCACCGGCGTGACCGGGCGCGACGTGACGCCCGAGGCCTTCAAGTCGGTCTACGAGAAGGAGATCGAGGGGTTTGGCGAGCTGTTCCGCATGCTCTCCTACCAGAAGATCAAGACCTCGACCATCCAGTCGCGCGCGACCGCCGGGGTCGCCGGCGGCACCTATCTGTTCGCGCTGCCGGGCTCACCCGGGGCCTGCCGCGACGCCTGGGACAAGATCCTGGTGCACCAACTCGACATCCGCCAGAAGCCCTGCAACTTCGTCGAGCTGATGCCGCGCCTGCAGGAGCGCTGAGGCCTCAGGCCACAGCCGGCGCCTGGACTGCGCGACCGCGCCAGTGGCAGGCCTGGACCACGCCGATCAGCACCAGATTGAGAATGTTGAAGCCGAACGCCAGCCAGAACGCCGGCGCGTAGCTGCCCGCGTGATCGAAGATCGGCCCGGCAACCCAGCCGCCGAAGGCCATGCCGAGGGTGCTGATGGAGTAGAGGGTGCCGATCCGCCCGCCCGGGTTCCGTGCCGGGAAGAATTCGCGGATGATCACCGCATAGCAGACGATCACCCCGCCGGTGCCGAGCCCGTAGATCAACGCCGCGAGGTAGAGCCCGGCCAACCCCTCGACCAGGGCGAAGAACAGACAGCCCACCGCCTGGGCGCCCGAGGTCAGGAACAGCGCCGGGATGCCGCCGATGCGGTCCGCCAGCCAACCGGCGCCCAGGCGGCTGATCGCGCTGATCCCCATCACCGCCGCAAACAGCTCGGCTGCCTGCACCGCCGGGTAGCCGAGATCGGTGGCGTGGCTGACCAGATGGCCCATGCCGACCGCCATTGGCACGCAGCAGCTGATGATCGCGGCACCGAGCAGCGCATAGAGCACCGGCAGCCTGAGGACGGTCGGCTTCAAGGTCGCCGGCGCGCGCCCATCGCCGGTCGCGACCGGCACCTTCAGGGGCGGCGGCGGCCGGCGCACGACCGCCGCACACGCGAGAGAGCCGAACAACACGATGAGACCAGCAAGCCAGTAGGTCAGCCGCCAACCGAAGGCGTCGAGGGCGTATCCGGCCGCCAGCGGCCCGACCACGCCGGCGATGCTCTGGCCGCTGATGACCATGCCGACGGCCGAACCACGGTTGCGGTCGAACCAACGCGAAACGACGGTGACCAAGAATACGAACCCCGCCGAGGGACCGAAGATCCCGAGCAGCACGGCGTGCAGGAGAAACATCTGCCACGCGGCGTCGATCCAGGCCATGGCCAGAAGCCCGATTCCCGTCGAGAGCGTCACCGCGATCAGCGGGACATCGACGCCATGCCGATCGGTGTAGCGGCTGAGCACGACACCGCCGACACCGCCCGAGAGCATGGCCAACCCGAGGGCGAGCGCGGGATACTGTCGCGGCCAGCCAAACTCGGCGGCGATCGCCTTCATCGCCAGGAAGAGCAGCATCATGCCGCCCGCCATGGCGATAGTGCTCAAGAGCAGGGCGGCGGTCGCCACCGCCCAGCCCATCGGGGTCTCGATCGATTCGGCGACGTCGGTCCGCGTCATTCAGGTGACGGCGGCGCGGAGCACCCGTCCGTGCCGCAGGCCGAGCCCGACGGCGATCACCAGGTTCACCAGGTTGAAGCCGAACCCCATCAGGAAGGCGGCGCGGTAGCTGCCGGCGAGGTCGAACACGAGGCCCCCAAGCCAGCCGCCGATCGCCATGCCGAGGGTGGTGGTGAAATAGGTGATGCCGATGCGCCAGCCCGCCTGGTCGGCCGGGAACAGCTGGCGCACGATCAGCGGATAGCAGGTGATCACGCCGCCGAAGCCGAGGCCGTAGACCAGGGCGATGGCATAGAAGGCGGCCAGGGATTGCGCGAATGCGAACAGCGCAACCGTGGCCGCCAGCACCGCCGAGGCGACGGCCAGCGCCCTCAGGCCGCCGATGCGGTCCGCCAGCAAACCGACGCCGAGGCGGCTGAAGAAGGCGACGGCGAGGATCACGGAGAGCACCTCGGCGGCGCGCGCCGAGGAGTGGCCAAGATCGGTGATGTGCGCCACCAGATGCACCAGCGGGATCGCCATCGGCACGCAGCAGCCGACGGCGGCGACGGCAAGCAGCGCCTGCACCAGCCCCGGGCTCAAGCCCAGATCGGCGGCGGGCGGCGCCGCCCCGCCGGCACTCGTCCTTGCCTCCGGCGCGGGGCGGCGCAACAGCAGCGAGAGCGCCAGCATCGCGGGCAGCGCGAACACCCCGTACCAGAAGTAAGTCTCGCGCCAGCCGATGGTCTCGACCAGGTGGCGAAAAAGCGGCGGCAGCACGGTGCCGGCCGTGGTCTGGCCGCAGGCGACGATGGCGACCGCGAAGCCGCGGTTGCGATCGAACCAGCGGGTGATGTTGGCCAACAGCGGCGAGGTCACGGTCGCCAGGCCGCAGAGGCCGATAGCGAAGCCATAGATCAGGATCAGCTGCCAGACCGTCTGCACCTGGCTCACCAGCATCAGCCCGCCGCCGACCATGACCGCGCCGACGGTGACGGGTGCGTACATGCCGATGCGATCCGCGAGCCGCCCAACCAGCATGCCGCCGAAGCCGGAGATCAGGGTGGCGAAGGCGTACGCGAGAGAGGGGAACTGCCGCGGCCAGGCGAACTCGGCCACCATCGGCTTGAGCGCGACCACCAGCAGGATGATGGCGCCGAAGCCGAGGGCGAACAGCAGCATCGAGGCGACCGCGACCACCCAGCCATAGGGTGTCTCCAGGGTGGCGGCGGGTGCCGCGATCGCGGCCGTCATTTTCGTTTCGTCCGGTGCCGAGTACGCCCGGTTCTAGCACGGCCCTTCGCGCCCCGGCGAGCGCGGGCAAGGGCGGCGGCGTCATCGACATCGGCGAGCCGGTCGACGAGCGCATGGCGCCAGGTGGGCGGCTGGTTCGCCAGGGTGTCGGCGAGGGCCGCCCAGGTCGACCAGCGCACGGCGGCGAACAGCCGCTCCAGGCTGCGGCGACGGCGTGCGCGCCCCCGCGCCCCCACCAGCCAGTAGCCGCCATCCTCCGCCGGCCCGAACACGAGGTCGGCCGCTTGCAGCGCGGCAAAGGCGCGGGCGATGTGGGCGGTGCCGATCGCGGGGATATCCGCGCCGATCAGGACCACCGGCCCCGCCGCCACCCCGTCCATCGCCCGCGCCATCCGCCGCCCCAAGTCGCCCGGCCCTTGGCCGACGCGGCGCCACCGGCGCGGCCAGAAGCGCGCCGGCTGCGCCAGCCGATCGGGGGTGACGGCGAGCACCCGCCGCCAGCGCCGATCGCGCCCGAGCCGCCGCAGCAGCGCGGCTAGACCCACGCGGTAGAAGCGCCAGGCGCCAAGCGTGCCGATGCCGCGGGCAAGGCGAGTCTTGGCGGCACCGTAGCGTGGCGCCTTGGCGAACACGATCAAGGTGCCCCGCCGCCTCATGCGCCGCCGTAGAGGCGAACCAGGCGGGCGGGCGGAACTCCCAGGAAATAGAGCGCGAGGCAGCCGAGATTGCGCAGGCTACGGGGCAGATAGCCGCACCCCCGATAGCGCTCGGCCGAGGTCACCGCCGGGGTCGTGAGCAGCACCAGCCGGCGGCGGCCGAGGCGGCGGATCAGATCCATGTCCTCCATCAGCGGCATGGTGTGGAATCCGTCGAGCGCCTGGTAGAGCCGCCGGCCGATCAAGAGCCCCTGGTCGCCATAGGCGAGGCCGAACCAGCGGCAGCGCAGCGCCACCAGCCGCTCCAGCCGGCGCGCCGCCGGCGCCGCGTCGTCGAGGGCGAAGCGAAAGGCGGCGGCGCGGCTGCCCGCGGGATCGCTCGCCATGAAGGCCGTGGCCTCGGCCGCCCAGCCGGGGCCGAGCGCGGTGTCGGCATGCAGGAAGAGCAGCCAGTCGCCCGTGGCCACGCCTGCGCCGGCGGCAAGCTGGGTGCCGCGGCCACGCGCCGCCGCGAGGACGCGCGCGCCCAAGCCCTCGGCCACCGCCCGCGTGCCGTCGGTCGAGCCCCCGTCCACCACCAGGATCTCAGCGATGAGGTCCCGGCCCGGCGCCAGCGCCGCCACCGTGGCGGGCAGCGACCGCAGGGCGTTCAGGGTCGGGATCACCACGCTCAGCATGGCGCTAGTGGATCGACCCAATCAGTTGATTCGTTCGTTGGTACCCCCCACCCTGACCCTCCCCCGCAAGGGGGGAGGGGAGAAATTGAACGGCGCCGACCCCTTCCCCCTCCCCCTCGACTGGGGAGGGAGGGGGTGGGGGTGAGGGCGCCCGGGCATCAAATGTTTGAGTCAATCCACTAGCTGACGCGGCGCCCCGGCCTTGCGTCAAGGGTGGCGGCGCTCAGCCGCCAATCAATTGCGGGAATGAGAGCCCGAGGCGGACACCCAGCGCAACCAGTTCTGCGATCACGCTTCCATCCAGCGGCGCACCGAGCGCCTCCGCCGCGGCCTCGGCGGCGGCTGCCCGCTCGCCCGGAATCCGCGCAAGCCTGCCGCCGGCCGCTTTGTAGTGCTCGGTCCACTGACGCATGTGCTCCCCGTAGGCCGCGCCAGCGAGCAGGGTCGGGTTGGCCACCAGCAACAGGGCGGAGAGGTGACCGACGCCGTGGCGCACCTCGCCCGGCCGGTTGAGTGCGCTTTCGAACGCGCGGCCCGAGAGGCTGCCCGCCAGCACCTCGACGATCACCGACAGCATCATCCCCTTGGTCCCGCCGAAGGGGAGGAGCGCACCCCGGAGCGCCGCCTCGGCATCCGTGGTGGGTGCGCCCGCCTCGGCCACCGCCCAGCCCGCAGGTATCGGCCGCCCCGCCCTGGCGGCCAGCAGGATGTTGCCGCGCGCGGCGACCGAGCAGGCGATATCGACCACCACCGGCGGACCGTTCGGGCGCGGCGCGGCCATGGCGAGCGGGCTGTTGCCGAGCATCGGCCCCTTGGCGCCAGGCAGCGCCACCACCGGCGGCGTCGGCTGCAACAGGAGCGCGACCCGCCCCGCCTCCGCCGCGCGCAGCACATGCAGGCCGAGGGCGCCGAGGTGCCCGGTGTCCTCGATGCGGAGAATCGCGAAGGGCTCATCCGCCGTCGCCGCCACCGCCCGGTCGATGGCGAAGGGGCCGGCGATCTGCCCGAGCGCGCCGTGCGCCCGGATGCGGCCGAAGGTGCCTTGCCATTCCTCTTCGGGCCGGGCGGCCGCGGTCATCTCGCCGGTACCGAGCTTCTCGACATAGCTCTGCAGGCGGGTGAGGCCGTGGGTGGCGAAGCCGCGCGCGTCCGAGCGCACCAGCATCGCCGCCGCGGTCCTCGCGGCCGCGGCAACGCGGACCGGGCTGGTATTCACGGGATGGGGTGGAAGCGCCCGTCGCGGCCCAGATACTCCCTTCCCGCGCGGTAGAAGGTGGTCGCGCGGGCCTCGCGCAGGACGCCCAGCATCACCGGTACCGGCGTCCCCTCCGCCGCGAACCGCTGTGCTACCCGCTCAGGCCCGAGGGCGTCCAGCATCTCGAACGGTCCCATCTGCCAGGCGAAGCCCCAGCGCATGGCGCGGTCGATGCCGACCAGATCGTCACTGATCTCGGGCACCAGATCGGCGGCGTAGCGCAGCATCGGCGCCATCACCGTCCACGCGAAGCGCCCCTCGGGCGTGGCCGCGAACAGAAGATCGGTGAAGACCGTGTGCGGGGGGCCGAGGACAGCCGGCCGCTCGGGGCGCCAGGTGCCTTGTGCCAGGTCGAAGGTCTCCCTCACCCGGCTGCCATCCGCCGCCTTGGACTGGCGGTAGAAGCCGCCGCCCGCCTTGCGCCCGACCTGGCCGCGATCGACCATGGCCTGCATGAGAGGCGGCAGGCGCGTGAAGGGCCGGCCCCAGTCGCCGGGGGGCAGGTTCTGCTCCAGATTGCGCCCCACCAGGGCCAGCACGTCCATCCCCACCAGGTCCATCAGGCCGAGGAGCGCGGTCGGCGGCAGGCCGCAGGGCTTGGCCAGCAGGGCATCCACCGCCTCCGGCGTCATGCCGCCAAGAATTGCACCCTCCGCCGCGTTCAGCCCGTTGAACATCCACAGGCAGCCGATGCGGTTGGCGATGAAGTTGACCGTGTCCTTGGCGCGCACCACGCCCTTTTTCAGCCCTTCGGCGAGAAACCGGCTGAGCGCGATGACGGCGTCGGGGCGCGTGTCCGCGCACCCCACCACCTCGACCAGCTTCATCAGTTTCACCGGATTGAAGAAGTGGGTGATGACCAGGTCCTGGCGCAGGCGCGCCGGCATGTCGCGGATGATCTCGCGCAAGGGAATGCCCGAGGTGTTGGAGCTGAGCACGGCGCCCTCGGCCCTGACCCGCTCCACCTGGCGCCAGAGATCGCGCTTGGCGCCGATCTCCTCGATGATCGCCTCGACGATCCAGTCGCAGTCACTGATGCGCGGCAGATCGTCGGCGAAGTTGCCGACCTGGATGCGCGCCGCACTTCCTGGATCGTCGAAGGCCGCCGGTCGGATCGCCTGCATGCGCTCGAACCCGGCGCGCGCAACCGCGCTCCGGTCGGGGCCGTCGGATGTCATGTCCAAGAGCAGCACCTCGGCCCCGGCGTCCGCCGCCGCCGCCGCGATGCCGATCCCCATGGTGCCGGCGCCGAGGACAGCGACCCTATGGATGCCGCCGAGCGCCGCGTCGGGGCGCGGGCTCACGAATGGCCAGAAGACTTGGCCGCCGCGGCGAACGCCTGTTTCTGCGCGCCCGAGGCTTCACTCTGGTGCTTCGCCTTCCAGGTCTCATAGGGCTCGCCATAGACGATTTCGCGGGCGTCCTCGTAGGTGAGGGCGAGCCCGCGCTCCTCGGCCGCGGCGCGGTACCATTTCGAGAGGCAGTTGCGGCAGAACCCGGCCAGGTTCATCAAATCGATGTTCTGCACGTCGACTCGCTTGCGCAGGTGATCGACCAGGGTGCGGAAGGCCGCGGCCTCGAGCTCGGTCTGGGTCTTTTCAGGTACGGGTTTCATCGCGTCTCACTCCTCGAGTCGGTGCCGGCCCATGCCGGGCGGGCTCATCTGGCGGCCATTATCGGGCCTGGCTGAGTGGGCTTCCACCCCCGCGACGGTCTCGCCGATCAGCTAGTCGACCACGGCGGCGAGGGCATCGGCGGGCGTGGCGCCCGCCGCCCGCGCGTCCGCGAAGACCCGGCGCTGGGCGTGGGCGCTGGTGCCGCGCCTGAGGATGTCGCGGGCGCCCGCCAGCTCGGCCTGACAGCCGAGGATGGCCGCGTCCTCCGCCACCAGCTCCAGCAGCTCGGCAAAGAGCTCTGGGTACGGCACCGCCCGCCACTTGCCGAAGTCGATCAGCTCGCCCTTCAGCCCGTAGCGCTGGGCGCGCCAACGGTTCTCCTCCACCAGCAGGTTCGGGTAGATGCGCCAGCGCTGGTTCGACTCGCGCAGCCGCCACAGCCGGTGCAGCAGGCACTGGTAGAGCGCGGCGATCGCCACCCCGTCGTCGAGGCGGGTGCAGATGTCGGTGATGCGCATCTCGAGCGTCGGAAACCGGGCCGAAGGGCGGATGTCCCACCAGAGCTTGGAGCCGTCGGGGATCACGCCCACCTCGACCAGGTGCGCGACCAGGCGGTTGAACTCGCCGGCGCTCTCGAAGCGCTCGGGTAGTCCGGTACGCGGCAGCGAATCGAACACCGAGAGGCGGTAGAACATGAGGCCGCTGTCCTCCCCCTCCCAGAAGGGCGAGGAGGTGGAGAGCGCGAGCAGGTGCGGCAGGAAGTAGCGCATCTGGTTCATCAGGTCGATGCGCAGGTCCTCGTCCGCGATGCCCGCGTGAACGTGCATGCCACAGATGACCAGCCGCCGCGCCACGCCTTCCAGTTCGCGGGCGAGAGTGTGGAAGCGCGCACTATCGGTGTGGTGCTGCTCGCGCCAGCGGGCGAAGGGATGGGTGGCGGCGGCGATGATGGCGAGGCCGTGGCGCGCGGCGACGGTCGCCACCGTCCCGCGCAGATGGGCGAGATCGGCTCGCGCCTCGGCGACGGTCTGGCAGACGCGCGTCTCCACCTCGATCTGGCAGCGCAGGAACTCGGGCTCCACCTGGCCCCGCAACAGGCCCTCGCATTCCGCCATCATGGTCGGCGGCTGCTCGGCGACCAGGGCGCGCGTCTGCCGGTCGACCAGCAGATACTCCTCCTCGATGCCGAGCGTGAACGCGGGCTTGGCCGGCACGGCTAGTAACGGCTCAGGCGGTAGAGGCCGGGATCGGCGAGCGGCGCGGCGAGGGCGTCGGCGATGACGTCGGCCCAGTGCCGGGCGCCCGCCGCCTCGGCGATCAGGTCCTGACGCACTTCGAGCTGAACATGGGCCAGCCCGTGGCGCTCGGCATGGAAGGGAATGGAGAAGCCGAACTCGTCGGTGCCGGAATAGGGCACGTTGTCGCCGACCGCGACACTTGGCGTCGCCGCCAATTGGCGCAGCAGCGGCACGGCGAGGCGCGGGTCCCGGTTCCACAGGATGCCCACGTGCCACGGCCGGCGGAAGCCGCGCATCACGGGGGTGAAGCTGTGCACCGAGATCACCGCCGGCGGCCGGCCCGCGCCGAGGAGCCGGCTCACCCAAGCGGCGATGGTGTCGTGGTAGGGACGGTGGATCGCCTCGTCCCGCGCCCGCGCATCCGCCGCCTCCAACCCGGCATTGCCGGGAATCCGGATCCCGTCGCTGACCTCGGGGATCGAGGTCTCGTGGCCGACGGGCCGGTTGCAGTCGATCACCAGGCGCGAGTAGCCGCCGAGCACCGCCGGCGCGCCCAGCCGCTCCGCCAGGCGTTCCGCCACAAGGCGCGCGCCGATGTCGAAGGCGATGTGGAGGTCGAGGCTTGCACGGTCCAGGCCGAGCCGGCCGAGCCGGCGCGGGATCGCGCGGCCCGCGTGATCGGCGAACAGGAGAACCTGCGCCTTCCCGTCCGGATTGATCACCGCGACCGGCGGCGCATCCTCCGGCCCCAGCAGGGAGCCGCGAGCGGGGAAGGGCGCGGGCCGATGGTTCATCACGGTTTCCGAGGGTACGGTCCGCGGGCACTATAGGGAGAAACCGGAACGGCTGTTAAGGCTCGTCTGGAGACCAGGAACCCCATAACCATGGCGAGCGACCCCTTGCACCTCCTGCGCCGCCTGTTCGCCGCGGCGGTGGCGGCCGCCGATCCGGCGCACGCGATCCCGCCGCATCTGCCGCCCCCGCCCAAGGGCCGGACCGTGGTGCTGGGCGCGGGCAAGGCGGCGGCGGCGATGGCCCAGGCCGTCGAGGCGCATTGGCCGGGGCCGCTCTCGGGCCTGGTGGTGGTTCCCGAAGGCCACGCGACCCCGACCCGATGGGTCGAGGTGGCGCTGGCGGCGCACCCGGTGCCGGATGCGCGCGGCGCCGCGGCGGCACGCCGCCTGCTGGCCCGCGCCCAGTCGCTCAGCTCCGACGATCTCGCGCTCTGCCTGATCTCGGGCGGCGGCTCGGCCCTGACCGGGCTGCCGGGCGGCACCATCACCCTGGAGGAGAAGCGGGCGGTGACAACGGCGCTGCTGCGCTCGGGCGCCGCCATCGGCGAGATCAACACCGTGCGCAAGCATCTCTCCGCCTTCAAGGGCGGCCGGCTCGCAGTCGCGTGCTTTCCGGCGCCCTGTGTCACCTTGATCATCTCCGACGTGCCGGGCGACGATCCGGCGACCATCGCCTCGGGTCCGACGGTTGCCGACCCGACCACCGCCGCCGACGCGGTGGCGGTCCTCGCGCGCCACGGAATCGCGGTGCGGGATGCGGTCGCGCGCCACCTGGCGACGCCGGCGGCGGCGACGCCGAAGCCCGGCGACCCCCGCCTCGCGCGGAGCCGCGTCACCCTGGTCGCGACCCCGCAAGGAGCACTCGAAGCCGCGGCCGCCGTGGCTGTCCGCGCCGGCTACGTGCCGCTCATCCTCGGCGATGCGATCGAGGGCGAGGCCCGCGAGGTGGCGCGGGTGCACGCCGGTATCACGCGCCAGGTGCTGCGCCATAGCCAGCCCGTCGCCGCGCCCTGCGTCCTGCTCTCGGGCGGCGAGACCACGGTCACGGTGCGGGGCCCGGGCCGCGGCGGGCGCAACACCGAGTTTCTGCTGGCCTTGGCCATCGCCCTCGGCGGCGCCCCCGGCGTGCATGCGCTGGCCGCCGACAGCGACGGCATCGACGGCGCAGGCGCGGCGGCCGGGGCGGTGATCGCACCCGACACGCTGGCGCGCGCGCGGGCCGCGGGGCTGGATGCGCGGGCGCACCTCGACGGCAACGACAGCCATTCCTTCTTCGCCGCCCTCGGTGATCTGGTGCTGACCGGCCCGACCCGGACCAACGTCAATGATTTCAGGGCGGTCGTCATCGAGCGCCCGTCCGAGGACTCTAGGCGCGCGGGCGAAGCGTGACTAATCTCCCCGCCATGCGCCGCCGCCGCATGGCCAAGATCCTGGCGACCCTCGGCCCCGCCAGCGCCAAACCCGCCACGATCCGCGCCCTGTTCGAGGCCGGCGCGGACGCGTTTCGGCTCAACTTCAGCCATGGCCGCCAGGAAGACCACGCCCGGGTGATCGGGGCGATCCGGGCACTCGAGCGCCGCGTCGACCGGCCGATCGGCATCCTGGCCGATCTGCAAGGCCCGAAGCTCAGGGTCGGCGCCTTCGTCGGCGGCAAGGTCACGCTCGCGGCCGGCGCGCGCTTCAAGCTCGATACCAGCGAGGCGCCCGGCGATGCGACCCGGGCGAGTCTCCGCCATCCCGAGGTCTACGCCGCCCTCGCGCCCGGCCTCGAAGTGCTGCTGGACGACGGGCGGATTCGCTTGCGGGTCGAGAAGTGCACGCGGAATACGGCCGAGACGACGGTGATCACTGGCGGCGAGCTCTCGGACCGCAAGGGGATGAACCTGCCGGGGGCGGTGCTGCCGATCGCGGCCTTGACCGAAAAGGACCGGTCCGACCTGCAATTCGCCCTCGACCACGGCGCCGACTGGATCGCGCTCTCCTTCGTGCAGCGCCCCGACGACGTGGCCGAGGCGCGGCGCCTGATCCAGGGTCGTGCCGCAATCATCAGCAAAATCGAGAAGCCAGCCGCGATCGACCGGCTGCAGGAGATCATGGAGCTGTCGGATGCCCTGATGGTCGCGCGCGGCGATCTGGGCGTCGAGCTGCCGCCCGAGGACGTTCCCGGCCTGCAAAAGCAGATCGTGCGCCTTGCCCGGCGGGCGGGGCGGCCGGTGGTGATCGCGACCCAGATGCTGGAATCCATGATCACCGCGCCGGCGCCGACCCGGGCCGAGGCCTCCGATGTCGCCACCGCGACCTATGACGGGGCGGATGCCCTGATGCTCTCCGCCGAGACCGCGGCCGGCGCCAACCCGGTGGCGGCGGTCGCCATGATGGATCGCATCATCGCCAAGGCCGAGAGCGACACCCTCTATCGGCGCATCATGGACTTCGACCACGCCGATCCCGAGGCGACCGCGGCCGACGCCATCACCGCCGCCGCGCGCCAGGTGGCGCAGACGGTCCGGGCCAAGGCCATCGTCACTTACACCACCTCGGGCTCGACCGCGCTCCGCGCCGCGCGCGAGCGCCCGAACGTGCCGATCCTCGCCCTGATCACCAATGCCGCGACCGCGCGCAGGCTCAGCCTCGCCTGGGGCGTGCACGGCGTGGTGACGCGGGATGCGCGCAATTTCGGCGACATGGTGGAGCGCGCTTGCCGCATCGCCTTCCAGGAGGGCTTCGCCCAGGAAGGCGACCGGGTGGTGATCACCGCCGGCGTCCCCTTCGGCACGCCGGGCGCCACCAACACCTTGCGCATCGCGTGGGTGGGGGCCGAGGCCGCGGGCGAGGGCGCGGGCGGCTGAGGGCTTACGCCCGGCGCCGGGAGAGTACCTGCTTGACCTGCTCCAACTGCAACCGCACCACGGGCATGTGCGGGTTCACCTTGAGCGCATACTCGTACGCCTTGACCGAGTCCTCCAGATCGCCGAGCCGGAGGCGGATGTGGCCGAGGCCAGCGAGGGCGCCGAAATGGCGTGGCTCAAGCTTCAAGGTCACGTCCACGTCGGCCAGCGACTTGCCGTATTCCTCCATCATGAAATAGAGGGTCGCGCGCTTGTTCCACCCTTCGGCGAAGTCCGGCAGCCGCCCGGTGATGCCGGTGAAGATATAAAGTGCCTTGGAGAAGTCGAAGGTCTGGATCGCTTCCACTCCTTCCCGGAACAGCCGGTCGATGGTGGCGTCGCCGGTCTCGGCCCAGGTGCGCCAGATGAGCTGCTCGAGGGTGGCGATCTCGGCCTCGTTGGCGGACTTGTAGAGGCGCGCGAAATACTCGTCGAGCCGCGGGTCCTTCTGGTCGGCGAAGGAGGGGACAATACCCAGGAGCACGCATGCGGCGACCGCCGCGACAAGTTTGCGAAGCCAGTTCACTCTGCTGCCTCCACGCGCTCCTGCCACGGATGCTGTCCGGTCCAAGCGGCCGCGAGCGCCGGCGGCCTTGGACCTCCTGTCGCCCAGTCGAGCAGTTCGACAGTATGCACGATCGGGGCCCGGATGCGCCCCTCGAGCTGCATCATGCAGCCGATGTTGCCGGTGGCGACCATAGCGGCCCCGGTCTGGTCGATGGCAGCCGCCTTGCGTTCGCCGAGCCGGCGGGCGAGGGCGGGTTGCAGGATGTTGTAGGTGCCGGCCGAGCCGCAACAGAGATGGCCCTCGGCGATCTCAGAGACCGCGAATCCGGCGTCCGCGAGCAGCGCGCGCGGCTCGCGGTTCACGTTCTGGCCGTGCTGCAGCGAGCAGGCGGAGTGGTAGGCGACCGCGAGCTTCGGCCCGGTTCGGGTGGGCGTGATCCCGAGCGCGGCCACCACCTCGCTCACATCGCGGGCGAGGCCGGCGATGTGCGCCGCCGGCGCCGCCCACGCCGTGTCGTCGCGCAGCAAGAAGCCATAGTCCTTGAGCATGGTGCCGCAGCCGGAGGCGTTGGCGACGATAGCATCGAGGCCGCCCTGCGCCACCTCGCGGTCCCAGGCGGCGACGTTCGCCCGGACCGCCTCGAGCGCCGGCCCGCCGTCACCCAGGTGGTGCGCGATCGCCCCGCAGCAGCCGCTGCCGTTGGCCACCACCACCTCACAACCCAGCCGGGTGAGGAGGCGGATGGTGGCGGCGTTGATGTCAGGCCGCACGACCTGCTGCACGCACCCCGCCAACAGCGCGACCCGCATGCGGCGCGCACCGTTCGCGGGGAAGACCTGTGGCCGCCCATGGGGCGCGGGCGGCGGCGGCAGGTTGGGCGCGAGGGACAACATGGCCGAGAGCCGCGCGCCCAGGAGCGAACCGAAGGGGCGCGCGAATGCGGCGCCGATCATCGCCAGGCGGAGCCGGCCGGGATGCGGCAGCACCAGGGTGAGCAGACGGCGCAGCGCCCGGTCGAGCAGCGGCCGCCGGTAGGTGGCGGCGATGTGCTGGCGGGCGTGGTCGACCAGGTGCATGTAATTCACGCCCGACGGGCAAGTGGTCATGCAGGACAGGCACGAAAGGCAGCGGTCGACGTGCTTGACCACCGTCGCCGATGCCGGCTTGGAGTGCTCCAGCATGTCCTTGATCAGGTAGATTCGGCCGCGCGGGCTGTCGAGCTCGTCGCCGAGCAGGACATAGGTCGGGCAGGTCGCGGTGCAGAACCCGCAGTGCACGCACTTGCGCAGGATCGCCTCGGACGCCCGGACATCTGGGTCGGCGAGTTGCGCGGCCGAAAACCGGGTCTCCATCACGTCCCCTTCACGCCGCTAGGCCGAGCCGCCCGAGATTGAACAGCCCAAGCGGATCGAACGCCGCGCGCACCCGGTGCTCGAGTGCGGCGAGCCCGGGCGCAAGGGGTGGAAAGACCGCGACGCGCCCGCGCGTCTCCACGTCGGCGCGCACCAGGGTCGCGTGCCCACCGCCCGCGAGCGCCGCGCGCACGTGGGCCTGCCCGGCGTCGGCAAGCGCCGGCAGTGCCAGCCAGATCAGTCCGCCGGCCCAGTCGAACAGCAATTCCACCCCCTCCCCCAAATCTTGTCTCAGGTTTGCCGCCACCTCGGCGGCGGAGGCAGGTGGCACCGATAGCCGCCAGAGCTGACGGCCGGCGTCCGGCAACAGGGGGGCTACGTCGCGCACTTCCGCCCACAATTTCCGCGAGCGCATACTGTGCAGTTCCTCGCACCTGACCCCGACCGCCAGGGTTTCTTTCAGCCGGGCGAGCCGATAGTCCACCGACGGCCCCGGTCCCTCGACCCGGATGGCGGTGACGCTGGTGCCCGCCTCAACCACCAGGTCCACCCGCGATCGTGCCGCGACGGCGGCTGGCAGATGGGCGAGCCCGCTCGGCTCGCAGGGGCTGCCCGCCGCAGAACGCAGTGCCTGCGAGCCACGCACCTCGTCCAGGCCGAACAGCAACAAGGTGCGCGCCTTCTCGGCGCGTGGGCCGACTTTGAGCGTGATCTCGGTCAGCGCCATCAGCTGGCCATGGGACCCCGCCAGCAGCTTGCAGAGATCGTAGCCGGTCACGTTCTTGACCACGCGCCCGCCGGACTTGATCACCTCGGCCCGCCCGCTGATACCGGCGAGGCCGATGAAGTGGTCGCGCGCCGCCCCCGCCTTCACCCGGCGCGGACCCGACAGGTTGCAGGCGATCACGCCCCCGAGGGTGCTCGCCCCGCGCGTCAGGCCGTAGATCGGCCCCCAATCGCCCGGCTCGAAGGGGAGTTCCTGGCCGTGCTCGGCGAGCAGGGCCTCGATCTCGGTGAGCCTGGTTCCGGCCAGGGCGGTCAGCACCATCTCCGCCGGCTCATAGAGGGTGACACCAGCGAGGCCGGAAAGATCCAGCCGGTAGGCGGCCTGGAACGGCTGCCCGAAGTCCCGCTTGCTGCCGCCGCCGACGATCTCGAGCGGCTTCTGCTCGCCGGCCGCCCAGGCGACCACGTCGCGCACCTCGGCCACCGCTCCGGGCTTGACGGTCGCGGTCATCAGAACCTCGGCAGGTCCGGGAACGGCAGGCGCCCCCGCTGCACGTGCAGCCGCCCCAGTTCGGCGCAGCGGTGCAGGACCGGAAACACCTTTCCCGGGTTCAGGCGGTGGTCGGGATCGAAGGCGCACTTGACGCGCTGCTGCTGCTTGAGGTCGTCGTCGTTGAACATCACCCCCATCAGATCGCGCTTCTCGACGCCGACCCCGTGCTCGCCGGTCAGCACTCCGCCGACGGCGACACAGAGTTTGAGGATCTCGGCACCGAACTCCTCGGCAAGGGCGAGCTCGCCGGGGACGTTGGCGTCATAGAGGATGAGCGGGTGCAGGTTGCCATCGCCGGCGTGGAACACATTGGCGCAGCGCAAGCCATAGCGCGACGACATTTCGCCGATCGCCGTCAGCACCTGCGGCAGGCGCCCGCGCGGGATGGTGCCATCCATGCAATAGTAGTCGGGCGAAATGCGCCCGACCGCCGGGAACGCGGCCTTGCGCCCCTCCCAGAACGCCACCCGCTCGGCCTCGTCGCGACTGAGGCGAAGCACGGTCGCGCCGGCGGCCTGCGCCAGCTCGCGCACCCGGTCCAGCAGGTGCTCTACCTCGACCTCGGGTCCGTCGAGCTCGATGATCAGGAGCGCCTCGACGTCGCGCGGATAGCCACAGTGGGCGAAATCGTCGGCGGCGTGGATGGCGAAGCGGTCCATCATCTCCATGCCGGCGGGAATGATGCCGGCGCCGATGATGCGCGCCACGCAGTCGCCGGCCGCCTCGCTGGAGGCGAAGCCCGCCAGCACTGCCCGCGCGGTTTCGGGGCGGCGCAGGATGCGCACCGTCACCTCGGTGATCACGCCGAGCAGACCCTCGGAGCCGGTCATCAGGCCGAGCAGGTCGAGGCCCTCCGCGTCCAGGTGCTTGCCGCCGAGGCGCACCACCTCGCCGCCCATCAGCACCAGCTCGAGGCCGAGCAGGTTGTTGGTGGTGAGGCCGTACTTCAGGCAGTGCACGCCGCCCGAGTTCTCCGCCACGTTGCCGCCGATGGTGCAAGCGATCTGGCTGGACGGGTCGGGCGCGTAGTAGAAGCCGGCGTGGGCGACGGCCTGGGTGATCGCCAGATTGGTGACGCCCGGCTGTGCCACGACGCAGCGGTTGGCGAAGTCGATGTCGAGGATGCGGTTGAACTTGCCGAGGCCGAGGGTGATGCCGTCGGCGAGCGGCAGCGCCCCGCCCGAAAGGGAAGTGCCGGCGCCGCGCGGCACGATCTTGACCCCCTCCGCCTGACAGAGGCGGAGAATGGCGGATACTTCCTCGGTCGTCTCCGGCAGCACCACGATCAAGGGCAGTTG
The DNA here is from genome assembly GCA_009693995.1 of Alphaproteobacteria bacterium. Classification (GTDB taxonomy): domain Bacteria; phylum Pseudomonadota; class Alphaproteobacteria; order SHWA01; family SHWA01; genus SHWA01. Next base: position 8,917 of record SHWA01000003.1, on the reverse strand, counting down.
GCGATAGGCAGAGAGCCCGTCGCACTCGTAGGCACGCAGCGCGTCCTCGGCCACGATCACCGCATCTTCGGGCAGGATCCCGCGCAGGCGCTCCACCAGGCGCGGCCGCCGTGCGATCGTCGCAGCCTCGGGTGGCGGCATCTGCATTTGATGTCCCGTCCCTACCGCGGTTTCGGCCCGGCCGTGCGGCGCGCGGCCTCAGTCAGGAGCGATAGTGGGAAGCCGGGGCGCGGGCGTCAACCGCGGGCGGGGGCTAGCCGTGGCGCGCCTTGAAGCGCGGATTGACCTTGTTGATGATGTAGAGGCGGCGGCGGCGGCGCACGATCTTGCAGTTGCGATCGCGCAACCTCGCGGACTTGAACGAATTGCGCACCTTCATGACCGCCTCTTTCTCGACTTCGACCACACCCCGCGGGCGCGGCGGCGACCATAGGGGACGTGAGAGGCGCCTGTCAACGCGGCGGGGTCAGCGGTGCGCGCCCAGGCAGTCGCCGAGGTTGTGCGCCAGGGTGCGCAGGAGGCCGAGATAGGCGCCGGGACCGGCGGGCTCGGCGCTGCCGAGGGGGTCCAGCACGCCAGCCCGCGCGCCGGTCCCGCCGATCACGGTCGCTACCAGGGGCGGCGCGAACTGCGGCTCGGCAAAGACGCAGCCGGCCTTTAGGGCGATGATCCTGCTCCGTATCTCATGGAGCCGCTTGGCACCCGGCGGGCGCTCGGGGCTGACGGTGATGGCGCCGGCCGCAGCCAGGCCGTAGCGCCGCTCGAAATACTGGTAGGCGTCGTGGAACACCACATAGGGGCGGTCCCTGACGCCGGCGAGCCGGGCCGCGATCGCCTGGTCGAGGGCCGTGATGGCCGCCACCGCGGGTTCGGTGTTAGCCTGGTAACGGGCCGCATTGGCGCCGTCGACGGCACCCAGCACCGCCGCCACATGGCGCACGATCAGGATCGCGTTGGCGGGATCCAGCCAGACGTGGGCGTCCATCGCCTCGGCATGGCCATGGTCGGCGCCGCCGGCACGTACCGGGAGCAGATCGAGGCCCGCGTCCTGCATCAAGGTGATCAGGCGCGCTCCGGCACCGAGGACGCGGAGCGGCTTCTGCAGGAAGGCTTCGAGCGCCGGCCCGACCCAGACCACCACCGCGGCCGCACCGATCGCCTGCGCATCCGCCGGCCTGAGGCTATAGGTGTGCGGCGAGCCCGCGCCGGTGATCAGCAGGACCGGCTCCCCCACCCCTGCCATGACGCTGGCGACCAGGGCATGGACCGGCTTGATGGTGACCACCACCTTGGGCGCGGCCGCCATGGCCGGCCCGCCGGCCAGCCATGCCAGCAGGGCCGCCCCCACGCGCCACCGCCACCGCCCAAAGACCATGCGTTTGTCCCAGCCCCAACGTCTCTAAATGTTATAACATTACATATGGTACCACGAAGGCAAGTGCCTGGGTGCAAACCCGCGTCGGCACACGTTGATTGCCCGGAACTTGATTGAATCCCCTGCCGCCAAGGAAGTATGGTCAACGATCCGATGATGGTTACGAGGCCAGGATCCATGCTCAGCCGCCGCTCCCTGATCCAACTGGTCGCGGGCGCGAGCGTAGCCGGAACCGGTGCTACCCGCGCCTTCACCCTGCAAGAGGCATCCGCCGACACTACCGCCGCCTATCTCGCAGCCTGCGGGCGACGCGAGCTCCACGACAGCCTGATCGCCGAGATCACCAAGATCCTGACCGACGAGACCGTCCCGGAATCGGTCAAGGCGCCGCTCAGGGAAGGCGTGGCCTGCCCAGTCTGCGGCTGCAACATCAGCCTTTGACCAAAGGGCGACGGGCGACGCCGGCCCAAAGACCGGCTGGCGGGCGCACTGATGTTATCTTATAACCAAACGACACAGTCGGGATGCCACGCTCCATGGCCGACGCCGGCTCGCCCTTCCACGAAGCCCCCCACGACCACCATGCCTGCGTCGCCGCGGCGCTGGCGGCGGCCGACTTGGTCTGCCGCCAGAAGGGCGCCCGGCTGACGGCGCTGCGCCGGCGGGTGCTGGAACTGATCTGGAGCCGGCACGCCCCGGCCCGGGCCTACGACATCCTCGAGCAATTGAAGGGGGAGCGCGGCGGTGCCGCCCCGCCCACCGTCTACCGCGCCCTCGATTTCCTCATCGAACATGGCCTGGTGCACCGCATCGAGTCGCTGAACGCCTTTGTCGGCTGCAACGATCCGCGCTATGGCCACAGCGCCCAATTCCTGATTTGCCGACGCTGCGGGACCATCGCCGAGCTGGAGGACGCCGAAGTCGCGCGTCTCGTGCGGGCCCGCGCTGCCGCGCTCGGCTTCCGCGTCAGCCACCAAACGATCGAGATCGCCGGGCTCTGCCCAGGCTGCGACGCGGGCTCGGGCGACCCCACCCATGCCGCGTGACGATGGCAGCGGCGTGCGCCTGGCGGCGCACGGGGTCTCGGTCGACTTCGGCCGCCGCCGCGTGCTGGAGGAGATCGACCTCGCCCTCCATGGCGGTGAAATCGTCACCCTGATCGGCCCCAACGGCTCCGGCAAGACCACCCTGGTGCGGACCCTGCTCGGCCTGATCGCACCCGCCTTGGGCCGGGTCGAGCGCACCCCCGGCCTCCGCTTCGGCTACATGCCCCAGGCGCTGCACCTCGACCGCACCCTGCCGCTCGCCGTCGGCCGGTTCCTCACCCTCGGCGCGCCGCGCGGCCACCGTGCCATCGCCGCCGCGCTGGAAGAGGTCGGCGCGGGCGCCCTGGCGGCGCGCCAGTTCCACGACCTCTCGGGCGGCGAGGCGCGGCGGGTGCTGCTGGCGCGGGCCCTCCTGCGCGATCCCGACGTGCTGGTGCTGGACGAGCCGACCGCACAGATCGACGTGACCGGCCAGGCCGAGTTCTACGACCTGGTGCGGGGCCTGCGCGACCGGCGCGGCTGCGCCGTCCTGCTGGTCTCCCACGACCTGCATCTGGTGATGGCGGCGACCGACCACGTGGTCTGCCTCAACCGGCACATCTGTTGCAGCGGCCGGCCCGAGCGGGTGCGCGCGGACCCGGCCTATCTCGCCCTGTTCGGGCGCCGGGTGGCGGAGACGGTCGCGCTCTATACCCACGCCCACGACCACACCCACGCGCTCTCGGGCCAGCCGGTTCCCGATCACCACCATGGATGACTTCCTGGTCCGCGCCGCCGTCGCCGGCGCCGGGCTCGCCGCGGTCATGGCGCCGGTCGGCTCGTTCGTGGTGTGGCGGCGCATGGCCTATTTCGGCGACACCCTGGCGCATGCCTCCCTCCTCGGCATCGCCCTCGGCTTGCTGCTCGGCTTCGACCCGACCTTGGGCGTGATCGCCGTCTGCGTCGCGGTCGCCGTGGTGCTGACATTGCTGCGCCGGCAGCAGCGGCTCTCCTCCGACACCCTGCTCGGGATTCTGTCCCACAGCGCGCTCTCCTTCGGGCTGGTCGCGATCGCCTTCCTGGAGACCGTGCGCGTGGATCTGATCACCTATCTGTTCGGCGACATCCTGGCGGTGACCGGGGCCGATCTGCTGTGGATTTACGGCGGCGGCGCCGCCGGCCTGATCGCCCTCGCCGTGATCTGGCGTCCGCTGCTCCGCATCACCATCCACGAGGATCTGGCCCGGGTCGAAGGCGTGCCCGTGGTCGCCGTGCAGGTCGCCTTCATGGTGCTGATCGCGACCGTGATCGCCCTCGCCATGAAGGTCGTCGGCATCCTGCTGGTGACTGCGCTCCTGATCATCCCGGCGGCCACCGCGCGCCACGTTGCTCGCAGCCCGGAACAGATGGCGGCCGGCGGCGCGCTGGTCGGCGTGGTCGCGGTCGGCCTCGGCCTCGCCGCCTCGCTCTACTGGAACCTGCCCTCGGGGCCGGCGATCGTGGTGGCGCTGGCGCTGCTCTTCGCCCTCGCGACCGGCGCCGCCCTCATGGGTGGCCGCGGCCGGCCGGCCTGAGCCTCAGGCGCCGAGAAGCGGCACCAGCACCAGCCGATAAAGCGCGCCGAGGGCGGCACAGCCAGCCAGGGTGGGCAGCATGCCGACCTTGACGCGGAACAGCGCGAGCACCGCCAGAGCCGCCAGCACCAGCGCCGCCGTGTCGAGGCTGGCGAGCGCCGGCACCTCCAGCTTGAGCGGGCCGATCCGGACCGTGTCGACGGTTCGGAACAGCACATGGAGCGCGAACCAGGCGGCGAGGTTGAGGATCACGCCCACGACCGCCGCGGTGATCGCGGTCAGCGCGGCGCTCAATCGCTGGTTCTCACGCAGCCGCTCGACATAGGGCGCGCCCAGGAAGATCCACAGGAAACACGGCACGAAGGTGACCCAGACGACGAGCGCACCCCCGATCGCCCCGGCGAGGAAGGGATCGAGCGAGCCGGGATCGCGGAAGCTCGCCAGGAAGCCGACGTATTGCAGCACCAGGATGAGCGGCCCCGGCGTGGTCTCGGCCAGGCCGAGGCCATCCAGCATCTCGCCGGGGCGGAGCCAGCCGAAGTCCTCGACTGCCGCCTGGGCCACGTAGGCCAGCACGGCGTAGGCGCCGCCGAAGGTCACCACCGCCATCTTGCTGAAGAAGACCGCGAGCCGGGCGTAGATGTCGCTGCTGCCGACGGTCAAAACGAGCAGCAGGATCGGCCCAAACCAGAGCGGCAGCCAGACCCCAAGCACGCCGAGCGCCCGCGCCGCCGTCGCCGGCACGGTGCGCAAGCTCGGCTCAGGCCCGGTGTCCTCGGCGCCCGCCTGCGCGGGGCCGTGCGCGCCCTTGCCGACGAAGAGCGCTGGCGCCCGCGACTGGCCGAAGAAGCCGAACACGCCGGCCGCGATCACGATCACCGGGAACGGCACGTCGAAGAAGAAGATACCGATGAACGACACGGCGGCGAGCGCCGTGAGCAGCGCATTGCCAAGCGCGCGCCGGGCGATCCTGAGCACCGCGTCGAATACCACGGCGAGCACCGCCGCCTTGATGCCGAAGAAGATCGCCTGCACCAGCGAGAGGTCCTGAAACCCGGCGTAGAGCGCGCTCAAGGCCATGATCACCAGGAAGCCGGGCAGGATGAAGAGCGTGCCGGCCACCAGCCCGCCGCGCGTGCCGTGCAGCAGCCAGCCGACATAGGTCGCAAGCTGCATCGCCTCCGGCCCCGGCAGCAGCATGCAGTAGTTGAGGGCGTGCAGGAACCGCGCCTCGCCGATCCAGCGCTTCTCCTCCACCAGTACCCGGTGCATCAGGGCGATCTGCCCGGCCGGGCCGCCGAAGGAGGTCAGCCCGATCTGCAGCCAGACCCCAACCGCCGTGCCGAACGCGACGGCCGGTGCGGCCGCCGGCTGGGCGGCGGCCGTCGTGCCCGCGCTCATCGCCCGGCCACGGGGTTCGGGGCTGGCGGCCAGCCGTGGGCCTCGGCGCGGGCGTGCCGGCACCAGGCGAGGAGCGAATCGTAGACCAGCATGCCCTTCTCCAGCATTTCCCGGTCGTCTGGATAGAGGACCGAGAGCCCGAGCGAGACCGCGAGCAGCCCGGCCGCCTGGGGCGCGAGCTCGGGATGGCCGGTATCCGCCGCGACGCCGTCGGCGGCGACGAACAGGAACTCGGCGCTCGAGTCGACAAAGCGCCGGATCAGCCAGGGACACGCGATGCGGTCGATCTTGGGCGCCTCGCGCGTGACCCATGGCCCCGCAGCATGGCCGGCCTCCTGCAGGGTGGCCTTGAGCACCGTCGCCCCGCCGGCGGCGGCGAACCCTTCGATGCCACCATCCAGATAGCGCGCGGCGAAGCCGAGGGCCTGGAGCCGCGCCGCCGCGCTCTGGCTGACCTGGTGGCCGTGGACGCAGTAGACCACGATCTCGGCGCCGGCCGGCAACTGGTGCGCCCACTCCGCGACGCGGCCGTGGTCGCGCCACGCGGCGGTCGCGATCACGCGCTCGGCGCTCGCAAAGGCCGCCTCGCGGCGCACGTCGAGTACGACCAGCGCACGGTCGGTGCCGATGCGAGCGGCGAGGTCGGCGATGGCGATGGAGGACTTGGATCGAGCCATGGCAGTACTCCTTCCCTCATCCGAAGGAAGAAGCGGTGCTTGGGCTCGCGGAGCCTGTAGCACCGGGAGACCGCGTTACCCCGGCGGAGTTGAATCTACGGCCGGGAGCCGCAACCCCGCAAGCGGCTCGTCGGCTCACGCCGCGATCCAGCCGCCGTCCACCTTCAACTCGGCGCCGGTGGTGAACGAGCTTTCGTCGCTGGCGAGGTAGAGCGCCCCGTACGCGCTCTCGATCGCCGCGCCGAAGCGGCCCATGGCGTGGCGGGCGCGCCGCGTGGCCCGCGCGGCTTGCGGGTCCGGCTGGCGGTCGGCGGAGCGGTTCATCAGCGGCGTCTCGGTCGCGCCGGGCACCAGCGCGTTCACCCGGATGCCGGCCTTGGCGAACTCGACCGCGATCGAGCGCGTCATGCTGACGATCGCGCCCTTGGACGCGACATAGGCGGTGTTGCCAGGGGCGCCCGAGAAGGCGAGCTGGGAAGCCACCGTCACGATCGAGCCCGCGCCGCGTTTCAGCATCGCCGGCACCACGGCGCGAATCCACAAGTACGTGCCCTTGACGTTGACGGCGAAGACCCGATCCCAGTTCGCGAACGTGGTGGTGAGGGTGTCGCCGCCCAGGCTGACCCCGGCCGAGGTCATCAGCACGTCGATCTTGCCGTAGTGCGCCAGCACGTCGGCGACGGTCTGCTCGGTCACGGCCCAGTCGGTCACGTCGGCGGCGTAGCCGCGCTCGCCCACCCCCTTGAGTGCCGCGGCGTCGCGGTCGACCGCGACCACATGGGCTCCCTCGGCTGCGAACAACTCCGCGCTGGCGAGGCCGATGCCCGAGGCCGCGCCGGTGATGATCGCGACCTTGCCCTGGAGGCGCATGGGCCTGTCCGCTATTCGGCGGCGCGGGCGCGGCGGCGGGCGGTGGCCGCCCCGTCCACGCTCCGCCCGTCGTCCGCGAGGACCACGCCATAGACACTGTCCGCCCGCTCGCGGCTGACGACGCAATCGCGCACGTCACGCAGCACCAGGGCGGGGTCGCGGGCCAAAGGATCGCCCAACCCGCCACCGCCGGGGGAGTGCACGGAGAGGTGGATCGGGGTCTTGGTATGGATGATGCCGTAGCTCGGCGGCGTGAACGGCTCGGCCCCCTTAGGCGTCACCCGCATGCGGCCCATGGCGCCGGAACGACCGCCGACGATCCCGTGCGCCTTCTCGCTCTTGTAGCCTTCGCCGCGAAAGGCGACCTGCAAGGGCACGTTCATGTCGATCTCGTACTCGACGCCGGGGCCGCCGCGGAACCTGCCGGCGCCGCCCGTGTCCTGCCGCAGCCGCCGGCGCAGGAAGCGCACGGGATAGAGCTGCTCGAAGGTCTCGGCGTTCGGGATCACCAGGCCACCGAGGGCGTTCAGTCCCCCCTGCTGCGGAAATCCGTCGCGACCCTCGACCGCGCCGCCGCCCGAAGAACCGAACCAGTGGTACATGACGAAGGTCTCGTCGGCGGCGTTCCGCCCCGATGTGATCGGGAAGGCGTTGGGGCCCCAGCCGGCACAGGCATTGCGGGGATCGGCCTGGGCGAGGGCGATCCAGATCGAGTGGATGATCTCGCAGGCCGGGAACACCGTGTTCATGGTCATCGGTGCCGGCGCCTTCGCGTTCACGATCGACCCTTCCGGCGCAATGATGGTCACGGCACGGAAAGTGCCTTCGTTGCGCGGGATGTCGTGCGCAAAGAAGGTGGTGAGGCCGACATAGACCGAGGAATAGGTGTTGGCGAGCGAGGAATTCTTGAACCCCTTGATCTGCGGGTGCGAGCCGGTGAAATCGACGGTCAGCGCATCCCCCTTCACCGTCACCGTCACCTTGATCGGGATGTGCATATCGGTGAAACAGTCGTCATCGAGATGGTCCTCACCGGCATAGACCCCGTCGGGCAGGGCTTGAATCGCGGCGCGCAGGCGCCGGTCGGCGTGGTCCAGGACGCCGCTCACGTAGGCCAGCCCGTCGCCGACGCCGTACTCGCCGATCAGGGCGGCGACGTGGTCGGCGCCGATCCGGGTTGCGCCCAGCATGGCGCGCAGGTCGCCGTCCAGATAATGGGGGGTGCGCGAGTTGATCAGCAGCAACTGCCACAAATCTTCCAGGATCACGCCGTCCCGCACCAGCTTGAGCGGGGGCAGGCGGATGCCCTCGTGGAAGATCTCGGTCGCGGTCGGGTTGTAGGTGCCGGCGGCGCCGCCGCCGATGTCGGACTGGTGCGCGCGGATGCAGGCATAAGCGACCACGTTTCCCTCGGCATAGACGGGGCGTGCGATCACCCAGTCGGGCAGGTGGTTGCCGCCGGCGGTGTAGGGGTCGGAGAGGACGATCGCGTCCTCGGGGCCGATGTCGTCGCCCCAGAATTTGATCATGGCGCGCGCCGCGAACCCGCCGCCGCCGGTGTGGATCGGGATGCCGTCGGCCTGGGAGACCAGGGTTCCCTGGCGGTCGGTCAGAAAACAGGAGAAGTCGTGGGCGTGGCTGAAGATCGGACTGCGCGCGGTGCGCGTCATCACCCACCCCATCTGGCGGGAGATATGATCGAGGCGCTTCTGCACCAGGGCGAGGGTAACGGGATCGAGGGCCATGGGAGGTACTCCGACCAGGCTGCGCGGGAAGGGGTCCTGGCGATCATCGCCGAGTAGGGCACACCTTGCCAGATCGAATCGCCGCCCCCTGCGACGGCATACCTAGTGGTTCCTGCCTGACACAAGAGTCCTGGGAGGGATTCCCCTGGTGGATTGCGCGTGCGAGTCTGGCGCATGCGCACTGGGATATCCATCACCGTCACGTCGGCTGACCGGGTTCGTCTGGAATCCGTCGTCAAGGACCGCAACG
>SHWA01000060.1 GCA_009693995.1 Alphaproteobacteria bacterium | reverse complement strand
CTCGACGTCCCAAACCACACGCTCCCGTAAATCCTCGGAATAGGGTCGCACCATGCATGCCGGCCTCCATCCCCAGCCAGCAGCTTGAATCACATTTCAAACCCTTTGGGAATCCCCTACGATTCCATCAATCCGGGAAGTGCTCTAGCGACTGCGCGCCTTCCGCGGCATCGATTGTGCTCTCCGCCTGGCCGGCAAGATCGGCGAGGGTGGCCGCGCCGACATTGCCGGCCGAGCCCTTCAAGGTATGCGCCGCCATGGTCCATCCCGTGCTGCCGGCCGGGTGCCGGGCAAGGTCGGCGACGGCCTTCCGCGCCGTGGCCAGGAACAGGTCGAGAATCTCGTGGGCCAGGGCCTCGTCGCCGTCGGTGACCGCGTGCAGCAGCTCGAAATCAACCGGTTTTCCTGGTGCCGCGGTCATACCGGGGTACCCGCGACTCGGCCGGCGCCTACGCCTGGGCGGGGTCGGTCCAGGCCGGCCGGCGGCACCTCGCACCAGGCCGCCGGAAAACTGCCCGGAAGCGGGCTTCTCAGGCCGCCGTCGGCGACGCGGGGAAACCGTCCACGCCGCCTGTGGATAAGTCTGTTCATAATCCCCGGCCCGGATCGGCAGGAACGGCGGAAATCCGCCATGTTCGCCGCTTTGCCCAATATCTGTGCAATTTTGATAAGCTATTGAGTTATTGAGGTTTCAGCCGTGTCAAGATGGTTTCAAAACGATGACATCGACTGTGCATGGGGTGTGGCGCGGTCTGCCGTCCGGGTTCCGCTGCCGCTGTGCATGGCCGTCCTCGCCCGGTCCCGCTAAGGGGCTGATTTGCACGGCTATTCGGTGATCGGTTCATGGCCCGGCGTCGGCACGGCCCAACCCAGGTGCTGGCCGCCATCGAGGGCGATCATCTGCCCGGTCAGGGAGGGGCTGGCGAGGATGAACCGCACCGCCGCCGCGATCTCATCCGGCGTCGCCGCGCGGGCGAGGGGCGTGCGCGCGACCTGCTCGGCGAAGTGGGCCGGCGACTGGCGCTCGCTGGGCAGGGTCGGGCCGGGGCCGATGCCGTTCACCCGGATGCGCGGCGCGAGCGCGAGCGCAAGCGTCTGGGTCACCGCCCAGAGCCCGGCCTTGCTCACCGTGTAGGAGAGAAAGTTGGGGGTCAGATTCCACACCCGCTGGTCGAGGATGTTGATCACGCACCCCTCGCGGCCGGCAGGCAGCGCGCGCGCAAACTCCTGGGTGAGGATCAGAGGTGCCCAGAGATTGGGCTCGATATGCCGCGACCAGGTGGCGCGATCGACGGTTTCGATGGTGTCCGGCTCGAAGGTGGCGGCATTGTTGACCAGGCAGGTGAGGGGACCGAGCAGGGCGGCCCGCTGGATCAGCGTGCGGGTCGCAGCCTCGTCGCCGAGATCGCCCTCGATCAGTGCAGCATGGCCGCCGCCGGCTGCGATTTCGGCCGCCAAATCCTCGGCCGCGGCGCGGGCATTGCGATAGTGCACGGCCACTGTCCAGCCGGCGCGGGCGAGGTCGGTGGCGATGGCGCGCCCGATGCGCCGCGCGCCGCCGGTGACGAGCGCGACGCCCGGCCTCACGCCTGCTTCTCCCGCCGCGGCGCGGCGGTGGGGAGGGCGGCGGCGCCGATCATCCAGGCAGCGGTCAAGAACAGGGCCGCGATCCACCAGCCCTGCCAGATGCCATAGGCGAACAGCGCGATCGCGATGCCCGTGATCGTGGCACCGGCCAGTCCGGCGGCGACCGCGGGCGGGCGATCGCGCCGAGCGGCTGAGGAGAGCACCAGCGCGACCAGGGCGGCGAAGGCGAGTGCCCCGCCCAGGCCGAGTTCCAGCCACACTTGCAGGGCGGCGTTGTGCGGGTGCAGCGGCAGGATCGGCAGCACGCCCTCGGTGCGTACGATGCCGGGTGCCTCCGGATAGACGTCGAGCACATGTCGGCTGGCGCCGGGGAAGCGGCGCGAACTCTCGATCCCATAGCCGAGCAGGGGCCTTTCCCACACCTGCTCGGCGACGAAGCGCCAGATGTAGAGCCGGTGGATCGCCGGCGCATAGGTCGGATGCACGCGCGGCACCAGGGTTTCCGGCGCCAGTAGGGTGAGGGGGAGGACCGGGGTGGCCAGTGCGCCGCCGGCAATCACCGCGGCCAGCAGCCACGGCACCACGCGCGGCAGCAGCCAGACGACTGGCGCCACCACCAAACCGCCGATGAACCCGGCGACGGCGGCGCCGCTGGCAAGCTGAAACAGCACCATCGCCGTCATCGCCAGGAGCCCGAGCGCGCCGGAGCGATAGCCGCCCTGCCAGAGCGCGAGGGCCGCCGGCCACGCCAGCAGGGCGACCACGCTGGCCTGGCGGTTGATGGCGCTGACGCCCGCGATCGACTGGCTGCCGGTCCAGTTCTGGATGGCGCGGTGGATGGCCGCGTCCGATTGCGCCTCGAGCGCCAGGACCACCAGCAGGACCACGCAGCCCGCGACCAAGCCGACCGCAAAGGGGCGGCGCTCGGCGGGGCTCAACTGCTGAACCTCGCGCGCGAGCAGCACGCCGCCGGCGATTCCCGCCAGCAGGCGCGCGGCCGCGGCGGCGCTGACGGCGGGATCGATCGACCAGACCACGCTCGCCGCCGCCACCAGTGCGAGCAAGAACAGGGTGGTCGGAATTCGCCCCTGCGTGGTCTGCCGCCACAGCTCTTGCCCGCCGGCGATGCGGTAGCGGCGCCAGGCCAGCGCGAGCGCGGTGACCACGAACAGCGGTGCCAGGGCGAGTGGCGCCAACGCGCCCAACGGTCCCATGAAGAACGCGGCAAGGGTGAGGAGGTAGCTGCCACCGCCGAGTTCCCCGGCAGGGGCGACCACGCGCGGGCTGGCCACGCTCATGGCGCCCGGCGCGGGGTCTCGGGTGCGGGTTGGCATCCCCTCGCCTGCGTCATCGCTCCTCACTGGGTTCGCGGATCCTAGTGTCCCGTCCGCGAAATTCGTAGCACGAATTTCGCGGTGAACGGGCCACTACGTATTTGCAACCAGTGGCCTGCTCATCCCAGAAACTCGCAAACGAATTTCTCGGGCAGGACATTTGCGGCGCACGCTGGTGCAGCGCGCCCCCCCTGTCAACGCCCGCGCCCGCGCCGCCGGCCGCGTCCGCCCTGTGCGGCAGCGGGCCGCGGCAAGCCGCCTCTTCGCGCTGGCAGGGCGAGCGGCGCGAGGCCGATGTCGGCCTCCTCGAGGCGGCGGATCTCGTCGCGGAGCCGCGCCGCCTCTTCGAACTCGAGATCGGCGGCGGCGGCGATCATGCGGGTGCGCAGGTCGGCGAGATAGGTCTCCAGGTTATGGCCGATCAGGTTGGGGCGGGCCGCGTCGCCGGTCTCCACCGTGACGTAGTCGGCCTCGGGCACGCTCCGCATGATGTCGGAGATGCCTTTGCGCACGCTCTCGGGCGTGATGTCGTGCGCCAGGTTGTAGGCCCGCTGCTTCTCGCGCCGGCGGTCGGTCTCGGCGAGGGCGCGGGTGAGCGAGTTGGTCATCTTGTCGGCGTAGAGCACCACCTTGCCGTCGATGTTGCGCGCCGCCCGGCCGATGGTCTGCACCAGCGAGGTCTCGGAGCGCAGGAAGCCCTCCTTGTCGGCATCGAGGATCGCGACCAGGGCGCATTCGGGGATGTCGAGCCCCTCGCGCAGCAGGTTGATGCCGACGAGTATGTCGAACGTGCCGAGGCGGAGATCGCGGATGATCTCGATGCGCTCGAGGGTCTCGATGTCGGAATGCATGTAGCGCGCGCGCAAGCCCGCCTCGTTCAGGTACTCGGTCAGGTCCTCGGCCATGCGCTTGGTGAGCGTGGTGACCAGGGCGCGGTACCCTTGGCGCGCGGTGGCGCGGCATTCCGCGATCAAGTCGTCGACCTGGCGCGCCACCGGGCGCACATGGCAGGGAGGGTCGATCAGGCCGGTCGGGCGGATCACCTGCTCGACGAACACGCCGCCGGTCCGTTCCAGCTCCCACGGCCCCGGCGTCGCCGAGACGTAGACGGTCTGCGGACGGAGCACGTCCCATTCCTCGAACTTGAGCGGCCGGTTGTCGATGCAGGAGGGCAGGCGGAAGCCGTACTCGGCCAGGGTCGACTTGCGCCGGAAGTCGCCATTGTACATGCCGTGCAACTGCGGGACGGTGACGTGGCTTTCGTCCACGATCACCAGGGCGTCCTCGGGCAGGTACTCGAACAAGGTCGGCGGCGGCTCGCCGGGGCGGCGCCCGGTGAGGTAGCGCGAGTAGTTCTCGATTCCGGCGCAGGATCCGGTCGCCCCGATCATCTCGACGTCGAACTGGGTGCGCTGCTCGAGGCGCTGCGCCTCCAGCAGCCGGCCGGCGGCGTTCAGCTCGGCGAGGCGGCCCGCGAGATCGACGCGGATCTGCTTGACTGCCTGCTGCAGGGTCGGCTTGGGCGTGACGTAGTGGCTGTTGGCATAGAGGCGGGCCTCGGCCAGGGTGCCGGTCTTGTGCCCGGTCAAGGGATCGAACTCGGTGATCGACTCGATGTCGTCGCCGAACAGCTGGATGCGCCAGGCGCGGTCCTCCAGGTGCGAGGGGAAGACCTCGATCGAATCGCCGCGCACGCGGAAGGCGCCGCGCAGGAAGGCGCTGTCGTTGCGCCGGTACTGGATCTCGACCATGCGCCTGAGCAGCTCGCCGCGATCGATGCCCTGGCCGACGGTGAGCGCGATCGCCATCGCCGAATAGGTCTCGACCGCGCCGATGCCGTAGATGCAGGACACGCTGGCGACCACCACCACGTCGTCGCGCTCCAAGAGTGCCCGGGTGGCCGCGTGGCGCATGCGGTCGATCTGCTCGTTGATCGAGGCGTCCTTCTCGATATAGGTGTCCGAGCGCGGGACGTAGGCCTCGGGCTGGTAGTAGTCATAGTAGGAGACGAAGTACTCGACCGCGTTCTCGGGGAAGAAAGACCGCATTTCGCCGTAGAGCTGCGCGGCCAGGGTCTTGTTGGGGGCGAGGACGAGAGTCGGCCGCTGCACGGCGGTGATCACGTTCGCCATGGTGAAGGTCTTGCCCGAGCCGGTGACGCCGAGCAGGACCTGGTCGCGCTCGGGCGCGCGCAAGCCGGCGAGAAGGGCTTCGATCGCCTGCGGCTGGTCGCCAGCGGGGCGGTAGTCGGAGACCAGGCGGAAGGGAACCCCTCCCCCCAGCCCCTGCCGCCCGACGCGGGGCCGGCGATATTCCAGGAAACTGAAACTGACCGACATGGCTCCTCATATGCGCCGCGCGCACGGACTTGCCAAGCGCGGCGGCTGGCCGGCACTGCGTCAGTTTGAATTGCGGGGCCGGTAAGAGCCGCGCCGGCCTGGCCTTGGTGCCACGGCATCCATCGCAGCGATGATGTCCTCCATCGCCCACAGCCAATCGGTAAGCCCAGCGGCCATAGCGGGCGTCATGCGCAGCGTCTTGCGCATGCGCACGAGATTGTACCAGACGGTGTAGAGCGTGACCATGTGCGCGTGGTTCTCGAACTTCTTGGAGAACCCGTTGGTGAGCCGCGTGAAGCGCCGCATCTGCATACGCATGGTGAGATTCTGGCGTTCGGCATGACTGGTGCTGACGTGGCGAGGATCGGGGGTGCCTTCGACCACCGTCTTGCGGGCACCGATGCACTCCGCCGGACTGTAGCGGCCCTTGGCGGTTTCAGGGACGGCACCATAGAGCTTCACCAACTGCGCATAGTCTACGTCGCCACCGAACGCGCCTTCGACCGCTTCCAAGTATGCGTTGTGGCCGTCTGACGTGATCTGCACCCGGTTGGCGAGCCGCGCCCGCAGATCGTCCATGAACACCATGGCGTATTCGCCATCGCGCCCGCCGACCGGATAGCCGATGAGTAGCTTCGTGTCGCTGTCGAGCGCCGTCCACGTCCACGTATCGCCCGCTCCTTCCGGGGCGGCCTTCGCAAGCGGCACGTTGCGCTGCTTGGCGTAAGTGAAGCTCCAGATTTCGTCGACCCCCACACGCCGCGCGGTCACGTTCCGCACCTTCTCATCATGCAGGGTGGCGCACGCCTTGCCGGCCTCGATCAGGAGCTTGTCCACCGTGTTCGGCGACACGTCCACCACGCGGGCGAGGGACCGCATGGACGATCCTTCGCAGAGCATCGAGAGGATTTGAACGCGCTTGGCGAGGGACAGCTTGTTCATACCCATATAATATGAACTTGTTGCTTGAGTGTCAAGCATTTATTCTACATCGGCGAAATCACACTATGCCCCGTTGCGATTCTGTGGTGCGATTTTTAGCCATTCCTATCAATGGGATGACTGACAGGCGCGCACCAAGCGACTCTTAACCTATTTGTAATATCAAGACTATATAAGAGGAGCGGGAGATGAAAGAGACGAAGGGACTAACCTTGGTAGACGTAAAGGAAAATACTGTTTACCTCATGATTCGAGTGAAGTGCCGCTTCACTGATGGCTATCATGTGTGCACGTCTGACGACGTAAGGGGCCTATACGTTTCTGGAAAGAATCCCAAGCAGGTCTATGACGGCGTTGGCGGGGTTTTGCGCGAACTGGTTTCGCGTCAGACGGGGGCCGAATGCCAAGTGCGATCAGCTTTGACATTCAATGAATGGCTCGGCCGTAGCAGCGCCGCGCGCAGCCAACAGACTCTCCAGAGCCGGGATTTCGTCGTCCTCTGCGACGATACGCCTCAAGCCGCTTACGCTTAAGTCGGGAAGCAGGATTAGCCCGCTATGGCGATGCGGCTGATGCCGCCGGAAGAGTTTGAGCACGAACTTACCCAGCGAAACTGTCAGAAACTTGCTAAAACCAGTAGCGGCTACGACATTTGGCAGGACGAAAAAGGAAATCCTTTTTCAGTGCCGCCGTCCGAAGAAATGTCAGACGGTAAACTTGCCTATCCTGATTGGATGTTAGACGATCTAATCCAATCCGTTGGATTGCCTAAAGCTAAGATAAAGCCGCATTAAGAGCCTCCCTTCCAGCGGACCTTGGCAGCGTTTCGCGCGATCTGCTGTCGGCGCTCTGGATCAAGTACCTTGGCGCGCGCTTTCCCGCCCTTCAAGCCGCCCTTCCTGGCGTACTCCTTGCCTGGGTCGCGCTTGACATCTTGAATCTCATCTGTGGCAATCTTCATCACCATGACGGCGGCTCCGATCACATCGGCGGGGCGCTTCTCGCCCTTTGGTCCTTTTGGCATCCTAGCTCCGCTCCTATGCGCACCTCTGAGCATATAGGGACGACGCGGAAGATGCGAGCGGAGCCGCTGAGAGCAGCGATTTCAAACTGAGGCACTACCCACCCGAGGGGTGGCAAAACCGGCCGTGCGGCGGGCTTTGCGGCCGGGGATTCTCCTTGCAGAAGCAGGCGCACCCCGTTAGTTTTCGCCCCACTCGGCGCGGGCGCCCCGTCTGCGGCGCGCGCTGCCGTTGTGATCTGGATCGACAACACGATCGGGCGATGTTCGACAGGCTGACCAGTCGGCTGGGCGAGGTCTTCGATCGGCTGCGCGGGCGCGGTGCGCTGAGCGAGGCCGACGTCGATGCGGCGCTGCGCGAGGTGCGGGTCGCCCTGCTCGAGGCCGACGTGGCGCTGCCGGTGGTCAAGGACTTCATCAAGGGGGTGCGTGAGCGCGCCGTCGGAGAGGCGACCTTGCGCAGCGTCACGCCCGGGCAGCTGGTGGTCAAGATCGTCCACGACCACCTGGTGGCCACCTTGGGTGCCGATGAATCGGGGCTCGACCTGGGCGCCGAACCGCCGGTGGTGGTCATGCTGGTCGGCCTGCAGGGCTCGGGCAAGACCACGACCGCGGCCAAGCTCGGCAAGCGCCTGACCGAGACCGAGCGCAAGAAGGTGCTTCTAGCCTCGCTCGACGTCAACCGGCCGGCGGCGCAGGAGCAGCTCGCCGTGCTCGGCACCCAGGCCGGCGTGGCCACCCTGCCGGTGGTCGCCGGCCAGTCGCCGCTCGAGATCGCCCGCCGCGCGCTGCAGGCGGCGCGGCTCTCCGGCTACGACGTGCTGATTCTGGACACCGCCGGGCGCCTGCACGTGGACGAAGGCCTGATGGCCGAGGTCGCGGCGATCGCCGAGGCGACCCGTCCCCTCGAGACCCTGCTGGTGGTCGATGCCCTGACCGGACAGGACGCGGTCAACGTCGCCAGTCGCTTCAAGGAGCGGATCGACCTGACCGGCGTGGTGCTGACCCGGGTCGATGGCGACGGGCGCGGTGGCGCTGCGCTCTCCATGCGCGCCGTGACCGGGCGGCCGATCAAGCTGATCGGCGTAGGCGAAGGGCTGGACGCGCTGGAGCCCTTCCATCCCGACCGCATCGCGTCGCGCATCCTCGGCATGGGCGACGTCGTCTCGCTGGTGGAGAAAGCGGCGGCGGGCGTCGACCGGGAACAGGCGGAAAAGCTCGCGCGCAAGGTCGAGAAGGGCGTCTTCGACCTTGACGACATGGCCGACCAATTGAAGCAGCTGCGCAAGATGGGCGGCATGCGGGGCATGCTGGCGATGTTGCCCGGGGTCGCCAAGGTCAAGAAACAGCTCGGCGAGGCCGGGATCGACGAGACCATCCTGGTGCGCCAGCAGGCGATCATCGGTTCCATGACCAAGGGCGAGCGGCGCAACGTGAAGGTGCTGAATGCCTCGCGGCGGCGGCGCATCGCGTCCGGATCGGGCACCACCGTGCAGGACGTGAACCGGCTGATCAACCAGTTCCAGCAGATGACCATGATGATGAAGCGGGTGCAGAAGCTCGGCAAAAAGGGGCTGATGCGCCACGGCATGCCCGGGCTGACGCCGCCCGGCACGTTCCGCTAGAGCCGCGAATAGCGGCGAGAGACAGACGAAGGAAACCACACCATGTCAGTCAAGATCAGGATGACGCGCGCCGGGGCCAAGAAGCGTCCCTTCTTCCGCATCATCGTCACCGACACCCGTTCCTCGCGCGACGGCCGCTTCATCGAGCGCGTCGGAACCTTCGACCCGCTGCTGCCCAAGACCGAGGCGAAGCGGGTGACGCTGGACGTGGACCGCATCAAGCATTGGCTGTCCAAGGGCGCGCTCCCGAGCGAACGGGTCGCCAAGCTGCTGGGAGCGGCCGAGATCATCCCGATGCCGAGGCGGCGCAACAATCCCGAGAAGGCGCTGCCCAAGAAGAAGGCGCAGGAACGGGCCAAGGCCACCGCGGCGGCCGCAGCCGCGGCCCCGGTTGCCAGCTCCTGATCGGTCCGCCGCCCCAGGGACGATGAGGACCCCCGCCCATGACCGGCACCCGCAGGCACTCCACGACCGCGGATCGCGCCCTGCTCGGCGTGATCGTGGCGGCGCATGGCGTGCGCGGTCAGGTGCGGGTCAAGAGCTTCACGGCGGATCCGGCCGCGATTGCCGCCTACGGGCCGCTCGAGGACGACGCCGGTAACCGCTATCTGCTGCGCGTCTCGGGCGGCAGCCGAGGCGCCGTGATCGCGACCATCGAAGGCATCACCGACCGCACCCGGGCCGAGGCGCTGAAGGGCGTGCACCTGCACGTCGGACGTGCGCACCTGCCGGCGCTGGCGCCGGAGGAGTTCTATCACCGTGATCTGATCGGCCTCGCCGCCGAGTTGCCCGACGGGTCGCGCCTCGGCGAAGTGCAGGCGGTGCATGATTTTGGCGCCGGCGACCTGATCGAGATCGCGCGCGTGGGCGCCGAGCCGTTGCTGGTGCCGTTCACGCGCGAGATGGTGCCCATGGTCGACCTCGGCGCCGGGCGGCTGGTGATCGATCCGCCGGCGGGGCTGCTCGAGCCATGACCGCCCCTCTGCCTACCGCGCCCTGGCGGGCCAAGGTGCTGACGCTCTTCCCCGACATGTTTCCGGGGCCGGTCGGCCATTCCCTCGCCGGTCGGGCGCTCGGCGAGGGGCGCTGGTCGCTCACCACCCTCGACATTCGCGACTTCGCCACCGACCGGCACCGCACGGTGGACGACACACCCTTCGGCGGCGGCAGCGGCATGGTCATACGACCCGACGTAGTGGTGGCGGCGGTCGCCAAGGCAACCGAGGATGCAGCGGGGCTCGCCCTGGTCTGCCTCTCGGCACGCGGCCGGCTGCTCGACCAGGGCGAGGTGCGCAGGCTGAGCGCAGGGCCGGGCGTGATCCTGATCTGCGGCCGCTTCGAAGGCATCGATCAGCGCGCACTCGAGGCGACCGGAGCGCGCGAGCTCTCGGTCGGCGACTACGTCCTCTCGGGCGGCGAGCCGGCGGCGTTCGTGCTGATCGACGCCTGCGTGCGGCTGCTGCCGGGGGTGCTGGGTGCGCCCGAATCCCTAGCGGAGGAGAGCCACGAGAGCGGCCTGCTGGAATATCCCCAGTTCACCCGGCCGCAGGAATGGTGCGGGCGGCGGGTGCCGGACGTGCTGCTCTCAGGCCATCATGAGCGTATTCGCGCCTGGCGCCTGGCGGCGGCGGAAGCGACCACGCGCGAGCGGCGTCCGGATCTCTGGGCCCGCTATCTGGAACGGCGCCGCGGCGCCTGAGCGACGCATAACGAAAGGTGACGGCCATGAATATCGTGCAGGATCTGGAAAAAGAGCAGATCGCCAAGGCAGCGGCAGCCCGCCCGGTGCCGGACTTTCAGCCCGGCGATACGCTGCGCGTGAACGTCAAGGTGATCGAGGGCACGCGCGAGCGCATCCAGGTGTTCGAAGGCGTGTGCATCGCGCGGCGCAACAGCGGCTTCGCGTCCTCCTTCACGGTGCGCAAGATCTCCTACGGCGAGGGCGTGGAGCGCGTATTTCCGCTATACTCGCCCCATGTCGCCGGCATCGAAGTGGTGCGCCGCGGTGATGTGCGCCGCGCCAAGCTCTATTACCTGCGCGGGCGCACGGGCAAGAAGGCGCGCATCCGCGAGCGCCGCGAGGAGCGGGTCGTCAAGGTGCGAGAGACCGCGGTGCCCGAGACCGCCGCGCCCGAGCCGGCAGCCGAGTAAGCCGCCGCCCCCCGGTTTCTGATCTGCCCGCGAGAAGCGCCATGAGCACGCCGCGCACTCTCTACGACAAGATCTGGGAAAGCCATCTGGTGGATGCGCAGCCCGATGGCACCTGTCTGATCTACATTGACCGCCACCTGGTGCACGAGGTGACCAGCCCCCAAGCGTTCGAGGGCCTACGCCTCGCCGGCCGCCGGGTGCGGCGGCCCGATGCGACGCTGGCCGTCGCCGACCACAACGTGCCGACCACCGACCGCAGCGGCGGCATCAAGGACGAGACCTCGCGCATCCAGGTCGACACCCTGGCCGAGAACTGCCGCGAGTTCGGCATCACCTATTTCCCCATGTCCGACGTGCGCAACGGCATCGTCCATGTGGTCGGGCCCGAGCAGGGCCTGACCCAGCCCGGCACCACCATCGTCTGCGGTGACAGCCACACCGCGACCCACGGCGCCTTCGGGGCGCTTGCATTCGGCATCGGCACCTCCGAGGTCGAGCACGTGCTGGCGACCCAGACCCTGATCCAGAGCCGCTCCAAGAACCTGCTGATCGAGGTCGGCGGCGACTGTGGCCGGGGCGTTACCGCCAAGGACCTGATCCTCGCCATCATCGGCCGCATCGGCACCGCCGGCGGCACTGGCCATGTGATCGAGTACGCCGGCCAGGCGGTGCGCGACCTCTCCATGGAGGGGCGCATGACGCTCTGCAACATGTCGATCGAGGCGGGCGCGCGGGCCGGGCTGGTGGCCCCCGACGAGACCACATTTGCGTTCCTGCGCGGCCGACCCTATTCACCCAAGGGCGCGACCTGGGAGGCAGCGGTCGCCGCCTGGCGCAAGCTCCCCTCCGATCCCGGCGCCCGCTACGACGTGACTGTTACGCTGGATGCCGCCGCCGTCGCGCCGCAGATCACCTGGGGCACCAGCCCGCAGGACGTCCTCCCGGTGACCGGGATCGTGCCCGATCCAGCCGCCGAGGCGGATGCGGGCAAGCGCGCCAAAATGGCGCGCGCCCTCGACTACATGGGGTTGCAGCCGGGCCGGCGGCTGATGGACGTCAAGATCGACCGGGTGTTCATCGGCAGTTGCACCAACGGTCGGATTGAAGACCTGCGCGCCGCCGCCGCCGTGGTCGCCGGGCGCAAGGTGGCGGCCCATGTCGGCGCCATGGTGGTGCCGGGGTCGGGCCTGGTGAAGGAACAGGCCGAGGCCGAGGGCCTCGACCGCATCTTCCTGGACGCCGGGTTCGAGTGGCGCGAGCCGGGCTGCTCCATGTGCCTGGCCATGAACGACGACCGGCTGGAGCCGGGCGAGCGCTGCGCCGCCACCTCCAACCGCAACTTCGAGGGGCGCCAGGGCCGCGGCGGGCGCACCCACCTGATGAGCCCGGAGATGGCGGCGGCGGCGGCAATCGCCGGGAGATTCGCCGACGTGCGCGAGTACCTGCGCTAGGAGGGCGGCGTGCAGAGGTTCACCACACTCACGGGCGTGGCGGCGCCCCTGCCGATGGTCAATGTCGATACCGACATGATCATCCCCAAGCAGTACCTGAAGACGATTCTGCGGACCGGCCTCGGCCAGTATCTGTTCGACGAGCTCAGGCGGGAACAGAGCGGCAAGGAGATTGCCGACTTCGTCCTCAACCAGCCGGCCTATCGCAAGGCCACGATCCTGATCGCCTACGACAATTTCGGCTGCGGTTCCAGCCGCGAGCACGCGCCCTGGGCGCTGCTCGACTTCGGCATCCGGTGCGTGATCGCGCCTTCCTTCGCCGAGATCTTCTACAACAACTGCTTCAAGAACGGCATTCTGCCCATCACCCTGCCGAAGGCCGAGACCCTGGCCCTGATGCAGGACGCGGGCAAGGGCGCGAACGCGACCCTGACCATCGACCTGGCGGCCGGGACCATCACCCGGCCCGACGGCAGCAAGGTCTCGTTCACCGTCGACTCCTTCCGCAAGCGCTGCCTGCTGGAGGGGCTCGACGACATCGGCCTGACCCTGCAAAAGGCGGCCCCGATCCAAGACTTCGAGGGGCGCCAGAGGGCGGCTCAGCCCTGGCTCTACGGCACCACCCCCTGACCACCCGAGAACCACGGTAACGGCGGGCAGTCGCGCGGAAGGAAACCTGCATGGGCGCAAATCGCAAGGTGCTGATCCTGCCGGGCGACGGCATCGGACCCGAGGTGATGCGCCAGGTACGGCGCGCGATGGACTGGGGCATGCGCAAGCGCGGCCTCGGCTTCGACGTGAGCGAAGGCCTGGTCGGCGGCATCGCCTATGACACCACCGGCTCGCCCTTTCCCGAGGCGACGCAGGAGGCGGCGCTGGCCTCGGATGCGGTTCTCTTCGGCGCGGTCGGCGGGCCGAAGTGGGACAATCTCGATTTCGCACTCAAGCCCGAGCGCGGCCTGCTCGGCCTGCGCAAGGGGCTCGAGCTGTTCGCCAACCTGCGCCCGGCGATCTGCTTCCCCGCGCTCGCTGGCGCCTCCACGCTCAAGACCGAGCTGGTCTCCGGCCTCGACATCATGATCGTGCGCGAGCTGACTGGGGGCATCTACTTCGGCGAGCCGCGCGGCATCGAGACCCTGCCCGACGGCAGCCGCCGCGGCGTCAACACCGAGGTCTACACCACCGCCGAGATCCGCCGCGTCGCCGCGGTCGCCTTCGAGCTGGCGCGCAAGCGCGGCAAGCGCGTGCACTCGGTCGAGAAGGCGAACGTGATGGAATCGGGCGTGCTCTGGCGCGAGGAGGTGCAGAAGCTCCGCGACGAGCGGTTCACCGACATCGAGCTGCACCACATGTACGCCGACAACGCGGCGATGCAGTTGGTGCGCCAGCCCAAGCAGTTCGACGTGATCGTCACCACCAACCTGTTCGGCGACATCCTCTCCGACGTGGCGGCGATGCTGACCGGATCCCTCGGCATGCTGCCCTCGGCCTCGCTGGGCGCGCCCGACCCGAGCGGCTTCCGCCGCGGCCTCTACGAGCCGGTGCACGGCAGCGCCCCCGACATCGCCGGCAAGGACCTCGCCAACCCGCTCGCCAGCCTGCTCTCCTACGCCATGATGCTGCGCTACTCCTTCGACCAGGGCGCCGAGGCCGAGCTGATCGAGAAGGCGATCGAGCGGGTGCTGGCGGGGGGCATGCGCACCGCCGACATCATGCAGCCGGGCATGGCCCGGGTCTCGACCCGCGTCATGGGCGACGCGGTACTGCGCGAGCTCGAAAAGCTGGCGTGAGGCCAGCGGCCGCTTGCCAAGCAGGCGGTCCGGGGCGATATCTGTGCGCACCAACAACCCCGGCAAGGAGGGGACACCGCCATGACCTATCGTGTGGCCGTGGTCGGCGCGACCGGTGCGGTCGGCCAGGAGATGCTGAAGGTCCTCGCCGAGCGGGGCTTTCCGGTGGCCGAGGTGGCCGCCGTGGCCTCGCCGACGTCCACCGGCCGGGAACTCTCGTTCGGCGATGAGCGCATTCTCAAGGTGCAGAACCTCGAGACCTTCGACTTCACGGGCTACGACATCGCACTCTTCTCGCCGGGGGCGGCGGTCTCGAAGGTGTTCGCGCCGCGCGCGGCGGCGAAGGGGTGCGTGGTGATCGACAACACCTCCCAGTTCCGCATGACACCGGACGTGCCGCTCGTGGTGCCCGAGGTGAACGGCCACCGCATCGCCGACTACCGCAAGCGCGGCATCATCGCCAATCCCAACTGCTCGACCATCCAGATGGTGGTCGCCTTGAAGCCGCTCCACGACCTCGCCACCATCGAGCGCGTGGTGGTCGCCACCTATCAGTCGGTCTCCGGCGCCGGCAAGGAGGCGATGGACGAGCTGTTCGCCCAGACCAAGGCGCTCTACGTCCACCAGGACGTGCCGCCGCAGCAGTTCACCAAGCGCATCGCCTTCAACGTGATCCCCCAGATCGATGCGTTCATGCCCGACGGCTTCACCAGGGAAGAGTGGAAGATGGCGGTCGAGACGCGCAAGATTCTCGACCCCGACATCCAGGTGGTGGCGACCTGCGTGCGCGTGCCGGTCTTCGTCGGCCATTCCGAGGCCGTCAACGTCGAGTTCGCCAGGCCGATCACGGTCGAGCAGGCGCGCGCCGCCCTGCGCAAGGCGCCAGGGGTCGAGGTGGTCGACGACCGCGGCGAGCGGGGCTTCGTGACGCCGGTCGAGTGCGTCGGCGAGGACGCGATCTATGTCAGCCGTATCCGCAAGGACCCGACGGTGCCGAACGGCCTCTCGCTCTGGATCGTCTCCGACAACCTGCGCAAGGGCGCGGCGCTGAACGCGGTGCAGATCGCCGAGGAACTGGTGCGCGTCTATCTGAAGAAGGCCGCCTGAGGCGTCGCTTGGCGCGCGCGCCCGCCGCTCCGCCGGCAGCCGCGCCGCCGCGCTGCCGCTCTTTCGCGCGGGCCTCCGCGCCCACCAGAAGCAGGACCACGCCACGGCGGTACGCTGTTACCGCGACGCGCTCCGCCTCGATCCCGATCACGCCGATGCCTGCAACAATCTCGGTGTCGCGCTCAGGGCGATCGGGCGGATCGAGGCGGCGGTCGCCGCCTATCGGCGGGCGCTCGCGCTCAATCCGAACAACGCCGGCGCCCACTCCAACCTCGGCAACGCGCTCCGCGCGCTCGGGCGGTTCGGCGAGGCCGAGGTCGAGCACCGGGCGGCGCTCGCCCTCAAGCCGGACTATGTCGAGGCGACCTACAATCTCGGGCTCGTGTTCCGCGACCAGGCGCGCTACCAGGACGCGCTCGTCCACATCGAGGCGGCGATCGCGGCGCGGCCCGACTATGTCGATGCCCAGTGGGACCGCTCCCTCGCGCTCCTCACTCTCGGGCGGCTGGAGCAGGGGCTCCCTGCCTATGAATGGCGCTGGCGCCTGCCCGAGAGTCGGCGGCGCGAGCTGCCGGCGCCGCTCTGGAACGGGGCGCCCCTCGCGGGCCGGACGATCCTGCTCCACGCCGAGCAGGGCTTGGGCGACAGCCTGCAATTCATCCGCTATGTGCCGCTGGTGGTGGCAAAGGGGGGACGGGTGGTGCTGGAAATCCAGCCGCCGCTCGTGCGGCTGATGGCGACACTTCCCGGCGGCGCGCAG
>SHWA01000059.1 GCA_009693995.1 Alphaproteobacteria bacterium | reverse complement strand
GTCAACGTCGGCTCCAGCCCGGCTGCACCGACTATCGCCGCCATCACCCACGCTGCCGGCAGTGCCGCGGCATCCACCACCGCCCCGGGGCCGCTGCCGATGCCGATGTTGGTGCCGGCCAGGCCCGCCGCCAGGCGATCATGGAGGGTCGCATCGGCAATCGCTGCGAAGGTCGGCCGGACCTCGAGCGCCTGCTGGATCAGGAGATCAACATTGCGATTGGCCGTCAACGCCACCACGCGGTACGCCGACGGCCGCCGCCGGACCAGGTCCAGCGTGTTCCGCCCGATCGAGCCGGTCGAACCCAGCACGGCGATGCTGCGCGGGTCCGACACGGTCTCTGGGTCGAGGCTGGCGATCATCACCGGTTCATCCGCCTGGTTCGACGACGAGGCGGATCACGGCAACCGCCGTCGCGGCGAACAACAGGCCGTCGACCCGATCGAACAGGCCGCCATGGCCCGGGATCAGGTGGCCGCTGTCCTTGACCCCGAAGTGCCGCTTAACAGCCGACTCGGTCAGATCGCCCGCCTGCGCTACCACCGCCATCGGCGCTCCCAACATGCTCAACCATGCGGTTCCCGGAGTCTGGAAAGCACCGGCCACCACCAATCCGACCACCGCCGCGGCAACCGTACCCCCCACCAGGCCCGCCCAGGTCTTACTCGGACTGATGGCAGCCCACAGTTTGGGTCCGCCGACCAGGCGACCCACGAAATAGGCTCCGATGTCCGTGGCCCATACCACGAGCACAAGCCACAGCACAATGGCGGTGCCTGACGCCGGGTCCAACCGCAACCAGATCAACGCGAGGCAGGGAATCGACACGTAGGCGACGCCGATCGGGCCCCAGAAACCCGCCGGCTGTTGCCGAAACACCAGCGCCATGGCCGCGGCACAACCGGCAACCACGGCGATCGCAGCCACGGGCCGGCCAAAAGCCCCAAGGGCGATCGCCGCGGCGATGGTGCCGCCCTCGAGGCCGAGTGATACCCGGTCCCGTTGGCCACGCCGATAGAGTCGATGCCATTCCATCACCAGCACCATGCCGATGACGGCGATCATCAGGTCGAACCACGGTCCCCCGGCCAGGACAGCGGCGACAGCGACCGGCGCGAGCAAGATGCTGGACAGCAGTCGCGCCCGCAGGTCTCCGTACCATCGATCAGCCACTCGTAGTTCCATAGCGGCGTTCGCGTCGGTGGTACTCGCTGATGGCCTGCTCGAGATCGGCGCGCGAGAAGTCGGGCCAGAGGGTCGGTGTGAAGATCAACTCGGCATAGGCCGATTGCCACAGCAGAAAATTACTGAGGCGTTGTTCGCCGCTGGTGCGGATCACCAGGTCCGGGTCGGGAATACCGCGGGTATCCAGGGCCTCTTGGAACGTCGCCTCGTCCACAGCGTCGGGCGCAAGCAGGCCGGCGGCGACTTGCCGGGCGATGCGCCGGGCCGCATCGACGATCTCGGAGCGGCTGCCGTAGTTAAGCGCGATGCACACGGTCAGAAGGCTGTTGCCGGCGGTGCGCTGCTCCGCCTCGTCCAGCAAACCCTGGATATCCGGTGCCAGCCGGGTCCGGTCGCCGATGAAGCGAACCCTGACACCCTCGCGTACCAATTCATCCCGCTCGCGGCGCACGTAGAGCCGGAGCAGACCCATGAGATCGTCCACTTCGCTCGCCGGCCGCTTCCAGTTCTCGGACGAGAAGGCGTAGAGGGTCACGAAGCGGATGCCGAGCTCCCGGCACGATCGCACCACCGTGCGAACCGATTCCGCTCCCTGCTGATGCCCGGCAAATCGAGGCAGGCCGCGCCGCTTCGCCCACCGTCCATTGCCATCCATGATCAAGGCAATATGGACCGGAGGCGTCAGCGCGGGCCTGATCGACGATGCCGCGTCCATGATGCTAGACGTGGAGAATGTCCTTTTCCTTGGCAGCCAGCAGTTCGTCGATCTGCCTGACCGTGCTGTCGGTGAGTTTCTGCACTTCCTCGCCCCGGGTCTTGTGCTCGTCCTGGGTGATCTCCTTGGCCTTCTCCTGGCGCTTCAAGGCCTCCATGCCATCGCGCCGGACGTTGCGAGCGGCGACGCGCGCCTGCTCGGCGTAGCGATGGGCGACCTTGCTCATTTCCTGCCGCCGTTCCTGACTGGGCTCCGGGATCGGCACCCGCACCAGCGACCCGTCCGCCTGCGGATTGAGACCCAGGTTGGCATTGCGGATCGCCCTCTCCACCGCCTTGACCAAGGACTTGTCCCACACCTGCACGGTCAGCAGGCGCGGGTCCGCCACGGCGATGGTGCCAAGCTGGCTGAGCGGCATTTCCCCGGCATACGCTTCGACCATGACCGGTTCCAGCAGAGTTGCCGAGGCGCGCCCTGTCCGCAGGCCCACCAATTCCTTGCGCAATGCGTCCACTGCCCCTTGCATGCGCCGACGCAGGTCGGCGATGTCGCCCGCGGTCATCGCCCACCTCCCGCTTCCGGCCCGTCATCGGTGATGATCGTGAACAGGCCCTGCCCCGCCAGAACTTCCGCGAACGCCCCGGCGCGGAAGATGGAAAATACCACGATTGGTATCCCGTTTTCACGGGCCAACGAAATGGCGGATGCGTCCATCACCTTGAGATCGTTCGCGAGTACCTGCATATAGCCCAGCCGTTCGTAGCGGCGCGCGCCCGGCGTGGTGATCGGATCCGCCGAGTAGACACCATCTACCTTGGTCGCCTTCAGCAACAGGTTGCAATCCATTTCCGCGGCGCGGAGCGCGGCGGCCGTGTCGGTGCTGAAGAACGGATTACCAGTACCGGCGGCGAAGATGACGATCCGGTTCTTCTCCAAGTGCCGGATCGCGCGCCGCCGGATGTAGGGTTCGGCGACCGCCGCCATGGTGATCGCCGACAGCACCCGGGTCTGATGCCCGCGCCGCTCCAGCGCACTCTGCAAGGCGAGCGCGTTCATCACGGTTGCCAGCATGCCCATGTAGTCGGCGGTCGCCCGGTTGATGCCCGAGCCGGCGCCGCTGGTGCCGCGGAAGATATTGCCGCCGCCGATCACCAGGCAGATCTGGACGCCCCGCTGGTGCACGGCGCCGATCTCCTGGGCCAGGCGATCCAGCATCTCCGGGTCGAGCCCATAGGACCCGCGGCCCATCAGGGCCTCGCCGGACAGCTTGAGAAGTACCCGCTTGTAGCGAATGTCGGTCGTGACACGCCCCCTCGCCCGCCGCGTGCCCCGGCGCCTGACCGGGGGTCCACTAACCCTTGATCTGCGCCGCAACCTCCGCCGCGAAGTCCTTTTCGACCTTCTCGATTCCCTCGCCCAGGGCAAAGCGGGCGAAGCCGGTGATGGTGACGGGCGCGCCCATCTCCTTGGCCGCCTGCTCGACCACCTTGCCGATCTTGGTCGCGCCGTCGACGACGAACACCTGCTGCAGCAGTACCACTTCCTCGTAGTACTTGCGGAGCCGCCCCTCGACCATCTTTTGGATTATTTCCTCGGCCTTGCCGCTGGCACGCGCCTGGTCCGAGAGCACCGCGCGCTCACGCTCGACCGCCGCCGCGTCCAGGCCACCGACGTCGACTGCCTCCGGCCGGGCCGCCGCCACGTGCATGGCGAGCTGCCGGCCGAGGGCAGCGAGCCTCCCGGCGTCGCCCGCGGACTTCAGTGCCACCAAGGTCGCGATCTTGCCCATGCCGGGCGCGAGGCTGTTGTGGATATAGCTGACGACCACGCCCTCGCCGACTTCCAGCGCAGCGGTACGCCGCACCTGGACATTTTCGCCGATTGCGGCGATCAGGTCGTTCGCCGCGTCGCTCACGGTCTTGGCGCTCTCAAACGGCAGCTTCTTGAGCTTCTCGGTGTTGCCGCCGGCGCCAAGGGCGATCGTCGCCACCTTCCGTACATAGGCCTGGAAACGGTCGTTGCGGGCGACGAAATCGGTCTCGGAATTGATCTCAACGATGGCACCGCGCCGGCCGTCGGTCGCGGCCGCCACCAGCCCCTCGGCGGCGACACGCCCGGCCTTCTTCTGCGCCGCGGCCAATCCCTTCTTGCGCAACCAGTCGACCGCCGCTTCCAACTCGCCGGCCACTTCGGCCAGGGCCTTCTTGCAGTCCATCATGCCCGCGCCAGTGCGCTCGCGCAGTTCCTTGACCTTGGCGGCCGAGACCTCAGCCATGCTCGAAATTCCTTTACCAGCCAGTATCCGGTCCCGGGCGGGACCGGACTGCAATCATCCCCGGGACGCTCAGGCGGTGGCGGCTGGCAAGTCGGGCGTGACCGCGGCAGCGGGCTCCGCGACCTCGTCCGCGGTAACCAGCGCCTCCACGGGCGCTTCCTCCATGGCACCGGCGTCGCCTCCCGAGGCAGTCAGCTCCTGCTGGATGCCTTCGAGTACGGCATTAGCCACCAGCTCGCAATAAAGACCGACTGCGCGCACGGCGTCGTCGTTTCCGGGGATCGGATAGGTGATCCCGGTCGGATCGGAATTGCTGTCGATGATCGCCGCGACCGGCACACCGAGTTTGTTGGCCTCCAGAATGGCGATGCTCTCCTTGTTCGTGTCGATCACGAACAGCATGTCCGGCAGCCCGCCCATGTCCTTGATGCCGCCGAGTGCCCGGTCGAGCTTGTCGCGCTCGCGGGTCAAATGCAGGAGTTCCTTCTTGGTCAGGCCCAGGTTCTCGACTCCGAGCTGCTCATCGAGCTCGCGCAGCCGCTTGATGGACAGCGAGATGGTGCGCCAGTTGGTCAGCATGCCGCCGAGCCAGCGGTGATTGACGAAATACTGGCCACAGCGCTTCGCCTCGTCGGAGATCGGCTGCTGCGCCTGCCGCTTGGTGCCGACGAACAGCACCCGCCCGCCGTTGCTGACGATATCCCGGACCGCTTGCAGCGCACGCTGCAGCAACGGCACCGTCTGCTGCAGGTCGATGATATGGACCCCGTTGCGGGCGCCGAACAGATACGGCTCCATCTTGGGGTTCCAGCGTCGCGTCTGATGGCCGAAATGCGCACCAGATTCAAGCAATTGGCGCATGGAGAAAGACGGCATGGTCATGGCATGATCCTGTTCCGGTTGTACCGCCGCGGGCCTATGGCGTGGATTGGTTCCACGCACCGGTACTGCCGCATCCCACCCAAGGGTGGTCGGGGCCCGCGTGAGAGCTGTCGGCCAGCTAGATAGCGGGTCTCGCCCCGCTTGGCAAGCGAAGCGGCCCGCGCTACCCGGCGCCCTCGCGCACGTCGAGGACGCCGGAAATGGCCTTGATGGCGGCCTGGATTGGCGGCGTGATGGCGTAGCCGCTGGGGAGGGTGATCTCGACCTCCTGCCCTTGCTCGATCGGCAGGATCAGCCGCACCCGCCCCTTGCCGCGCCCGACATCTGCGAAGCGCGCCCGCAGACTGCCGACCGCTCTGGGGTCATCGAGGTAGATGGTGAGCATGGACGGCCCCCTGGGAAGCGCATCGTCCAGCGCCTCGATCGCCTGCGCCATCAGCTTGACGGAATCTCCGTCCTGACGCACCGAGGCGGTGATGCGGAGCGGGCGGCCGGATTCCAACAAATCGCGCGCCACAGAGAATACCTCGGAGAAGGCCACCACCTCGAAGGTGCCGGTCGGATCCGACAGCTCGATGAAGGCGAACCGGCCGCGGGCCGAGTTGCGCTCGCGCCGGCCGAGCACGGTCCCGGCCAGGACCACCGCCTCGCCGCCCATTCTGTGAGCACCGGAAATGACGTCCGCCGCCGGGGTCACGCCGAAGCGCGACAGATCGCCATAGGCGTCGAGGGGATGGGCCGACAGGTAGAAGCCGAGGGCATCGCGCTCACGGCTTAGCCGTTCCATGGGCGACCAATCCGCGATCGCCGGCAGCGGCGGGTCGGACGCCGCGCTGGGTGCATCCCCGAATAGCGACGCCTGGCTGGAGTCAGCCGGCGGACCTTGGCCGAGCCGCACCAGGGCGTCGACCGCCTCGACCACTTGCCGCCGGTTGCCGTGCAGGTCGTCGAACGCCCCCGCCTGCGCCAGGTTCTCGAGTTGCCGCCGATTGAGGGCACCCTTGGCGGTGCGGCGGATCAGATCCGCCACGCTCCGGAAGGGACCGGCGGTCGCCCGCTCC
Organism: Alphaproteobacteria bacterium; assembly: GCA_009693995.1. GTDB lineage: Bacteria > Pseudomonadota > Alphaproteobacteria > SHWA01 > SHWA01 > SHWA01. The sequence goes on along the minus strand of SHWA01000059.1, from coordinate 10,011 downwards.
GCCACCACCGCAGCCATCGCCTGGGCGCCGACGTTGCGCACCGCGGCCAGGGCGTAGCGGATGGCGAGGGTTCCGCCTGGCACCTGCTCGACCGCGAAATCAACTCCAGAGCGGTTGATGTCCGGGGGCATCAGCCGAATGCCGAGGCGCTGCAACTCGATGCGGAACACGCTCAACTTGTCGGTGTTGTGCTGGTCGAGCGACATGGAGGCCGCCAGGAACTCAACCGGAAAATTGGCTTTCAGGTAGGCGGTCTGGAACGCGATCAGGGCATAGGCGGCGGCGTGGCTCTTGTTGAAGCCGTAGCCGGCGAACTTGTCGACCAGGTTGAAGATCTCGATCGCCTTCGGCCGGCCCACACCGGCTGCGACGGCGCCGGAGACGAACACCTCGCGCTGGGCGTCCATCTCCGACTTGATCTTTTTGCCCATGGCGCGGCGCAGGATGTCGGCGGCCCCGAGCGTATAGCCGGCCAGCACCTGGGCAATCTGCATCACCTGTTCCTGGTAAATGATGACGCCGAAAGTCTCGCGCAGCAGGCCGACCAGCTTCTCGTGCAGATAGTCGGGTGGCTCCACGCCGTGCTTGGCATTGATGTACCGGGGAATGTTGTCCATCGGACCTGGCCGATAGAGCGCGACCATGGCCACGATGTCGTCGAACCGGTCGGGGCGCAGGCGCCTGAGGGCATCGCGCATGCCGGTGCTTTCCATCTGAAACACGCCGACCGTGTCGCCGCGGCTCAGCATCTCGTAGGTCGGCCGGTCGTCGAGCGGCAGGTGCAGGAGATCCAGCCGCACGTCGCGGGCCGCCAGCAGCCCCTCGCACCGGCGCAGCATCGTCAAGGTCTTGAGGCCGAGGAAATCGAACTTCACCAGGCCCGCCTTCTCCACGTCCTTCATGGAGAACTGAGTCACGGGCATGGCCGAACGTGGGTCGCGGTAGAGCGGCACCAGCTCCTGCAACGGGCGGTCGCCGATCACCACGCCCGCGGCGTGGGTGGAGGCGTGGCGGTAGAGCCCCTCCAGGCGCAGCGCGATGTCGAGCAGGGTGGCGACCGCCTCGTCGTCGGTGCGCGCCTTTTGCAGCTGCGGCTCGCCGGCGATGGCCTCTTCCAGGCTGACCGGGTTGGCGGGATTATTCGGCACCAGCTTGCACAGGCGGTCCACTTGCCCGTAGGGCATCTCGAGGACGCGCCCCACGTCGCGCAGCGCCGCCCTGGCATTGAGCTTGCCGAAGGTGATGATCTGGGCGACCCGATCCGCGCCATAGCGGCGCTGCACGTACCCGATCACCTCGTCGCGGCGGTCCTGGCAGAAGTCGATGTCGAAATCCGGCATGGAGATCCGCTCAGGGTTCAAGAACCGCTCGAACAGCAGCCCGTGGCGGATGGGATCGAGGTCGGTGATCAGAAGCACCCAGGCGACCACCGAGCCGGCGCCTGAGCCGCGGCCGGGTCCGACCGGTATCCCCTGCCCCTTCGCCCATTGCACGAAATCCGCAACGATCAGGAAGTAGCCGGCGTAGCGCATGGAGATGATTACATCCAGCTCGAACGCCAGCCGCTCGTGGTAGGGGGCGGCGGCATCCTCGCCGATCGCCGCCGCGGCGAGCCGCTGCTGGAGTCCCATGCGCGCAAGCCGCCGCAACGCCTCCGCCTCGTCCGCTTTTCCCGTGGGGTCGTAGGGCGGCAGGATCGGTGCCCGGCCTTCGACCATGAAGGCGCAGCGTGCCGCGATCACCAGCGTGTTATCGACCGCCTCCGGCACATCGGCGAACAGCGCGCGCATTTCGCCGGCCGAGCGGAATCCGTGCTCCGGTGTCAGCCGCCGGCGGTCGCTTTGGCTGACATAGCTGCCCTCGGCGATGCAGATCAGGGCGTCATGGGCCTGGTACATGGTTGGATCGGCGAAGAAGACCTCGTTGGTGGCCACCAGCGGCAGGCCGTGCCGATCGGCGAGATCGAGCAGGCCCGCCTCGGCCGCCGCCTCGTCCTCGGTTCCGTGGCGCTGCAGCTCGACATAGAGCCGCCCCGGGAAAATTTCCGCGAGTCGGCGGAGGCAAGCGTCGGCCGCATCCCCCTGACCCTGGACCAGAGGCCGGTTGATCGGCCCCGACGGCCCGCCGGTCAGCGCGATCAGCCCGGCGGCATGGTCGGCCAGGTCGGCATGGCTCACATGCGGCGGATCACCCGGCCCGATGCCGAGGAACGAGCGGCTCACCAAGCCCACGAGATTGCCATAGCCGGTCTCGTCCTGGCACAGCAGAACCAGGGAATCGAAGGATTGGCGCGGGCTGCGCGGCGCGCCCACGGTCTCGGCCACGGCAATCTGGCAGCCGACGATCGGCTGCACGCCCCGCCCCTTGCAGGCCTGGCTGAACTCGAGCACGCCGAACAGGTTGCCGGTATCGGTGATGGCGACCGCCGGCATTGCTTCGCGGCAACACAGCGCGACCAGCTCGTCGATCTTGATCGCGCCCTCCGAGAGCGAGAACGCGGTATGGACACGCAAATGGACGAAATCGGCGTGCGACATGGTGTGGCGACCGGTCTCCGCCGCGCCGACGCGGGCGATGCTAACCATGGCGTCGCGATTCGCGGGTGCGGTCAATCATTGGATCCCGTCGTCTCGACCAGGACGCCGGCCTGGAGGCGGACGGTGCGGTCCATGGCGGCGGCGAGGTCGGGGTTGTGGGTGGCAACCAGGGCGGCGAAGCGTCGTTCGCGCTGCAATTCCCGCAGCAGCGCGAACACCTCCTGCGCGGTCTCCTGGTCGAGATTGCCGGTCGGCTCGTCGGCCAGGACCAGGAGCGGCTCGTTGGCGATCGCGCGGGCGATGGCGACCCGCTGCTGCTCGCCACCCGAGAGCTCGGCGGGCCGGTGGGAGAGCCGTGCGCCTAGGCCAAGCCGCTGCAAGAGCTCGCTCGCCCGAGCCGCAGCCGCGGCTCGGCTGCGCCCCCCGATCATCTGCGGCAACATGACATTCTCGGCCGCGGAGAATTCCGGCAACAGGTGATGGAACTGGTACACGAAACCGAGCCGCTCGCGGCGCACGCGGGTGCGCTCGCCCTCCGCGAGCCCCGCGCAAGCCTGGCCGGCTATGCGCACCTCGCCGGCATCGGCCTGCTCCAGCAGGCCCGCGACCTGCAACAGGGTCGACTTGCCGGCGCCCGACGGGCCGACCAGTGCGACCATCTCGCCGGCGGCGACCGCGACCGTCGCCCCGCGCAGGACTTCGAGCCGCGCCGCGCCTTCGCGGAAGCCGCGCCGTACGTCTTCGAGGGCGAGCACCGGGAGGGGTGTGGTCATTCGTAACGCAGCGCCTCGACCGGATCGAGCGTCGCTGCCCGCCATGCCGGGTAGATCGTCGCCAGCAACGAGAGCACGAGCGCAATCAGCACCACGGCGGCCACGTCTTCCACCTCGACCCGCGCCGGCAGGCGGGAGAGGAAATAGATCTCCGCCGAAAACAGATCGGTATCGGTGAAGCGCTCCAGAAAACGCCGGACCGCCTCGATGTTCAAGGAAAAGCCGAGCCCGAGCGCGAAGCCCGCCACGGTTCCCGCCACGCCGATCGCCGCACCATTCATGAAGAACACGCGCATGATCGCGCCCCGCGTCGCGCCCATGGTGCGCAGGATGGCGATATCGCGCCCCTTGTCCTTCACCAGCATGATCAGGCTGGAAACGATGTTGAACGCGGCCACCAGGATGATCAGGGTCAGGATCAGGAACATGACGTTGCGCTCGACCTGGATCGCGCCGAAGAAATTAGCGTTGGTCTGCTGCCAGTCGAGCACGGTGGTCTCTGGCGGCAGGGCGCGCGCGATGTCCTCGCGAACCGGGTGGAGGCGCGTCGGCTCCGCGACCATGACTTCGAGAAAGCTGGCTCGCTCCTTCAGGCGGAAGAACACCTGGGCCGCCTCGAACGGCATAAAGATGAAATTGGCGTCGTACTCCGACATGCCGATCTCGAATATGGCCACCACGGCATAAGCCCGTAGCCGGGGCACGGTGCCGAGGGCGGTGGTACTACCCTGGGGCGCAATCAAGGTGATCTGGTCGCCGACGCCGACGCCGAAGCGCCGCGCCATGCGGGTGCCGATGACGACCCCGTCACCACTGGCCAATGCGGCGAGCGATCCGGCGCGGATATTGTCGGCGATCAGCGCCCTGGCCATCAGGTCGGCGGGGCGGATGCCGCGCACGATGGCGCCCGCCGCCACTTCGCGCGCGGTCACCATCACCTGCCCCTCGATCACCGGAATCACCGAGACGACCCCGCTCACCCGGCGTGTGCGCTCCGCAACCGCATCGAACTCGGCGAGCGCGCCGCCGCCGACCACCATGACGTGGCCGTTGATGCCGAGGATGCGGGTCAGGAGCTCGTGGCGGAAACCGTTCATTACCGCCAGCACGATGATCAGCGTCGCCACCCCGAGCGCGATCCCCAGGAACGAGAACCAGGCGATGACGGAGATGAACCCTTCCCGCCGACGTGCGCGCAAGTAGCGCGCCGCCACCATCCGCTCGACGGCGCCGAACATCCGCTAGCCGGCGAGCCGTTGCAGCGCCGCCTCGGGCGATAATTCCTGACGCTCGCCGGTCTTGCGGTGCTTGAGCTCGACCCGTCCGGCCTGGGCGGCCTTGGGCCCGATGATCACCTGCCAGGGCAGCCCGATCAGATCCATGGTCGCGAACTTGGCGCCGGCCCGTTCGTCGCGGTCGTCGTGGAGCACGGAGACCGCCGCCCGGGTCAGGGCTGCCTCCATCTCGCCGCAGGCACGGTCGCACGCCGCGTCTCCCGCCTTGAGGTTGATCAGGCCGACCTTGAACGGCGCGACCGAGTCCGGCCAGATGATGCCGTTGGCATCGTGGCTGGCCTCGATGATCGCGCCGACCAGCCGCGAGACGCCGATGCCGTAGGATCCGGACTCAACCGGCCGCTGTTCGCCGTCCGGCCCGGTCACGATCGCCCCCAGGGCCGCCGAGTACTTGGTGCCGAAGTAGAAAATGTGGCCGATCTCGATGCCGCGGGCACGGCGCAGGCGCTCGGGCGCGACCGGGCACGACGCGGGGTCGTGCTTCTCCTCAGTCGCCGCATAGATCGATTGCAGTTCGGCCACCATGTCGGGATGCGGGGCGGCTCGGAGCGAGTCGAAGGCCAAGTCGTAGAAGACCTCGCTCTCGCCGGTCTCGGCCAGAATCTGGAACTCGTGGCTGAGGTCGCCGCCGATCTGACCGGTGTCCGCGCGCATGGGAATCGCCACCAGGCCGAGACGCGCAAACGTCTTCAGGTACGCCAGGAACATATTGTCGTAAGACTTTTTCGCGCCGACATAATCCCAATCGAAAGAATAACCATCCTTCATCAAGAACTCGCGCCCGCGCATGACCCCGAAGCGCGGCCGGACCTCGTCCCGGAACTTCCACTGGATGTGGTAGAGGTTCTTCGGCAGATCGCGGTAGGACTTCACCGAGTCGCGGAAGATCTCGGTGATCTGTTCTTCGTTGGTTGGGCCGTAGAGCATCTCGCGGTCGTGGCGGTCACGAAAACGCAGCATTTCCTTGCCATAGCCGTCATAGCGACCGCTTTGGCGCCAGAGCTCCGCCGGCTGAATGGTCGGCATCAGGACTTCCTGGCAGCCGGCGGCGTCCATTTCCTCGCGCACTACCTGGGCGATCCGCAGCAACACCCTGGTACCCAAGGGCAACCAGGAATAGATCCCGGCGCTCGACTGGCGCACCATGCCGGCCCGCAGCATCAGCCGGTGAGAAACGATCTGCGCTTCCTGCGGATTTTCCCGAAGAACCGGCAGGAAGTATTCGGAAAGACGCATGAATATTCCTTCTCTTGGAGTTTTTTCAGAGCGCCGCCGTGCTACAGCACGTGGTGGGCGAACGAGGGCAGCATGCGCCGCACCTTGCGCAGATAGTCCAGGTCGAGACGGGCAGCGACGAAGCCCACCTCGTCGCGCGCCTTGGCGATGACGTGGCCCCAGGGATCGACCACGAGCGAGTGGCCATAACAGTCGCGGGTGCCATTGCCCTCGCGGTGGCTGCCGATCTGGCCGGGAGCGACGACATAGCTCTGGGTCTCGATGGCGCGGGCGCGGCACAGCACCTCCCAATGGTCCTTGCCGGTCTGCAAGGTGAAGGCGGCGGGGATCATGATCACCTCCGTCCCGGCCTTCATCAGCTGAACGTAGAGCTCAGGGAAGCGGATGTCGTAGCAGATGGTGCACCCGATGCGGGCGCCTTCGGCCTCGTAGGTGACGATCTCGTCGCCGCGGCCGACCGCCGCCGACTCCTTGTATTCGCGGCCCCCCGGCACGGTCACGTCGAACAGGTGGATCTTGCGGTAGCGGGCGATCTCCTTACCGCCGCGATCGAAGGCGACCGTGGTGTTGTAGAGCCGCTCGCCCTCGCGCTCGAACATGCTGCCGCCGTGCACGAACACGCGGTGCTCGGCGGCAAGCGATCGCAGCAGGCCATAGGCAAGTCCATCGGGGAACGTTTCCGCGGCGGCTTCGCGGGTCTCACGCCCGCCGCCGATGAAGGTGAACACCTCGGGCAGGGCCACCATGTCCGGCTGCTCGGCGGCGACCGCGGCGCGGAACAGCCGCTCCACCTGGCGCAGGTTCTCGGCCTTGTCGTCCTGGGAATTGACTTGCAGCAGCGCGACCTTCATGCCGTCCCCTGAAATACGCTGTCCTGCCGGAGCGGGCGCGATTGTCACCCCCCGGCCCGCTTTCTGCAACTCGGGCGGTCGTCAGCGCGGCGGGATCAGGCGGAGACAGGCCTGGGCGATGGCATGGGCGGCGGGGTCGGCGAGCGGTTGGTCGTTGAAGTAGGCGCGCCCCTCACGCAAGGTGATCACGCCGATCTCCGCCTCGGCGGCGAACGGGGCGATCCGCGCGCCGCGGGTCTCGAACTGGGCGGTATTGCCCGGCACCCCCCGAAAAACTGGCGCAAGGGGCGCGTGATCGGAATGCGAACGGCACCGGGGTCGATGTCAAGGCGTCCGCGGTCCCCGGGTAGGTCCGCCGGCACGACCGCCTGTCCCGAAGCGTCCACGCCGGGGCGATAGGCCACGTCCGCCGCCGGTTCGTGACGGAGAATCTGGTCACAATCCGCGCGGGTGACGCGGACGAAGGGTTGTTCAGCCAGTACGGGTACTGCAGCTACCAGGATTACCAACGAGAGAAAGCACGAAAACACCTTCGCGCTTATCCCCAGAGCCGACGGCCCGACCGACCCGTGCCGTGCCTCCAGCCGTTCCGGTACCGATTTCAATGCCATGCGCAGATTCTCGATGACGAAAGACTACGGATCACTTAAGGTTATAGGTCCAAAAACATAACGAACACTGACCTGCTATTCCGTCGCATTCCATGCACGGCCCGGGTTGGGGAGGAAAGTCCCAAGAGGTCGGCGCAACCGGTGTACCGGCAACGCGCTGAGTCAGGGGGCAAAAAAATCACTCGCGAGGGACCGGCAGCGCCGGTCCTTATTCTTTGCTCGCGTGCCATGGCGGCGCCGCGGCGAGCGCGCGGGTGTAGACCGGACAATCCGCGTCGTGCGCCCCCGGCAGATAGCCGGTCGAGACCAGGAATTCGCGCACGATCTCGCCGCCGGTGAAACGGAAGGTGCGGCGGAACAGGCGGGTCCACTCATCCAGCGTCAGCGGGTGGGCCGCGTCCAGCCACGCCTTGAACGAGCCTTGCTCCCGGCGTATCGCTTCGATCCGGCGCGCGTTCTCGATCACGGCGGCGACCTTGAGCCGGTTGCGGATGATCCCGGCATCGGTCAGGAGCCGCGCCACATCGGCCTCGTCGAACGCCGCCACGGTTGCCACGTCGAAGTCGCGAAAGGCCACGGCGAAGGCGGCGCGCTTCTTGAGGATCGTCAGCCACGAGAGCCCCGCCTGGTTGATTTCGAGCACCAGGCGCTCGAACAGGCGCGCGTCCTCGGCGATGGGGAAGCCATATTCGTGGTCGTGATAGGGACCGTGCCAGGGATGCCCGGGCGCGACCTGGCAATAGCTCACGGTCGAGCTCCGACGATGCTCCAGAAGTCGAGCCAGCCTCGGCTGACCGCCACCTGCAGCAGCGCCATCAGGACGACTGTGATCGCCGTGGTGATTCCTGCCTTCAGCCAAATGCGCGGCCTATCCGGCGCGCTCTCGACCGTGCCCGGCTGCGACGCCTCGGGCCGGGTCGCGCCAAAGGGCAGGGCCACGAAGAACACCATCCACCATAGGATGCCGAAGATGCCGAGGGCGGTAATCCAGCCCATGGAGGTCAGGCCTGTTCCAGCTCGATCAGGGTGCCGCAAAAGTCCTTGGGATGCAGGAACAGCACCGGCTTGCCGTGGGCGCCGATCTTCGGCTCGCCATCACCCAGTACTCGAGCGCCCTGGCCCTTCAGCCGGTCCCGGGCGGCGAGGATGTCCGCCACCTCGTAGCAGACATGGTGGATGCCGCCGGCGGGATTCTTGCCGAGAAATCCGCGCAAGGGGGAGTCCGGGCCGAGCGGGTGGAGCAGCTCGATCTTGGTATTGGGCAAGGTGACAAACACCACCGTCACGCCATGCTCGGGCATCGCCTGGGACGCGGATACTTGTGCGCCCAGCACCTCGGCGTAGCTGCGGCTCGCCGCCGCCAGATCGGGCACGGCGATCGCGACATGGTTGAGCCGACCGATCATCGCTTCGCTCCTGCGCGGTCCGGGCGGGGCCGCCTCCCGCATTTTCTATATCCGGATGATCTGGACATCCACCACCGGGCGCTTGTCGCGCAACGCCTTCAGGGTCTTGCGCAACGCGCGGGTGGCGGCTTCCCGGATGTGGTCGTCGTCCTCCAGGACAAACGCAGGCAGGGCCTTGATCTCCCGGACGATGGCCGCGAGGATCGCGTCCCGCGCCTCGGTATCTTCCGCTTCGATCACGCCGTGGGAAGAAAGGCGCGGTATTCCCTTGAGTCGGCCGCGGGCATCCAGCACTACCACCACGAAGGCGGAGCCGTGCTCCATCAGCCGCCGCCGCGCACGCACGATCTCGCCGTCGGGGTTGACGAAGTCGAGACCGTCCACCGCCATGCGACCGGACGGCACATGGTCGACGATTTCCGGTCCCTCGGCGCCGAAGCGCAGCATGGTGCCGCTCTCGACCACGAGCGTGCGGGCAATCCCGTGCGCCACGGCAAACGCCCCGTGCTCCTGCAAGTGGCGCGTGTCGCCGTGGATCGGCACCATCATTTGTGGCTTGAGCCAGCCGTACATGCGCGCGAGCTCGGGCCGCGTGGGGTGGCCGGAAGCGTGCACCGCCCGCTCCTTATCGGTCACCACCCGCACGCCCTGGCGCACCAGGTCGTTCTGCACCGCCTGAATCTTGCGCTCGTTCCCCGGGATCATCTTCGAGGAATAGATCACCACGTCGCCCGGATCGAGCGCGACCGAGGGGTGGTTGCGCGAGGCGACCCGGGTCATGGCGGCTCGCGGCTCTCCTTGGGAGCCGCTCACGATCAACAGCACCTTGTCCGCCGGCAGATCGCTCAGAGCCTTTTCGGCGACGAACGGCGGCAGGTCGGGCGCATAGCCGGTTTCCTTCGCCGCCTCGACCATGTTCTTGATCGAGCGACCGACCAGCGCCACGCTCCGCCCGTTGGCCTCGGCCGCCGCGATCGCGGAGAGGATGCGGGCGATGTTGGAGGAGAACATGGTGATCGCGACCCGACCGGTGCAGTCGCCGACCAGGGAGATCAGCTCCTCCCGGACCGCGCCTTCTGACTGGGAGTCACGGGTGACGAACACGTTGGTCGAGTCGCAGACCAGCGCGAGCACGCCCTCGTCGCCCAGTCGCTTCAGGGTGCCGATGTCGGTCGTCCCGCCGACCATCGGCTCGGCATCGATCTTCCAGTCGGTCATGTGCATGATCAGCCCGGCCGGAGTGCGAATGGCGAGGCCGTTCGGCTCCGGGATGGAATGGGTCAGCGACACGAACTCGACCTG
>SHWA01000058.1 GCA_009693995.1 Alphaproteobacteria bacterium | reverse complement strand
GAGGCCGTCGTAGATCTGGCCCTCGACGCCTGCGCGCACCTCGGAGGAGACCAGCTTCTCCTTGGTCTGCGACGAGAACTTGGGGTCGGGCATCTTGATCGAAAGGACGCAGGAGAGCCCCTCGCGCGCGTCGTCGCCGGTCAACTGCACCTTCTCGCGCTTGGCGATGCCGCTCTCGTTGGCATAGGCGTTGATGGCACGGGTGAGCGCGGCGCGGAAACCAGCGAGATGGGTGCCGCCGTCGCGCTGGGCGATGTTGTTGGTGAAGCAGAGCATCGCCTCGTGGTAGCTGTCGTTCCACTGCAGCGCGCACTCGACCGCGATCGGCCCCTGCTCGCCGCGGATCGAGATCGGCGGCTTGTGCAGCGGCGTCTTGTTGCGGTCGATGTAGGCGACGAAGGCCTCGATCCCGCCGTCGAAGCGGAACGTGGTGGTCACTGGCTCGCGCGGGCGGCGGTCGGTGAGCGTGATCTGCACCCCGGCATTCAGGAACGCGAGCTCGCGCAGGCGATGCTCGAGGGTCTCGAATTCGAACGTGGTCTTGGTGAAGATCACCGGCGAGGGCATGAAGGTGACGCGCGTGCCGGTGCGCCCACCCGAAGCGCCAGAGACGGCGAGCGGCGCCTCGGCGTCGCCGCCGCGGAAACGCATACGATGCTCGGTGCCGCTGCGCCAGATGGTCAGGTCGAGCCACTCGGAGAGCGCATTCACCACCGAGACACCGACGCCGTGCAGGCCGCCGGAGATCTTGTAGGAGTTCTGGTCGAACTTACCGCCGGCGTGGAGCTGGGTCATGATCACTTCCGCGGCGGAGACCCCTTCCTCCTCGTGGATCTGGGTCGGGATGCCGCGGCCATTGTCGACCACGCCGCACGAGCCGTCTTCGTTCAGGGTCACGTCCACCCGGTCGCAATGCCCGGCGAGGGCCTCGTCGATGGCGTTGTCCACCACCTCGTAGACCATGCGGTGCAGGCCCGAGCCGTCGTCGGTGTCGCCGATGTACATGCCCGGGCGCTTGCGGACAGCGTCCAGCCCGCGCAGCACCTTGATGGAGTCGGCGCCATAGGCGGCCTCGGCGGCGGTCGTGGCGGGCAACGAATCACTCATGCCAGGGGCACCTCTCGTCAGCATGGCGTCAGGTTCGCGCGGTCGACCGCGACCATCTGCGCCGTGCCCGCGATCGCGGCGAACAGCGCGCGGTCGGTCCCGCTCATCCATGCCTGGATGCCGAGGCGGCGCACCTCGGCGAACAGGCACGCGCGGTTCTCCGCGTCGAGATGCGCGGCGACTTCGTCGAGCAGCAGGATCGGCGCCACGCCCCGCGCCTCGGCCAAAAGCTCGGCATGGGCGAGGGTGATGGCCAGCAGCAGCGCCTTCTGCTCGCCGGTCGAGGCCTGGGCGGCCGGCAGGTCACGGGCGGCGTGGCGCACGGCCAGGTCGCTCCGGGGCGGACCGAGGACGGCGCCGCCGGTGGCGGCATCGCACGCCCGATTGCCTGCGAGCCGGGCAGCGAAGCGCTCGCGCACCTCGGCCTCGCCGGTCGCCTCCAGCCAGCCCTCGACCTCGCCCGCGACCGCGACTCGGGCGGCGGGAAATGCGTCCCTGCCACGGGCGAGCCGGGCATCGAGCCGGCGCGCCGTGCGCCGGCGCGCCGTGGCGACGGCGATGCCATGCTCGGCCATGGCGTGCTCGAGCGCGCCCAGCCAGGCGGTATCCAGGCTCCGCCCCTGGAGCAGAAGCGCGCGCTGGCGCAGCGCCCGGTCGTAGGCCGCGAGGGTCTCGGCGTGCCCTGGCTCGAAGCCGAAGGCGAGGCGGTCGAGGAAGCGGCGGCGCACGCCGGCGCCCTCCAGGAACAGGCGATCCATCTGCGGCGTGAGCCAGCCGACCTGGGCCCATTCGGCGAGCACGGTCGCACTTTTCTGGGGCAGGCCATCGACCCGCACCAGGCGCCGGTCGGCGCCGGCCGCGCGGCCGGTGCCAATCTCGACCAGGCCGGCGGGGCCGGCGACGCTGGCGGCGACCGCCCAGGGCCCGCAAGGCGCACCCGCCTGGACGCGGTCCACCTCGGCCAGGCGGGCCCGGCGCAGGCCCCGCCCGGGAGAGAGGAACGAGAGCGCCTCGAGCAGGTTGGTCTTGCCCGCGCCGTTCGGGCCGAACAGCACCACCGGCGCGGCCTCGACCGCGAGCGCGAGCGCGGGGTAGTTGCGGAAGTCGGTCAGCACCACGCGGCGCACGGCGTGAACCGCGGCTGGCAACGACGTGGCGAGGGACCGGCGCGACGGGATCAGAACGCGCCTCCTAGACCCGCATGGGCATCAGGACGTAGAGCGTTCCCTCGTCGCCGGCGCCCCGGATCAGGGTCGGCGAGGCACCGTCCGCGATCATCATCTCGACGCTGTCGCCGGCCATCTGCTGGGTGATGTCGAGCAGGTAGCGGGAATTGAACCCGATTTCGAGCCGGGCGCCGGAGAAGGTGGCCGGAACTTCCTCTTCGGCGGTGCCGGAGTCGGGGCTGGTGGCACTGAGGAGGACGCGCTCGCGCTCGAGCACCAGCTTGATCGCCCGGCCCTTGTCGGAGGAGATGGTGGAGACACGGTCGACCGCCTCCTGGAACGCGGCGCGCTCGACCGTCAGCATCTTGTCGTTGCCGGTCGGGATCACCCGTTCGTAATCGGGGAAGGTGCCGTCGATCAGCTTGGAGGTGACCACCGTGCTCTCCAGACCGAACCGGATCTTCGCCGGCGAGAGTGCGACGTTCACCATCGCCTCGCCGTCCTCGACCAGCTTGCGCAGCTCCTGCACGGTCTTGCGCGGCACGATCACGCCCGGCATGGAAGGCAGCACGCCATCGGGCGCCGGCACCTCGGCGCGGGCCAGACGGTGGCCGTCGGTGGCGACCGCGCGCAGGCGCGTACCCGCGCCGCTGCCGACGGCATGGAGATAGATGCCGTTCAGATAGTAGCGCGTCTCCTCGGTCGAGATCGCGAAGCGGGTCTTGTCGATCAGGTAGCGCAGATGTTCCGCCGCCAGCATGAAGCCGGCGCCCAGGCCATCGTCGCCGACCGCCGGAAACTCTTCCGTCGGCAGCACCGCGAGCTGGAACCGCGACCGGCCGGCGCGGATGGTGAGACGCTGCGTGTCGCCGCGGTGGTCGAATTCCACCTGGGCGCCCTCCGGCAGCTTGCGCACGATGTCGTAGAGCGTGTGCGCCGGGGCCGTGGTAGCGCCCGCCTGGGCCACGTCGGCGGGCACGCGGTCAACCACGGCGAGATCCATGTCGGTCGCCGCCAGCGCGAGCGTCGCGTTCTCGGCTTCGACCCGCACGTTAGAGAGAATCGGGATCGTGTTGCGGCGCTCGACCACGTTCTGGACATGCGCCAGAGAACGCAGCAGGAGGGCCCGCTCGATCGTGAACTTCATGACTGGACCACCCTGCGTGGCATGCGGACGACGCGCCTCCCGTTGGGTTGTTCTGCCGCCGTTTCGGCGCCGGCCGTAGCGCTGGCCAAATGGCCGTTGATCCTAGCAGAATCGCCGCGCCGCCCCAACCATTCACGGCACCGCGCGGGGCTCGCGAGGCAAGCCGTTGTTCGCGCTTAGTTCTGTAGCCGGCGGCGGATGTTGACCAGATCCTCGGCGAGTGAGCGATCGATCGCGCGCAGTTCTTCGATGCGCCGTACCGCGTGCATCACCGTGGTGTGGTCGCGGTTGCCGAACTGGCGGCCGATTTCCGGCAGGCTGCGCTGGGTCAGTTCCTTGGCCAGGAACATGGCCAGCTGCCGCGGCCGGGCGATGGCGATGGCGCGGCGGTGCGAGCGCATGTCCTGCATGCGGATGCCGTAATAGGCGGTGACGCAACTCTGGATGTCGTCGATGGAGATGCGCCGCTCGTAAGGCCGCAGCACTTCGCGCAGCACCTCCTGGGTCCATTCCATGGTGATCTCGCGCCCGAACAGGCGGGCTTCGGCGAGCAGCCGATTGAGCGCGCCTTCGAGCTCGCGCACGTTGGAGGTGATCCAGCGTGCCAGGTACTCGATCACCCGGCGCGGCACCTGGATGCCAGCCTGCTCGGCCTTGGCCTGGAGGATGCTGATGCGGAGCTCGAAAGTGGTCGGGTGGATGTCCGCGACCAGACCCCAGCTCAGGCGCGAACGGATGCGCTCCTCGATCCCTTCGAGATCGGCCGGCGAGCGGTCGGCGGAAATCACGATCTGCCGGTGCTGTTCGATCAGCGCGTTGAAGGTGTGGAAGAACTCTTCCTGGGTGCTGTCCTTGCCACTGATGAACTGCACGTCGTCGATCATCAGCACGTCGGTGGAGCGGAAACGCTCCTTGAACTGCATCACGTCCTTCTGCCGGATCGCCTGGATGAACATGTACATGAACCGCTCGGCCGACAGGTAGGCGACACGGCGGCGTGGCTTCTGTTCGCGGATGCGCCAGGCGATGGCATGCATCAGATGGGTCTTGCCGAGACCGACGCCGCCATAGAGGAAGAGCGGGTTGAACGGCACCTCGGTCTCGTCTGCGACTCTCCGGACGGCGGCATAGGCGAACTCGTTCGGCGGTCCGACCACGAAGCTGTCGAAGGTGAAGCGCGGGTCGAGTCGCGCACCCAGCGCGGCCTCTTCCGCATCGACCGGCGCCGCGGCGACGGCCGCCACCGGCGCCACTGCTTGGTTGCCGCCGGGAGCCGCCGCTCGCGGCGCGACGCGAATCTCGATGCTGCGGATGCTCGGGTCCTCGGCCGCCGACAGCGCCCGGATGCGGTCGGCGTAGCGGGTGCGGACGCGGTCGCGCATGAAGCGCGTCGGTGCCATCAGCTCGAGCCGCTCGCTGTTCAGTCCGCCGCAGCTGAGGGGCGCGATCCAGCTGGCAAAGACCGTCTCGCCGACCTCGCCGCGCAGGCGATCCCGCACCCGACCCCAGAGTGCCGCCGCGTCACCGACACTGCCGGCGTCGCTGTCCTTGGCCATGGCGGCACCTCACCCGACCGAGATAGCGCGCCGTACCCCTTCCGCTCCGGCCACGGCGTTGCCCGCCGACTTCTCGGTCACGATGCTGTATTTCATAGGTGCCCCCCAGCAGCGTTTCTTAGTTCGGCTCCCGGCGCCGACCAGACCACCCGCGCCCGAACACGGTTCGTCCGCTCAGCAGTGCGCACGCACACTGGCGCGGATTCAAAATCGTTCGGGGGGCCTGGTCTTTGGTCGTTTCGCGCCGACGAGAGTCCGTTGCGACAATGGCGATCAATCTATCAGTCGTGACGGCGCAGTGACAAGCGGTCCAATTAAGGAACGCGACGGCGCGCGCGCGCCGTCGCAACCACGCAACAGTGCCGGCAACTTCAGGCCTTGGTCGCGGAGAGCGAGTTGATCCGCTTCGCCAGACGCGAGACGCGACGCGCGGCGGTGTTGTGGTGGAGCACGCCCTTGGTCACACCGCGCATGATCTCCGGCTGCGCGGTCTTGAGCGCGGCGGCGGCGGCGGCGGCATCGCCCGCGGTAATCGCCTCTTCCACGGCGCGCAGATTGCTGCGCACGCGGCTCTTGCGCGCGCGGTTGACCTCGGTCCGCGTCTCGGTCTGGCGGATGCGCTTTTCTGCTGAACGGGTGTGAGCCATGGCGAACGATGTTCCTGAATGGTTTGAGCTCGCGCGAGCCCGCCGTTATAGCGGCGCCCCGCGTTGGCGGTCAAGGCGCGAGCCACGGCGGCGCTCAGTCGTCGTCGGCGCCCGAGAGGGCGAGTGTGCCGGCGACGCGCGACTCGGCGGCATGCTCGCGCCAGCCGCGCAGGATGGCGGTGAAGATGATCCCGCCGCCCGCGAACAGGGCGAGGCCGAGGGTGGCGAAGCTGAGCCGCTGCAGCACCAGGACCAGGGTCGGCGACAGCGGCTGGAGCAGATCGAGCTCGGCGAGATAGACCGGCACCACGATCGCGCGGCTGACCAGCACCAGCGTCATGATCACGCCCATCACGATGCCGATCATGTAGGGGCGGACATAGGTGGTGGCGATGGCGCCGAGCTGGATGCCGAACAACGAGCCGGCCAGGATCAGCATGGCGAGGCGCAAGTCCACCAGCCCGCCCAAGCCGTAGCTGATGGTGCCGCCGATGCCCATCACGAAGGCGACCACGAGCTCGGTCGCCGACGCCATCAGCGGCGAGGCGCCCAGCAGATAGATCATGCCGGGCACGCCGATGAACCCGCCGACGGCGATGGTGGCCGCCAGCATGCCGGTGGCGAAGCCGAGCGGGATCGTGAACAGGAACGAGACCGGCTGCGCCAGGCTCTTGAACTGCACCATGGTGCCGGGAATCTGCACCGACTGCACCCAGCGCGCCAACGGGTGGTCGACCGGCGCCGCATGCTCGCCCTGCCGGCGCATGCGCAGCGCGTCCAGGAGCACGTAGACGCCGACAATGCCGAGCACGATGATGAACGCGGCCGACACATAGAGGCTGGAGCCGGCGTTGCCAAAACTCTCCTTGATCCAGGTTTGGATCATGGCCCCGACGAGGACGCCCGCCTCGGCAGAGACGCCGATGACGATGCCGAGCTTCACGTCGACATGGCCGAACTTGTTGCGCTTCCACGCCCCGACCAGGGCCTTCGGGAACTTGTGGCAGAGGTTGCTGGCGACCGCGACCACGCCGGGCACGCCGAGGGACATCATCGCCGGCGTCAGCACGAACGCGCCGCCCGAGCCGATGAAGCCACTGACCAGGCCGCCGATGAAGCCGATGGCGAACAGCGCGAGCGCCGTCGTCCAGGTGATGTCGATGAAGGCGCTCGCCTCCATTTCAGCAACCGCGCGCGCCGCGCGGCTGCACGCCGAGGGCGTCCCAGAACTTGCCGGTAAAGGCACCGTGTACGAAGGAGAATACCAGGGCGACGCCGATCGGAAACAGCGCGGCCATCACCCCGGGCTCGGCACAGAGCGCCACCACCCGTTCGGCATTCAAGAACAGGAACGCGTAGAGGCCGATGCTGAGGACGCCGAGCCCGGCGGCGCTGTGAGCCGCCCCTTTTGCAGCCGGGGTCATGGCTGCGCCCGCCGCGAATATCCTTGGTACCTCAGACTCATGGCAGGGCGACTTACTCCCGCGCGCCACCCGGAATGGAGCGATTGCCGAAGGGGCCGGTGCCGAATCGCTCACCGGCCCGGCGATCTCATTCAATGCAACCGGGCGTTCAGTCCATTCAGGATAACCCGGTGCTATCCGCGGAACAAGACATTAGGGCAGTCGATATCACGATCGATTGATCACGGTCACAGTCGCGGCGTTATTCTTCCTGCGGAGGGCGGTCCCATGGCTCTTATCCGCGCCCAGCTTGCCGTGAGCGTCGATGGCCGTATCGCCGACGCGAGGGGAGGTGTCGGCTGGCTTGAGCCATTCCCCGCCGAGGACTTCGGCTTGCAGGAATTCCTGAATGGCATCGGCACCCTGGTCATGGGCCGCGCGACTTATGACCAGATGCAGGGTTTCGGCCCCTGGCCCCATGGGAAGAAGCACACCCTGGTCCTGACGACGCGCGCGCTGGGCTCAGCCCCGGCCGGAGTCGAGGCGGTGCGGCCGGTGGATCTAGGCGCGGCGGTCGCCGTCTTGCGCGGGGAGACCGGCGGCGACGTCTGGGTAGTCGGCGGCCAGCGCACCCTCGCCGCAATGCTCGCGGCGGATGCGCTCGATCGCCTCGAACCCTATCTCATCCCGGTCCTGGTCGGCGACGGCATCCCGTTGTTCGGCCCGGACACCCTGCCGCGGCGCTTGGATGCGATCCACGCCACGACACTCGCCACGGGCGTGGTGCGCCTAGTTTATGCTGTCCGCTGAGGTCGCCGCCAACCTTCCTCGAATAGAAATTACTTCCATCGCAGAGAAATCCCGCTAGGATTCGCCCTTGCTCTCACTTTATCCGCCGGTGGAGACCAACAATGGGAACGATCGATGACAACCGGCAACAGCAGCGCATGCCATCGAGTGATGTCGAACAATCCGTAAAATATTTCTACGAAACTGAAGGTTGGATCGTCGATTCATCAGGAAATCTCGGCGAGGATGGATACTTCCGAAAAGGCCTCGATTCGCGCGGCGATTTCGGCCTGCCGGTGACGACATAGCTGGCTCGTCTCTTCGCCCGCCGATCCGGGCAGTTGATGATTGCTGGTTGTGGAGACTTGCCGCAGGAGCCATCAGCTGGCGACCGAAGCATTTCATAAGGTCGTCTGTGTTGACATTTCCGACCGCGCCTTGGGGTTGACCCGGAAGAAACTGGGAAACAAGGGCGAATACCATAACGGATCCGTACTTTCACTTTCGTTGACCAACGACACCTTCGATGCCGTTCTCTGCGCGCATATGCTTTATCATGTAGACAAGAATGATCAGGTAGGCGCTGTCCGGGAACTGATCAGAGTCACCAAAGCGGAAGGTCGAATCGTTGTCATCTACTGCAATCCACGAAGCCCGCTGATGCTGATTCAGCAGGCATTGAAAGTCCTGCACGTGAACAAGCTGCTGCGCAAGGACAAACTCTACGTTCACGTCCATCCGATCGCATGGCGGGACCAGTTCCGGGATTCGTGCAATATCGAAGTTCTCCCCAACGACAGCATCAGCGCCAATCAGGCCAAGGTTCTGCTTCCCTTCTCTTTCATGCGGCGTTGCTTCTACCGCCTATGCCACGGGATTCAGAACCGCAACCCATGGCTGGCGGCCCGACTCTGGTCGTATGTAGCCGTCGTGCTGGATAAGAAGCCCAAGGCCGCCTGACTGTGGCGGATTTTATCGTCAGCGCCCGGGCGGAGTCAGAGCCTGCGGTTCCGCCTGCGCCAGGGCGGCCGTCAACGTCGAGCTCAACCAGGCTGCGCCCGTCAAGGTCAGGTGATGGATGTCGATATAGAGCGGGCGATCTTCATCATCCATGACCTGGCAGAGCGGCTGGCAAAAGATGGCGGCGGTGGGATAGCGCTTGAGGTTCGGGTGGCGCCGCACGAGTCTGTCGATCGCGATCAATATCGGGGTGCTTTCCGCCTCGTATCCCGCCAAGCCGCCGATGGCTCGGGGAACGGGCGCGCCGGCCTGCTGGGTGGCGAACAAGGTCTTCGGGACATGCACCTTGGGACTGGGAATCGGATCGATGATCGCCACTTCGATCTCCCTCTCCGCCGCCAGCGCCGCCAATGTGTCGATGGCGCGTGGGCGCACGGATCGCAAGTTCGCGTGCGGCATGATGAGCTTCGCGCGCCGGTGCTGAGCCTCGGCAATCACCGCTTCCGGCGAAATTCCGCCGCCGAGCGCAAGGTTCTGCGCCATGAGCCAGAGGGTCGCCCCCCGTGCGGCCGCCGCTTCTGCGGCCACGAACTTGATCGCGTCGGCGTGACTGTTGCCCACGAGTAGAACACGGGTGCCATTCTCGGGCAGCGCCGTTAAGCGGCAGGACTGCGCCAAGGGATCGACGATCCTCGCCCAGATGCCGCACCGCCAACCTCGGCGGTCGAGGATCGCGGCGGCGATTCTGTACTGCACCGGCGGCATGAGGCGCGCGTGGAGCGCATCCGACGCGGACTCGGTCGCAAACACCAGCAGGGCGCTTGCAGCGAGGCCGAGCGCCAGCGGCCGCAAGCTGCGCGGGCGGCGGAATGGCTGCTCGACCGCATGATGCAACAGCACACCGAGCAGCAGGGCGAGCGCAGTCACGGCCCCATAGTCGAACGGACCGGCGAGCGCGGCCCGCGTGCCGCCGAACGGCTCGTAGCTCCAGAAGGTGATAACCGGAAAATGGACCAGGTAGATCGAGTAAGAGTACTTCCCGAGCCACTGCAGAAGCCGCCCCGGCAGGCTGTCATTGATCCAGGCGGGCAAGCCAAGTGCGATCACGCACGCACTCGAGATGACAATCGCGGCGGTATTCGGAACCCCGCCTTGTCGCGTGTCTGGGAAGGCCGCAATCCAGCCCAACAGGCCGAGCAGGGCAACAAATCCCACCCAGTTCAAGCGCTTGTTCGCCCGGTGCACGACCTTGGCCGCGGCGGATCCGGCGAGAAACTCCCAGATGCGGAAGGGCGTGAGGAAAAATGCCGTCTTTTGTGAGACGTCATGCACCGCGGCAAAGCCGAGGAGCGTAAGGAGTGCGAGCGCCACCAGCAGCCATGGCCGCTTGTGCCCAAGCCATGCAATCAAGGGAAAGATGAGATAATCAATGGAGCTCGACACCCAAGGACCAGAAGTGGAGAAACGGCCGGTAGATGGTGTCCTCGAAATAGGACGTGTCGGTCCAAAACCCGACATTCGGCAACAGGGCGGCCGACCAGAGGCCGTAGGCGGCTACCGCCTCGAATTCGCCCGGTAGCGAGAAGAATGCGGCCGTGGCAATCACCGTGATGACCAGCACGGTGATTTAGGCGGGTAGCAAGCGCCAAAGCCGCTTGGCGTAGAAGACCAGCGCATCACGGCCGGTCGACATGCCGCCATAGAGGTACGCCATCAGGAAGCCACTGATGACGAAGAACACGTCGACCCCGAGATAGCCAATCCCCGCCCAGCGCACGTCGACGTGAAACAGAAATACCAGAAGAATCGAGAGCCCGCGGAGGATCTGGATATGGGGCAGGAGTCGGTCAGACGTGACTCGTGGACCTGAAGGCCATCAGCGACAACAGGGCGATGATACCCGGGCACCGCCGCGAAGCCCGGCCCAAGCGGTGCGAACCGCCCGGGATGCAAGGAATATCCTAACGATGGGAGCGATCTATTGTTGAGTGGTGAATTGCCGCGCCGGCGCGGATCCGCGCAACCGCCGCCTCAATAGCGCGCCATGGTCGGCTCGATACGGCCCGCGAAGGCGTCGATGCCGCCCTTGACGCTGACCGCCTGATCGAAGCCGTGCCCGCGCAGCCACACGGCCGCGTTCAGGCTGCGTACGCCGTGGTGGCAGACGAGGGCGAGCGGCCGGTCGCGGGGCAGCTCGGCCAGCGCCTCGGCCAGCGACCCCATGGGTACGTGGCGTGATTCGGAGAGCGCGCAGATCTGCCGCTCCCACCCCTCGCGCACGTCGACCACGAGATGCGGCGTCCCCTCGCGGCGGTAAAGGTCGAGATCCTCCACCGAGATCTCCAACTGCGCGCGAGTCCAGGACATGGAGAGCACCATTGCTCGAGTTGCGAAACCCCGTTAACTGCGACGCGCGCCGGGCGCCGTCCATGGGACGCAGCCCGGCCCGCCGGTATCGGTAAGGCCCTGCTCATGTCCGGCGGCCATACTCTCTGAAGGGCCCGTGTGTAGTCGGCATGTAGCCGGTGGGGTTCCTCGGAGGGTAGCATGATGCTGTACCATCTGCACGAGATGCAGCACCTGGCGTTGGTGCCGGCGCGGTTGTTCGCCGGCGCCCTCGCCCAGACGATGCGCAATCCCTTCAATCTGTTCGGCGCCACCGAGTGGGGACGCAAGATCGGCTCGGCGGCCGAGATCTTCGGCCAGATCACCCGCCGCTATGGCCGTCCGGACTGGGGCTTTGACCAGACGATCATCGACGGCCAGGCGGTCGAGGTGAGCGAGCACGTCGCGATCCGCCGCACCTACTGCCATCTGCTGCACTTCCACCGCGACACCGACCGCAAGGACCCCAAGCTGCTGGTGGTGCGCCGCTCTCGGGCCACTACGCGACGCTTCTGCGCGGCACGGTCGAGGCGATGCCGCCGGACCACGACGTCTACGTCACCGACTGGCAGGACTGCCGCGCCGTCCCCGTGACGGCGGACCGCTTCAACCTGAACGATTACATCGACTACGTGATCGACTTCCTGCACTACCTCGGGCCCAACACCCACGTCCTGGCCGTCTGTCAGCCGAGCGTGCCGGTGCTGGCGGCGACCTCGGTGCTCTCGCGCTGGGGCGATCTCTGCGCGCCGGCCTCGGTCACCCTGATGGGCGGGCCGATCGACACGCGCGAGAACCCGACCGCGGTCAACCTGCTGGCCAGGGAACACCCGATCGAGTGGTTCGAGGAGAACGTCATCACCACCGTGCCGCCGCCCTACCTGGGCATGGGGCGCAAAATCTATCCGGGCTTCATCCAGCTCACCAATTTCATCTCCATGAACCTGGACAAGCACCGGGAATCGCTCGGCAAGCTGTTCGACCACCTGGTCCGGGGCGACGACGAGGAGGCGGAGAAGCGCAGCAGCTTCTACGAGGAATACCTGGCGGTGATGGACCTGCCCGCCGATTTCTACCTGCAGACGGTCAAGACCGTGTTCCAGGACCACGCCCTGCCGAAGAACGAGATGGTGGCGCGCTGGCACCCGGTGCTGCCCGCGTCCATCGACCGTACCGCGATCCTCTGCGTCGAGGGCGGGCTCGACGACATCTCGGGCGTCGGCCAGACCAAGGCCGCGCTCACCCTCGCCAAAGGTCTCAGCAGCGACCGCAAGCACTATCATCTCCAGGCCGATGTCGGGCACTACGGCGTGTTCAACGGCGGCAAGTGGCGGCGCGAGATCGCCCCCGTGGTGAAGCGGTTCATCCGCGAGCACGACCACGAGACCCACGCCACGGTGCGGCGCCCGGGGTTCGCCGCCGCGCCCAAGCAGCCCGTGGACTGACGCCGGCGCCGACGACCAAGCGGGCGGTGCACGTTGGCGCCGCCCGCGGTTGCACCGCTCTCCTTGTTTACCCTGGGTGCTGGTCAGGCGGTGATGGACGGCTTCCACTGCGAGGGGATGGTCATTCGCGCTCTCGGCAACACCACCAACCCCGATTTGCTCGGCAGCCGCCGCCTAGCTCAGCAACTCCATCGCTTCCGGGCCGCGGCGCTGAAGCGATTTGCGCAGCTTGCCGAGCGCCCGTGCCTCGATCTGGCGCACACGTTCCTTGCTGACGCCGTACTGCTCGGCCAGGTTGGCGAGGGTGATGCGTTCGTCGTCGCTGAAGCGCTGCTCGACGATATCGCGCTCCCGGTCGCTGAGATCCGCGAGCGCCTCTTCGATCCAGGCCTTGCGCGCGCGGCCGTCGAGGCGGTCCTCCACCACCTCCGCCGGCGAGGGTGACGGGTCGACCAGGATGTCCTGCTGGCTCTCGCTCTCGGAATCGCCGAGGGGCGCGTTCAGCGACCGGTCGCGCCCGCCGAGATGTGCCTCCATCCGCTCCACCGCCGCGACCGGAACCTTGAGCATCGCCGCGATCTTGCGCCGGTCTTCGTCGCGCATGACGCCGTCCAGGTTGTCCGAGAGGCGCGCGCGCATGCGGCGCAGGTTGAAGAACAGGCTCTTCTGCGACGGCGTGGTGCCAATGCGCACGGTCGCGGAGTGACGCAAGATGTATTCGTGGATCGCGGCGCGAATCCAATAGGCGGCATAGGTGCCGAAGCGCACGTCGCGGGTGTAGTCGAAGCGCGCCGCCGCCTCCATCAGCCCGACATTGCCTTCCTGCACCAGATCGCCGAGCGGGAGGCCGTAGCCTTGGAACCGCGCGGCGATGGCGATCACGTAGCGGGCATAACTCTGCACCAGGCTGTGGAGCGCGGCCTCGTCCCCTTCCTCGCGCCAGCGCCGGGCGAGGTCGAACTCGACCTTCTGCTCCAGGATCGGCGCCCGCCGCGCCGCCCGCAGGTACCCGCTGTTGAGCTGTTCCGAGCGCATCCCGTTCCCTCTGCCGCGAGACCCGATCACCACAGGCTGCGACGACCTGCGAGGATTTGATAGCGGGTCGATACTAATTGGCGCTCAGCACCATTGCAAGCTTAATATCGACTCGCTATCATGTTGCCATGTCGGTATCCGCCGCCCCCACGCCGGTCTCGATCGGAGAGATGCTGGACCGCCTCGGGAGGCTGGCGCGGGCGCTGCAATTCGCCCATGGGCTGAACCCGACCCAGTGGGAGGCGCTCCGCTTCATCGCCCGGGCCAACCGCTATTCGCGTTCGCCCGGGGCACTCGCCGCTTTTCTCGGTGCCACCAAGGGCACGGTTTCGCAGACCCTGATCACCCTTGAGGAACGCGGCTTCATCACCCGGTCGCCCGGCGGCAAGGACCGGCGCTCGATCCGCCTCGGCTTGAGCGAGAAGGGCGCGGCGATCCTGGCTCAGGATCCGACCCGGGCGATCGATGCGGCGATGGACGATCTGCCGACCGACGCACGCGCGGCGCTGATGGCCGGCATGGATGCCCTGCTCGCCTCGCTGCAGCGCCGCGGCGACCGAAAAGTGTTTGGCGTGTGCCGCGGCTGCGTGCATTTCGAGACCGACGCGGCCATGCCGGCCGCTTGTCGCTGCGGTTTGATGCTCGAGCCGCTAGCGAGCGGCGAGGAATTGCAACTCTGCGTCACGTTCGAAGCGGCACAGGCTTGACCGGCGCGGGCTAGCCTCGGCCGTGGACGGTCAGGCAGGCGGCGGGCGACGCTTCGGCCAGCACCACCAGCAGATCGGTAAGCGCCAGCGCGACACAGCCGGCGGTCGGCGCGAAGTCGGGCCGCGCCACATGCAGGAAGATCGCGCTGCCCCACCCCGGCACCACCGGATCGTCGTTGTAACCGAGCGGCACGATCAGGTCGTAGACGCGGTCCTGGCGCCAAAGCAATTCGGACTTGGCGGCGAAGGGCTGGCGCACGGCGCGGTTGTAGTCCGCATGGGCGGGCTCGGCACACCAGCCGTCCAGCGGGTCGAGCGGGCGGATCGGCAACGCCGCGCGCGGCCGGGGCAGGCGATCAGGGCGGTACAGCACCTGGCGCAACGGAAAGCGCCCCTCGGGGGTCGCACCGTCGCCCTCGCGTTTCGCCAGCTTCATCCCGCTCCGCCCGACCGCGCAGGCAAAGCGCCGGCCGCGCCACCGCAGCCAGCCGTCGGCCCGCACCACCAGATCCTCGGCGGTGGCGAGCGAAGCGGATGCGGTCACGGGCAGGACCCCTCGCAGCAGGGCAACGGCGGACATACGGCTAGCGTGCAACGTCCACGGTCTTGGGCGCTGCCGGCCGCGGCACAGCATAGCGCGCTGCGGCGTCGCGAGCGATGATGTGGGGACCGACCTGCCACCCGGCGTCGGCCGCCGGCATCACGGGGGCCCGGGCGGCGAGGGCTCCTGAACGCGCGAACTTGGGCAGGCTGGTCGCCGCCTCGGCCACGGGGCGCGCGGTGGGCAGGCCCGGCGGAAGTTCGCGCTGGAAGGCGAAGGGCACCGGACCGCTGGCGGGACCGACCGCCCGTGGCGCGGCGCCGGCAAAGCCGACCGGCTTCGGGTGCGCCAGCGCCTGCAGCGTCGCCGGTTCGGATCCGAGGCGGGACGCCGCATCGAGCGGCGCCGCAACCGTCAGGGGCGCCGCCAGGTTGGGCGGTGCGACGCGCGCCGAGACCCGCGAGTCCTGGAGCGACTGGCCGGCGTAGTAGGCTTGCACCTGGCTCGCGGGGATCATCGCCGAATTCTCGCCGGGCTCGCCGGCGACCATCACCGCGACCAGCGGGTCGGCTTCGTCGCTGGCGGGGGTGTCGGCGAGGGCCAGTAGGTTCTCGTCGATGTCCTTGCCCGTGGCCAGGCGGCTGATCAGATGTGCGACCCCGAAGGCGAGGCCGAGCGGCCCACCCAGTAGGGTGCCCGCAACGATTTGGGCGAAGGCGCCGATGCCGTCGCCGGTGGCCTGGCGATAGAGGGTCGAGACAACCGGGATATGTTGCAGTGGGTTCACGATGTCGAGCAGGTCGGCGAACGTGAACCCGTCGTCGCCGAAGAGGGCCTGCTCGATGCGCCCCGGCTGGCGCAGGGACGCGGTCGCCTCGAAGGCCGGCGTGGGTACCGTCGTCTGCGCGGATTCAACCGCCATGCCCGCTGCCCTGGCTGCGTCCGGCGGAAGATCCGCCCGGGACTCGGCTTGGTGAGTGCAACCCACGTACCAGCCGGCGCGGGCCGGAATTGCCTGGTTTTCCGCGCCCCCCTGCCGGTCGCGGACGGAGGCTGCCCGGCAGTCGTCGCCGCGGTCGGCAAATCTTGCCGGGCGCGACCCCGCAACCGGTGTCGCCTGGCCGGCTGGCGCGCTAAGCTGCGGTCCCCCGCTCCCCGCATCGGAACCGCGACGCGTGCTGAAACTCTCCGTCCTCGACCAGTCGATCGCCGTCAGCGGGCGTCCCCATGGACAGTCGATCCGCGACACGGTCGCCCTTGCCCGACTGGCGGACGACCTCGGCTACGCCCGTTTCTGGGTCTCCGAGCACCACAACCATCCGACCATCGTCGGCACCGCGCCCGAGATTCTGCTCGCTGCGATGGCGGTGACCACGCGGCGGATTCGCCTCGGCGCCGCGGGAATCATGCTGCCGCACTATTCGC
>SHWA01000057.1 GCA_009693995.1 Alphaproteobacteria bacterium | reverse complement strand
GCATGCCGGGGCACATGAACGTGCTCCTCGCCGAGGCGGGGGTGCACTACGACAAGCTGCTCGACATGGAGGAGATCAACGACAAGTTTCCGGAGACCGATGTGGCCCTGGTGATCGGCGCCAACGTATGTGGTCAACCCGGCGGCGCGAACCAACCCGGGCTCGCCGATCTACGGCATGCCGATCCTGAACGTGCACGAGGCGAAGACCACGATCGTGCTGAAGCGCGGCCGGGGGGCCGGATTCTCCAGCGTCGAGGACGACCTGTTCGTCGCGCCCCGCACCTCGATGCTGTTCGGCGACGCCAAGGAGTCCCTCGCGCACCTGATCGTCGAGGTGAAGAACGCCTGAGCCCGGGTGCGCGGCCCGGCGCTCAGCCCTGCGCCTTGCGCGCCTGGAAGAACGCCACCAGGCTGACCACGTCGGCACCCAGCATGCGCCCCAAGGGCCCGTCGCTGTAAGACGAGGCCAGCACCGTGCCAGTCCCGTCGAGCATGAACTCGGCCGGCTGGATGATCGCCCGCCGATCCTCCCACCAGGCGCCGAGGGCGTCCGCCTGGGCGCGGGTCACGCCATGGGCGACCGGGAACCATTTGCCGTCACCGATCACCTTGGCCTTGTCCTCGGGATCGGCGCTCGCGGCGACCACCGAAACGCCCAGGGCCTGAAGCTCGCCCCGCAGGTCATTGAAGCCGTCCAACTGACGGCGACAATAGGGTCACCAATGGCCGCGGTAGAAGAGAATCACCGCATAGGCGGACTTCGGATCGCCCGGCAGGGTCAGGGCATTGCCGCCCACCGCCGTGAGTGTCAGGCGCGGGAACCGCGCGCCGATGCCCAGCTTCTCAGCCATCGACCCTACTCCGCCGCCGCGCGCTTGGCTTCGGCGAGCGGGACCGAGGTGAAGGTCTTGGAGATGATCTGCCAGCGCCCGTCGATTCGCATCAGCGAGAGATAGTCGGTGAACAGGCGCGGGCCGATCGCCAGTTCCACGCGGGCGAGCGCGGTGTTGGGGCCCGACTGGTCTACGGCCAGGATGCGGTCGAGCCGCGCCTGTCCGCTCGCCTTGGGCGGCGTGCGGCTGGCGGTGCGGGCGTAGACCGCCGGCATGTCGGCGTCGGCCAGCTTGCCCTCGGCCAGGGAATAGAGGTGCGCCTGGGGATGGAACACCCGTTTCAGCTTGTCCACGCTGCTCTCGTAGAAGCCGTCGAAATAGTCCTGCAGGACGCGCTCGATCTCGCCCAATCCGCCGCTGCTCATGGCGTTCGCTCCGGTTGCAAGAGGTGCCTGGCGGAGATTGTGGCGAGTGGCGGTGGCGCTGGCAACCGCCGCGTGGGGTCAGTCCGCCAGCGCCGCCGCCGTCGGCGGCCAGGTCGTGAGCGGCCGTGCCAGCGCCGCGTTGATCGCATTCAGCAGCGCCGGCGTAACCGCGGCCGCCGCCTCGACGCCCAGTGCCTTCACGCCGCGGCCACCGCGCGGCTCCGGGTCCTCGATCAGGTGGCAGACGGGGCGCGCTCGGGGCGGCACGCCGAGGGCGCCCTGCACGGCATCCGCCGCAGCATCGGCGAGGCGGCGGCGCTGGGCGGCGGGCAGGAGTGCGCGCCCCACGTCGGCGGCGATCTCCAGATGCGCGACCCGGGCACGCCCGCGCGCGACCGTGACCGCCACCATCGCGGCGGCGAACAGATAGGCCGGGTAAGGAGTGCCCTGACCCTCGGCATCCGGCCCGGTGGTCGCGGCGACGAAGCGTCCCTCGCCCTGGTACGCCGCCACGGGCGGCGCCCATTCCCGGGCGCCCTGGTGGAAGCGCGGGCCGGCCCTGGACCAGACCAGCGCGGCGGGCGCCGGCGCTCCCGCTGCGGCTCTGAGCCGCGCGCGGAGGTCGTTGGCCGCGAGCCAGGCGGCGCGGCCACGAGCGAACAAAGTGTTCCCGAGCGCCGGTGCCCCTGCCGGCACGGTGATGGCGCGGGCATCACGGCCGAGGAGCGGCGCCACGATCGCCGCCAGTGCCCGCCGCTCCAGGGCGTCCGCCGCGTCGGTGGCAAGGATCAGCGCCCCGCCGGCTTCCAGGCTGAGGTGCGCCGAGGCCACCTGGTCCTGGAACGGCGCGCCGAGGCCGATGGCGACGCAGGCGAGACCGACGCCCCGCCGGCCGGCGCGGGTGCCGCCCTGGGCGCGGCGCAGGTGGTCGTAAGCGGGCTTCAGCGCCTCCAGGCAGGGGCGCAGGCCAGCGCTCGCCGACAGCCAGTGGCCGCTCGCCGTCGGCAGCCCGAAGCGGAGCGCGTTGCGGTGCCGCAGCTGCCAGCCGTCCTCGCCCCGCGCCCGCGCCAGGGCTTCGACCAGGCTCTCGTGCAGCAGGGCGGCGGCGGCGCCGGTGGCACCCTCCGCCACCAGCCGCACCGTGGGGCAATAATAGGGTCCGGCGGCCTCCAGGGCGGCGCGGCAGCCATCCGGGGCACCCCCGGCTCCACCATCGATCTCGGCCGAGAGGGCGGTGATGAACCCCCAACTGTCGGCCGCGATGCGACCCTGGAGTCTTGCTGGTGCCACTCGAGCAGGCGTGGCAACCGCGAGCGAGACGTGCGCCGTGTGCGCCGCCGCATCCCGCACCTGCTCCAGATCGCCAGCGGCGACCGTGAACCGCGCTGTCGAGAGCGCTGCGGTCCGTGGCGGTGGACGGATTCGTGCCGCCGTCACCGGCCCGCGCGTGGCGCGCACGGCAATGGAGACGTCGTAGTCGGGGTCACGGTGCTCGAGCGCCGTCTCGGGCAGTTCATGGAGTGTGACGCCCATCAGGAATGCCGCCCCGAGCAGGGCATTGCCCTGGGCCGTGACCGCGACCTGCTCGGCCCCGAAGGCGGCGGCGAACAGACGCAGGGTCGCGTGGCGGGTCGGGCGCCAGCAATCGGACCAGCCCTGGCCGACACCGCCGCTGTCGATCTGGGCGATGCCGGGCACCGTCGCCAGCACCACCCCGCCTGGCTTCAGGATGCGATGCAGGGTACCGACCGCCGCCGGCAGGTCGAACAGATATTGCAGCGTCTGGGTGCAGATGACGCAGTCGAAGGCGCGGCTGGGGAGGCCCCGCCCGTCGGCGAGATCGGCGACGATGGTGACGCCGGGCTTGCCGGCCTTGGGATAGAGCACGTCGCTCCGGCGCACGTGCCGGCCGCCATGGCGGCGGGTGTAGATGTCGTCGCCGAACTCCAGCACGCGGCCATGGATGTCGCCGGCGTGGTCGGCGAGGAAGCGGTCGATGAAGTAGCGGTCGATCGGCGTGCCCCGGTCGCCGCCGAACTGGTGGCTGAAGGGAGCCAGGCGCCAAAGGTCAAGCCGCTTTCCCACCCGCGTCCCCTGTCCGGTTGCCGACCAAGCGGTAGCACCTTTAGTCTACTGTCAGGATCACCTTGCCGTAGTTCTCGTTGCGGTCGATGACGGCGTGGGCGGCGGCGGCCTCGGCGAGCGGGAAAGTGCGATCGAGAATGTGACGGGTGCGCCCCTCGACCAGCAGGGGCAGCCAACGCTCGCGAAAGCGGCGGGTGATGGCGCGCTTTTCGGCGATCGACTGGTTGCGCAGCGAGAAGCCGAGAATCTGCAGGCGCTTGGGGAACATGACGCGGAGGTCGAACTCGGTCACCGAGCCGCCGAGGGTGCCGACCATCACCAGCCGGCCGCGCGGCTTGAGGAGGGCCAGATGCCGGGCGAAGGCGGAGCCGCCGATGAAGTCTTCGACCACGTCCACGCCTTCGCCGCCCGTGGCCTCGCGCACCGCCTCGGCGAAGTCGCGGGTCCGGTAGTTGATGCCGACGTCGCCGCCAAGGGCGAGGGAGCGGCGGATCTTGTCCTCCGACCCGGCGGTGAAGAGCACCCGCGCGCCCACGTGCCTGGCCATTTGGATGGCGGCGGTGCCGACGCCGCTGCCGCCGGCGTGGATCAGGACCGTCTCTCCCGCCTGGAGGCGCCCCAGGCCGAGCATGGTCTCCTCGGCGGTGCAGAAGACCTCGACCACGGAGGCGGCATCGACATAGGACCAGGCGGGCGGAACCGGCACCGCCATGCCGTGATCGAGGGTGGCGTACTCCGCATAGGCGCCGCCTGGCACCAGGCCGAAGACGCGGTCGCCGACCGCAACTTCCGTGGCGCGTTCGCCGCGTCCGACAACGTCGCCGGCGATCTCGAGGCCGAGGATGCGGGTGTTGCTGACGGCGAGGGGATAGCTGCCGTCGCGGATCATGGCATCGGCGCGGTTGACGCCGGCGGCGCGGACGCGGACCAGCACCTCTTCCGGCCCCGGCACCGGGCGCGGCACGTCGCGCACCCGCAGCACCTCGGGGCCGCCCGTCTCCCAGACTTCGACCGCGCGCATGCGCCCGCTCCCCCTGATCCTCGACCCGAGCCGCCAGGAAACTCCCAAGGTGCCGCTATTCGGCGCCACTCGCCAGCGGTTCGACCCGCGCGGCGCAGAACTTGAACTCCGGAATCTTGCCGAAGGGGTCGAGCGCCGGGTTGGTCAGCATGTTTGCCGGCGCCTCGGCGAAGCAGAAGGGAATGAACAGCATCCCCGCCGGCACGCCGCCATCGAGGCGCGCCTTCAACTCGACCGTGCCGCGCCGCGTGGTAACGCGCACCCGCGCGCCAGCCTGGATGCCGAAACGGCGCAGGTCGGCGGGCGCGAAATGGGCCACCGCCTCAGGCTCGAGGTGGTCGAGGACCTGCGCGCGCCGGGTGATCTCGCCGGTGTGCCAGTGCTCGAGCAGGCGCCCCGTGGTGAGCACCATGGGATACTCGGCGTCGGGGGTCTCGTCGGGCGGGATCAAGCTGGCGGGGACGAACTTGCCGCGCCCCGAGGAGGTCGGGAATCCGTCGCCGAAGATCACGGCGCGGCCCGGCTGATCCTCCTCGTCACAGGGGTAGGTCACCACGCTTTCCGCCAACAGGCGGCGCCAGGAGATGCCCTTGATCGAGTTCATCACCGAGCGCATTTCCTCGTACACCTCGCCCACGTCGCCATAAGTCCAGTCGAGGCCGAGGCCGCGGGCGATCTCGACGATGATGCGCCAGTCCTCGCGCGCCGCGCCGGGCGCGGCGATCGCCCGGCGCCCCAGTTGCACCTGGCGGTTGGTGTTGGTGACGGTGCCGGTCTTCTCCGGCCAGGCGGTCGCCGGCAGCACCACGTCGGCATGGAAGGCGGTCTCGGTCAGGAAGATCTCCTGCACCACCAGGTGATCGAGCCGGGCCAGGGCCTCGCGCACATGACGGGTGTCCGGGTCCGACATGGCCGGGTTCTCGCCCATGATGTACATGCCGCGAATGGTGCCGGCGTGGGCCGCGTCCATGATCTCGACCACGGTCAGCCCCGGGTGGGGATCGAGGGTGGCGCCCCACAGCTTCTCGAAGCGGGCCCGGACGTCGGGCCGCGCCACTTGCTGGTAGTCGGGAAACATCATCGGAATCAGGCCGGCGTCGGAGGCGCCCTGCACGTTGTTCTGGCCGCGCAACGGGTGCAGGCCGGTTCCCGGCCGGCCGACATGGCCGGTCATCAGGGCGAGGCTGATCAGGCAGCGGGCATTGTCGGTGCCGTGGATGTGCTGCGAGATGCCCATGCCCCAGAAGATGATCGCCGACTGCGCCTTGGCGTAGAGCCGGGCAACGGTGCGGATGGTCTCAGCGTCGATGCCGCAGTGGTCCGCCATCGCTTCCGGCGAATAGGCCTTCACGTGCTCGGCCAGCGCCGCGAAGCCCTCGGTATGGGCCTGCACGTATTGCCGGTCATAGAGCCCCTCGCCGACGATCACGTGCATCATGGCGTTCAACAGCGCGACGTCGGCGCCCGGCTTGAACTGGAGCATGTAGTCGGCGTGGCGCGAGAGCGGCGAAAGGCGCGGGTCCATGACGATCAGCGTCTTGCCGGCCTTGGCGGCGTTCTTGATGAAGGTCGCGGCGACCGGATGGTTGATCGTCGGGTTGGCGCCGATCACCACGATCACGTCGGCGTTGGCGCACTCGGTGAAGGGGGCGGTCACCGCGCCCGAGCCGATGGTCTCTAGAAGCGCGGCGACCGAGGAGGCGTGGCAGAGCCGCGTACAGTGATCGACGTTGTTGGTGCCGAAGCCGGCGCGCACCAGCTTCTGGAAGAGATACGCCTCCTCGTTGGACCCCTTGGCCGAGCCGAAGCCGGCCAGCGCCGAAGGACCGTTCCGGTCGCGGATGCGGCGCAGGCCCCCGGTCGCAATCGCGAGCGCCTCCTCCCAGGTCGCCTCGCGGAAGTGGGTCCACGGGTTGGCCGGGTCGACCGCCACGGCCGGGTCCTTCGGCGCGTCGGGGCGGCGCACCAGCGGCTTGGTCAGCCGGGTCGGGTGGCTGACATAGTCGAAGCCGAAGCGGCCCTTGACGCAGAGGCGGCCATGGTTGGCCGGCCCCTCGCGCCCGTCCACCCAGAGGATGCGGTCGTCCTTGACGTTGTAAGTGATCTGGCAGCCGACGCCGCAATAGGGGCAGACGCTGTCGATCCGGGCATCGGGGGTGAGCTTGCCGACGCCGCCAGCCGGCATCAGTGCGCCCGTCGGGCACGCCTGCACGCATTCGCCGCAGGCGACGCAGGTGCTCTCGCCCATGGGGTCGTCGAAGTCGAACACGATCTTGTCGTGACTGCCGCGGCTCGCCATGCCGATCACGTCGTTCACCTGCACCTCGCGGCAGGCGCGCACGCAGCGCGTGCAGTGGATGCAGGCATCCAGATTGACCGCCATGGCCAGATGGCTCGGGTCCGGGGCCGGCTGACGGGGCCGCGCCGGGAAGCGGCTGGTGATCTGGCCCATGCGCTCCGCCCAGTGCCAAAGTTCGGAGTTCGGGTTGTGGCTGGATTCCCGCGCCGGCTGGTCGGCGACCAGGAGCTCCATCACCATCCGCCGCGCGCTCT
Source organism: Alphaproteobacteria bacterium (assembly GCA_009693995.1). GTDB lineage: Bacteria > Pseudomonadota > Alphaproteobacteria > SHWA01 > SHWA01 > SHWA01. Next base: position 9,490 of record SHWA01000057.1, on the reverse strand, counting down.
CGGCGCGAGGCGATTGCGCCGCCACCAACATGCCCGATGTCGGCTTGCGGATGCAGGAGGCGGCCAACACCCGCTCGCCCTCGATCTCGACCATGCACACCCGGCAGTTGCCGTCGGCGCGGTAGTCGGCCTGGGTCGAATAGCAGAGGTGCGGGATGGCGATGCCCGCGCGCTTGGCCACCTGCCAGATGGTCTCGTCCGGGGCGGCCGTGACCTCGCGGCCGTCGAGGATGAAGCGGACCTCTGCGCTCATCACAAGTCCTCCGGGAAGTGCGTCATGACCGAGAGCAGCGGGTTGGGCGCCGCCTGGCCGAGCCCGCAGATCGAGGCATCGCGCATGCCGGTCGCCAGCTCCTTCAGCAGCGGCACGTCCCACCGCGGCGCGACCATCAGCCCGACCGCCTTGGCGGTGCCGACGCGGCAGGGGGTGCACTGGCCGCAGCTCTCGTCCTCGAAGAAGCGCATCAGGTTGAGGGCGACGTCCCGCATGTTGTCGCGGTCGGACAGCACCACCACCGCCGCCGAGCCGATGAAGCAGCCGTGCGGCTCGAGGGTGCCGAAGTCGAGCGGAATGTCGGCCTTGCTCGCCGGCAGGATGCCGCCCGACGCCCCGCCCGGCAGATAGCCCTTGAAGCGGTGCCCGGCGGCCATGCCACCGCAATACTCGTCGATCAACTCCTGCGCCGTGATGCCGGCGGGCGCGAGCTTGACGCCGGGCGACCGGACGCGGCCGGAGACCGAAAAGCTGCGCAGGCCCTTGCGCCCGTGGCGCCCCTCACCCGTGAACCACTCCGGCCCGCGCGTCACCAGGTCGCGCACCCAGTGCAGGGTCTCGACGTTGTGGATCAGGGTCGGCCGGCCGAACAGGCCGACCTGAGATGGGAAGGGGGGCTTGTGGCGCGGCTCGCCGCGGCGGCCCTCGATGCTCTCCAGCATCGCCGATTCTTCGCCGCAGATGTAAGCGCCGGCGCCGCGGCGGAGGTGGATGCGGGTCTCCGGTGCCAACCCGGCGGCGCTGAGCGCCGCGACCTCGCGCCCCAGCACCCTGTGCAGCGCGGGATACTCGTCGCGCAGATAGATGTAGACGTCGGCGGCCTCGACCACCCAGGCCGCCACCAGCATGCCCTCCAGCATGCGGTGGGGATCCTGTTCCAGATAATAGCGGTCCTTGAAGGTGCCGGGCTCGCCCTCGTCGGCATTGACCGCCATCAGGCGGGGGGCAGGTTCCTGCCGCACCAAGCGCCACTTGCGCCCGGCCGGAAAGCCGGCGCCGCCCAGGCCGCGCAAGCCGCTCGCCTCCATCGCCTCGATCAAGCTGTCGCGGGTGCGCGCGCCTTCGAGGCAGGACCGCAACAGGGCGTAGCCGCCGTCGGCCACGTATGCAGCGAAGCCGACATGGGCCGGAATCTCGGGCTCGATATGCCGATCGCGCACGGCGGCGGCAACCGAATCGAGCGTCGCCGGTGCCAGGTGGCGATGGCCGACTTCGACCGCCGGTGCCGCCTCGCAGCGGCCCATGCAGGGCGCCCGCACCACCCGCACGCCAGGCCCGAGGCTCGCCGGCAGGTCGCGCAGCAAGCCGTCGGCGCCGGCCAGCGCGCAGGAGAGGCTGTCGCAGACCCGGACAGTCAACGCGGGCGGGGCGGCCGCGCCTTCCTTCACCACGTCGAAATGGGCGTAGAAGGTCGCGACCTCGTACACCTCGGCCATGGCGATGCCGAGTTCCTCGGCGAGCGCCGCCAGGTGCCGCGCCGAGAGATGGTGGTACTGGTCCTGGAGCAGGTGCAGATGTTCGATCAAGAGATCGGCGCGGCGCGGGGCCTCGCCGAGCACGGCCCGCACCTCGGCGAGGGCCGTCGGGTCGACGGTCCGGCCCTTGAGGCCGGGGCGGCCCTTGCGCCGCCCGGCGCCCGGATGACGCCGCGCCTCGGTATCGCCTGCTGCCATGGTGCTCGTCCGTCCACTGTCGGAGCCGCCGGCCAACCATGCCCGCCTCAGGGTGATGTCGCAGCAACCCGAGACCGGGTCAAGCCGGGCGCCCCGCTTTGCTCGACTGCGGCCTCCGCCCGCGCGCCGATCGCGCACTGGTCTTAAGGGGGTGGGCGCGGTTTGCCAAGCCCCGTCTCCTGTGTTGAGCGAGAGCCCGCGTCGGCGAACGCGGCGCGGCAAGGGAGACACCGGCCCATGCCCGACCTGACTTTGGCGGAGCTCTTGTGTTCCCGGCTTTGCCACGACCTGATCGGTCCCGTCACGGCCGTCGCCCACGGCATCGAGTTCCTGGCCGATGACGACCCCAACATGCGCCAGCAGGCGCTCGACCTGATGGGCAAGAGCGCGGCTCAGGGCACGGCGTGCCTGCAATTCTACCGTGTCGCCTTCGGCCAGGCGGCCAGCGCGGGCGAGTCGATTCCCCGGGCCGAGGTGGCGGGGCTGGTGGCGGGGCTGCTCCAGGGCGGCAAGGTCAAGGTCACATGGGGCGCGGGCACCGGCGATCCCAGCCGGCGGACCGCCCGGCTGTTCCTCAATCTGATCCAGATCGGCGCCGAAGCGTTGGTCCGTGGCGGCGCGCTCGCCATCGATCTCGCCTGCGACGCCCAGGGGGAGCGGTGCCGCATCGCGGGTACCGGCCCCGCCGTCCGCCTGCCCGAGGGCGCGGAGGCCGCGCTCGCCGCCGAGCGGCTGGACGCGCGGCTGATCCAGCCGTACTACGCGCGGGTGCTGGCGAGCGTACTCGGCGCCCGCCTGGCGCTCACCCTGGCGCCGCCCGGGGCGATCACGCTCGACGCCCTGGTCCCCGCTCCGACTTGATCGCCGGGTCGAAGCGCCGCCCGGCCAAGCTTTCAGTTTACAGCTTCTTTACCGGAACGGCGCAACCTCGCTCCTGCCATACATCGAGGGATCGCAGCCGCCGCTTGGCGCGGTGGCGCGGTCGCTCGGGCCAGCGGGGAGCAGCATGGACGACCTATTGCGCGAGTTTCTCACCGAAACCTCCGAAAGCATCGGCCAGCTCGACGTGGAGCTGGTGCGGCTGGAGCAGAATCCGGACGACCCGGAGCTGATCGGCAGCATCTTCCGCCTGGTGCATACCATCAAAGGCACCTGCGGCTTCCTCGGCTGGAAAAGATCGGCCATGCCTCGGAGAACGTGCTCGGCAAGTTCCGCGACCACACCCTTGAAGTGACGCCGGAGGCGGTCTCCGCGATCCTGCAGTCCCTCGACGTGATCAAGGGGCTGCTGGCGGCGCTCGAGACGACCGGCGCGGAGACCGCTGGCGACGACAACGCCCTGATCGAGCAGTTGAATGCCATCTGCGAGGGCAAGGCCGTGGCCGAGACCCCGAAAAGCCCGGCTGCCGCGGTGGCCGTGGCCGGTGGTTCGCTGTTCGAGCGCTTCGGCGGCGACGCCCAGATCGCGAGGCTGGTCAGCGCCTTCTACAACAAGGCTCTCGGCGATCCGCTGCTCAACCGCTTCTTCGCCGGCGTCGACATGGAAGGTCTGCGCGCGAGCAGCGTCGCCCTCGTGGCGGCAGCTTTTGACAAGCCTGGAGCCGACGCCGCTTCCGATCTGGCCGGGTTGCACGCGCGCCTAGCGATGGATGGGCTGAACGACGAGCACTTCGACCGGGGCGCTGAGCACCTCTCCGCCGTGCTCGACGGACTCGACATTGCCGCGGAGACCAGCGCGGACGTGCTGGCGATCGTCGGCGCCACCCGGGACGCCGCGCTCGGCCGTGGCGCGACTGCGGCAGCGGAGCCCGGGCTCGCCGTCACGGAGCACGCGGATGCCAAGTCCGAGGAGCCCAAGCACGAGGAAGCCGCCCCCAAGGCTGATGATGCCGCCAAGGGTGATGCCCGCGATTCCGCGCTGTCGCACCAGACGATCCGCGTCGGCGTGGATCTGCTCGAGCACCTGATGACCCAGGTGAGCGAACTCGTGCTTACCCGCAACCAGCTGATGCAGCTCGCCCGCAACATGGGCGACAACGACTTCTCGGTGCCGCTCGAGCGTCTCTCGCACATCACCTCCGACCTGCAGGAAGGGGTGATGAAGACGCGCATGCAGCCGATCGGGAACGCCTGGTCGAAGCTGCCGCGCATCGTGCGCGACCTCAGCCGTGAACTCGGCAAGAAGATCGAGCTCAAGATGCTCGGCGCCGAGACCGAACTGGACCGCCAGGTGTTGGAGCTGATCAAGGATCCGCTCACCCACATGGTGCGCAACTCCGCCGACCACGGCCTCGAGGGTCCGGAGGACCGCCGCCGCGCCGGCAAGCCCGAGGTGGGCACCGTCACGCTGAACGCCTACCACGAGGGTGGGCACATCATCATCGACATCTCCGACGATGGCCGCGGCATCAACCTGGAGAAGGTCAAGGCCAAGGTGGTTTCCAACGGCCTCGCCACCGAGGCCGAAGCGGCTGCCATGTCGGACAGCCAGGTCCAGCACACTCATCTTCGCGCCGACTTCGGCGCGCAGGTCGGCGATGTCCTGGATGGCGTTGCTGACCAGCGCCAGCGTGGCGCGCAACATGGCGTCGTCGTTGGCCTGATGGCCTTCGATCGCGCCCCGCAGCGCGCCGATCAGCTTCTGGAAGCCGGGATGATCGGCGGTCACGCCGTAGGCCACGGTCAGGCCGTCGTCGGCGCGGACCGTGAGCGACACGGCGTCGCCCTGGTAATAAGTCGTGTCGGAGCCGCCGAACGCCACGAAGGCCGGGTCGAGAATCACCGGCAAGGTGTCGGTCTGGGAGCCGGCGAAGATGAACTGGCCGTTCTCCTGGCGGTTCAACTGGCCGACCACGTCGTCGAGCAGGGTCTGGACCTCGACGTCGAGCGGCATGCTGCTGCCGGAACTGGAGTCGACGCGCTGGGTGAGGCGGACGCGCAGCAACGTCGCGCTCTCTACCAGGCTGTCGATCACCACGTCGGTCGATTGCAGCCGTTGAATGGCCACGCCGTTGTTCTTCTCGAACTGTTCGGCGCGGTACCGTTCGCCGGTCAGCTCGACCAATTGCGTCGCGTCTACCGCGACACCGGCGAAGGTCTGCGAGATCTTGCCGGTGGAGACCTGCTCCTGCGCGCGGTACATCCGGCGCTGGGTGTCGAAGATGCTCTGCAGGTTGCTTTGGTACTGGGACAAATGGGAGATGCGTGCCATGGTCGTCACCGCATCATGTCGATGATCGTCTGCAGCATCTCGTCGGCGACACGAATCAGCCGAGCAGAGGCGCCAAAGGCGTTCTGGAACAGGATGACGTTGGCCATTTCCTCGTCCATGTTGACGCCGCTGAACGTGGTCAGACGGCTGGCGACGTTGTCGCGCAGCTCTTGCGCGCGGAGTGCGCCCTCCTCGGCGTTGCTCGCCTGCACCGAGTTCAATCCGACCATGGCCGCGCCGAACTGAACCAGGCTGTACTGGCCGCCTGGCAGGCCCCCCACGGCGGCGAGGTTGAAACGGGTGTCGCTGATCTCGGCGAGGCGGAGTGCCACGCGGTTGTCGCCGACCGTGATGCCCGGCTGGCCGGTAGTGGCGGTGGTGCTGAGGTCGGCCGGCCGCGAAGCCGCTCGGGTCGGCGAGGATGCGTGCGTTCACGTCGAGCTCGGCGGCGTCGGTGCCGATGAACAGGTCGTTCAAGCCGAAGAAGTGAGAGAAGCCGCGGCCGGTCGTGCCCTCGGCGCTGTTGATCTCGTTGATGGCGATGCCGTGGCTCCCGACCGTCGCGCCGATCAGCAGCTTGCCGTTGCTCACCAGGGCGGTCGCATTGGCGCCGAGGCCGACGTCGATCAAGCCGGCGATGGCTCCGACCGTGGTGGCGCCGAGGGCGCCGAGATTGAGGTCGAGGGGCGTGCCGACGATCAGACCATTGGCATCGACCACGGCGATGCGCACGGTGCCGGTGCCGGCGAACGCCGTGGCCCCGGTCACGTCGCGTGTGCCGGTGAGCAGATTGGGGGAGGGGAAGCCGACGCCGTCGTTGTGGAGAGCGTTGACCTCGTCGCGCAGCGCGTTGGCGAACGCGTCAAGCTGATCACTGAGCGAATTCAGACTGTCGTCGCGGACGTCGAGTAGTCCCTTGATGCGGCCCCCGACCAGCGTCGTCGTCACGGTATCGCTGGTGCCGGCGGAGACCAGGGCGGAGGAATTGCCGATTGGATTGCCGTCGATATCGATGGTGGTTACCGTGAGGGCGCTGAACACGCTGTCGGCACCCAGCGTCGCCGCCGGGCTGTAGTCCAGACGGCGCAGGCGCGAATCGAGCAGTGCCACGCCGTTTCGCGTAGAGACGGCGAGCGTGCCGCTCTCGCGGGTGAAGGTGGATATATCGATTTGCTCGGCGATCAGCTGCACGGCTCGGTCGCGCTGGTCCTCGAGCTCGGCAGTCGACTCGCCGAGGGCAGAGGCACGGCCGAGCTCGCCGTTCACTCTTTGGATGAACTCCAGGTTCTGATTGACGATGTCCACTGCGGTCTTGATGCCCTGGTCGGCCAAACGGCGCAGGTCCTGGATGGTGCTGGCCATGGTGCGCACGTTCTGGGCCAGCACCTGGGCTGCGGCGACCGCCGTGAAGCGGAGGCCGGCGTTCTCGGGGTTGTTGCTGAGCGACTCGACCGCGTTGGTGAAGCGCGTGAGGTCACCGGTCAGCAAGGTCTCGCCTTCGGTCGAGCCGAACAGGTCCTGCATACGACTGAAGAACTGGTCGCGGACCTCGGCCGTACCGAATTCGGCGACCTGATCGCGCAGACTCTTCTGCAGGATCAAGTCGACTTGGCGGGAGATACCGGCCAGCTCGACGCCGTTGGAGACGCCAGCCGTCACCCGCGGCTGGAACTGGGCCACCTGGCGCGAATAGCCTTCGGTGTTCACGTTTGCGACGTTGTGCGACGCGGTCGACAACGCGAGCTGATTGATGGTCAGCCCGGAGAGCGCGTTGGAGAAGATGGTCCCGACGCTCATGGCCTTGCTGCCTCAGATGCGCCGGTCGAGGGCGATGGCGGTGGTCGCTACTTCGCGCGTGGTCCCGGTTCCCGGCAGTGTGCCGGCGGCGGAGTATCCGGTCGGCGGTGCGCGGTGCTGGGACACGGCCTCGCCGACCGCGCGGATCAGCCGTTCGTTCACCTGCTTGGCGACGTCGAGGGCGCGCACGTTGCCGTCGATCCGGGTGCGCAGTTCCGTGGTCGCCGCCCGCAACGACTGGCGCAGTTCTGGCGCAGCGCGGACAGCGCCGCGGCGTACCGGGTGGCAAGCTCGAACTTCTCGTCCTGCAGGGCGCCGATCTGGTGCGGATTCCTGGAATGCAGGATGGCGGTCTCGCGCGCGACCAGGTCGCCCAGGGTCCGGGTCAGGTCGATCATCTCGGTGATGGCGAAGATTTGGTCCATGCTCAGCCGACCTCTTGCGTCTTCATGATCTCGCGCATGACGGCGTCGGCGATGCCGACACCTCCCTGCTTGGCGATCAGCTTGGCGTATTGCTGGTTCAGCATTCCGCGGTAGATGCCTTCCGAGAACCCGCCGCCGAAGGCGCCATCGGTCTCGATGCCGGCGAACATCCCGTCCAGCATCTGGGAGAGGAAGACCGCTTCGAACTCTTCCGCCGCGGTCCGTGCCGCGATCGGGTCCTTGGTCGGGCGCGGGGCCTCGACCCCGGGCCTGGACGCCGCGACCAGCGCCTGGAACTTGCCGGCGGAGTCCATCACATCACCTGGATTTCGGCTTGCAGCGCGCCTGCGGCCTTGATCGCCTGCAGGATACTGATCATGTCGCGCGGGCCGATGCCGAGGGCGTTCAGGCCCGACACCAGTTCCTGCAGGCTGACACCGCCCTGCAGGATGGCGAGCTTCTTCGCCTCGCCGTCCTCGATCTTGATGTCGGTGCGCGCAACCACCACGGTCTCCGCACCCTCGGGCGCGAAGGCGCCTGGCTGCGACATCTGCGGGGTCTCGGTGATGCGGATGGTCAGATTGCCCTGGGCGATCGCCACCGTGTCGATGCGCACGTTCTCACCCATGACGATGGTGCCGGTGCGCTCGTCGATGATCACGCGCGCCACCTGGTCGGTGGTGATGCGCAGCTGCTCGATATCGGTCAGCAGGGAGGCCACGTTGCCGGCGAAGCCGCCCGGTACCTGAAGCTTTATTGTCACCGGATCCATCGCCCGCGCGATCGGGCTGCCGATGAAGGCGTTCACCGCCTGGGCGACGCGTCGCGACGTGGTGAGGTCGGGATTGCGCAGCGTGATGTTGACCACGTCCATGCTGGCCAGCTCGAAACCGACCTCGCGCTCGACGATGGCGCCGCTCGGGATCCGGGCGCTGGTCGGCACGGCCTTGGTGACCTGGCTGCCCGAGGCGCCCTCGGCGCTGAACCCGCCGACGGCGACCTGGCCCTGGGCGACGGCATAGACCTCGCCATCGGCACCCAGCATGGGCGTCACCAGAAGGGTGCCGCCGAGCAGGCTCTTGGAATCGCCGAGGGCACTGACCGTCACATCGACCCGAGTGCGGTGGCGGGCGAATGCGGGCAGGTTCCCGGTCACCATCACGGCGGCGATGTTCTTGGTGTTGAGGGTGACGCCACGGGTGTTGACCCCGAGGCGTTCCAGCATGCCGATCAGGCTCTGCTGGGTGAATGCCGAGTTGCCCAGCGAATCACCGGTCCCCTGCAGACCGACCACCAGGCCGTAGCCGACCAGCAGGTTCTCGCGGATGCCTTCGAAGTCGGCGATGTCCTTGATGCGCGAGGCAGCGTCGGCCGGAGAGGTGGCGGCCGCCATGGCGATCAAGAGCACCAACTTGATCGCCCACCTCAAAGGGTGCCGGAGGTTTCGCCACACTCGCATGGTCACAGCAGCCTTTCGCACGCACGTGCCTGGGTCCGTCATCACCGATGCGAGCGGCGTGCCAACTGCGCGTGAAATGTAACAAGTTGAAATAGCGTGATATTCCCCGATGGTTCGCGGCCGCGCCTCGGGGTACCCCGGCAGAAGCAGGTGCGGGGGCGGCAATTCCTGCCGGCTGAGAGAGGGGCTCCCCCGCGATCCCCGGGCCCGGTAGGTGCATGCCTCTGGCCTCCTGCCAGAAGCGGGCAAATCTTTTGTTGACCGTGGTTCGCAACCAGTTCTTAATCCCCGGTCGCAACAGTCAGGGGGCTGGAGCAAGGCACGTTGCCAGGCCGATGAAGATCACCGGAATCAACAAGTTGCGTCCAAGCGCCGTGCGGCGAAAGGAGGCCCAGGCGGCCGCCGCGGGAGTCGGGTTCGCCGATGCCTTGCGCGAGGGCGCCGGTCCCGCGACCACGGCCGCCGCTGCCCCGGTCGATACGGTCGGCTCCTTGCTGGTATTGCAAGAAGTACCCGATGCGGCCGAAGGGCGGGCGAAAGCGTTGGCGCGCGGGCGCGACCTGTTGGCCGAGTTCGAGGACATCCGCCACGGATTGCTGATCGGTGCGCTTTCCACCCAGCGGCTCCAGGGGCTGCTCGGGATGGTGCACAG
>SHWA01000056.1 GCA_009693995.1 Alphaproteobacteria bacterium | reverse complement strand
GTCAAGTCAAGGCACACGCGAGCGCCGCACCGCAGCGATCTGGTGGGCGATGACGGGCTCGAACCGCCGACCCTCTCGGTGTAAACGAGATGCTCTACCGCTGAGCTAATCGCCCCTCTTCGTTCCGCTCTGACGGCAACGGCCCGGGGCGCGCCCTGGGCCGTCGTCGTCTTGTTCAATTCCACGGTGAGCCTCGATGAGGGGCTCGCCGCCGCAGCCGACCCACGGTCAGCGCTTCTTCTGCACCTTGTCGCGCAGCGCCTTGCCGGCCTTGAACTTCGGCTGCTTGGATGCAGGAATGTTTATGGGAGCGCCGGTCTGCGGGTTACGCCCCTTCGACGCGCGACGATTCGCGACGCTGAAGGTACCGAACCCAACCAAGCGAACCTCATCTCCCTTCGACAACGCATGAGCGATGGAGTCGAAGACCCCATCCATGGCACGCGTCGCGTCGGCCTTCGAGAACCCCGTGGTATCAGCAACCTTCACTATCAGTTCATTCTTGTTCACAGTGTTAGCCCCCGTGGCAGCGCATGATGGATTGTGCAGCGGTCGATCACAATGACGGACCGGATCAGAGACCTACAGTCTAAGCCTGCCCCGCTCGCCGCGTCAACGCCACGCGCCGCAAACTGTGCGCGACACCACGTCAGTGCGTGACGATCGTGCGCACCGCTTCACCCGCCGGCACCGCCTCGATCTTGGGCTCCTTCGGCGGCAGTGGAACCAGCGTCGCGACCAGGGCGAGATCCAACACTTCATCCACCGTGGTCACGCACTTGATGTCCAGGCCGCGCTTCACGTTGTCGGGAATCTCGGCGAGGTCCTTCTCGTTCTCCCTCGGAATGATCACGGTCGTGAGGCCACCGCGCAGCGCCGCCAGCAGCTTCTCCTTCAAGCCGCCGATGGGCAGCACCCGGCCGCGCAGCGTGATCTCGCCCGTCATCGCCACGTTGCAGCGGACCGCAATTCCGGTCAGCACCGACACGATCGAGGTGACCATCGCGACACCGGCCGACGGCCCGTCCTTGGGAGTCGCGCCCTCGGGCACATGGATGTGGATATCCTTGGTCTCGAACACGCCCGGTTCGATGCCGAATTGGGCCGCCCGCGAGCGCACGAAGGATTCCGCCGCACGCACCGACTCCTGCATGACGTCGCCGAGCTTGCCGGTGATGGTCATCTTCCCCTTGCCGGGAACCACCACGGACTCCACCGACAGGAGCTCGCCGCCGACCTCGGTCCAGGCGAGGCCAGTGGTCACGCCGAGCAGGTCGTGCTCCTCCACCTGGCCGAAGCGGAACCGGCGGACACCGGCGTACTTCTCCAGGTTGCCACGCGACACGCGCACCTTGGTCGCCTTCTTCACCAGGATGTCCTTGGTCGCCTTGCGCGTCAGGTTGGCGATTTCGCGCTCCAAGTTGCGCACCCCCGCCTCGCGCGTGTAGTAGCGGATCAGGTCCATCAGCGCCCCTTCCGAGATCGCCCACTCGTCCTTGCGCAGGCCGTGGGCTTTCATCTGCTTATGGATCAGGTGGCGCTTGGCGATCTCGACCTTCTCGTCCTCGGTGTAGCCGGCGAGCCGGATGATCTCCATCCGGTCCATCAGTGGCTGCGGGATGCGCAGCGTGTTGGCCGTGGTGACGAACATGACGTCGGAGAGGTCGTAGTCGACCTCCAGATAGTGGTCGTTGAAGGTGTTGTTCTGCTCCGGGTCGAGCACCTCCAGCAGCGCCGAGCTCGGATCGCCGCGGAAGTCGGCGCCCATCTTGTCGACCTCGTCGAGCAGGAAGAGCGGGTTCGACGACTTCGCCTTCTTCATGTTCTGGATGATCTTGCCCGGCATCGAGCCGATATACGTGCGCCGGTGGCCACGAATCTCCGCCTCGTCGCGTACCCCGCCGAGGGAGACGCGCACGAAATTGCGCCCCGTCGCCGACGCCAGCGACTTGCCGAGCGAGGTCTTGCCGACGCCCGGAGGACCCACCAGGCAGAGGATCGGACCCTTCAGCTTGCCCTGCCGCTGCTGCACGGCCAAGTATTCGAGGATGCGCTCCTTCACCTTCTCGAGGCCGTAGTGGTCGGCGTCGAGGACCTTCTCGGCGAGCTTGATGTCCTTCTGCAGCTTGGTGCGCTTCTTCCACGGGATGTTCAGCATCCAGTCGAGATAGTTGCGCACGACGGTTGCCTCGGCCGACATCGGGCTCATGCTGCGCAGCTTCTTGAGCTCGCCTTCGGCCTTCTCGCGCGCTTCTTTGGTCAGCTTGGTCTTGCGGATACGCTCCTCGATCTCGGCCGCCTCGTCGCGCCCCTCCTCGCCCTCGCCGAGCTCCTTCTGGATCGCCTTGAGCTGCTCGTTGAGATAGTACTCCCGCTGCGTCTTCTCCATCTGACGCTTGACACGGCCGCGGATGCGCTTCTCGACCTGGAGCACGCCGATCTCCCCCTCCATGAGCGAGTGCACGCGCTCGAGCCGCTCGACGACACCGAAGATCTCCAGCAGCTCCTGCTTGTCGGCGTTCTTGAGCGCCAGGTGCGAGGCGACGGTGTCGGCGAGCTTGCTCGGGTCGTCGATCTGGTTGACCGAGACCAGCACCTCCGGCGGAACCTTCTTGTTGAGCTTCACATACTGCTCGAACTGCGACACCACCGAGCGCGCCAACGCCTCGAGCTCGGGAGTCCCCTCCGGCTTCTCGGAGACCACCTCGGCGAAGGCCTCGAAATACTCCTTGTTGTCGCTATAGGCCTGGATGCGGGCTCGCGCGCCCCCCTCGACCAGCACCTTGACGGTCCCGTCGGGAAGCTTGAGGAGCTGCAGCACCGTCCCGACCGTGCCGACGCGGTAGATGTCGTCGGTGGTCGGATCATCCTGGCTCGCGTTGCGCTGCGCCACCAGGAGGATCTGCTTGTCGTCGGTCATCACCCCCTGCAGGGCGCGGATCGACCTCTCGCGCCCGACGAAGAGGGGCACGATCATGTGCGGGAACACCACGATGTCCCGGAGCGGCAGGACGGCGAAGGCGGTGGCAGGCGTGAGCGTGTCCATATGACCTCTTACGCGCACCCGCGCCGGAGAGCGCGAGCGAAATGGGGGCCACGCCGTTGCGGCCCCGTTACGAACTTGGGGTAACCACCGTGACGGTTCAAGGAGAACTCGCTCAGGAAGCGGTCGATCCAGCCTCCTCGCGACGGTCGGAATAGATCAGGAGTGGCTTGGCCCGCCCTTCGATGACCTCGCGGTTGACCACCACCTCCTCGACACCCTGGTAGTTCGGCAGGTCGAACATGGTATCGAGCAGCACCGCCTCCATGATCGAGCGCAAGCCGCGCGCGCCGGTCTTGCGCGCGATCGCCTTCTTGGCGATCTCCTTGAGCGCATCCTCGGAGAAGGCGAGCTTGGTCTGCTCCATCTCGAACAGCTTCTGGTACTGCTTGACCAGGGCGTTCTTCGGCTTGGTCAGGATGTCCACCAGCGCCTCGGTGTTGAGATCGTGCAGCGTGGCGATCACCGGCAGGCGGCCGACGAACTCCGGGATCAGGCCGAACTTCAGCAGATCCTCCGGCTCGATGCCGCTCAGGATCTCGCCGGTGGTGCGGTCCTCGGGCGACTCGACCTTGGCGCCGAAGCCGATCGAGGTGCCCCGGGTGCGCGCCGAGATGATGCGCTCCAACCCCGCGAAGGCGCCACCACAGACGAACAGGATGTTGGTGGTGTCGACCTGCAGGAACTCCTGCTGCGGATGCTTGCGCCCGCCCTGGGGCGGCACCGACGCGATGGTGCCTTCCATGATCTTCAGCAGGGCCTGCTGCACCCCCTCGCCCGACACGTCGCGGGTGATCGAGGGGTTGTCGGACTTGCGCGAGATCTTGTCGACCTCGTCGATATAGACGATGCCGCGCTGCGCCCGCTCCACATTGTAGTCGGCCGACTGCAGCAGCTTGAGGATGATGTTCTCCACGTCCTCGCCGACATAGCCCGCTTCGGTCAGCGTGGTGGCGTCCGCCATGGTGAAGGGAACGTCGAGGATGCGCGCCAGCGTCTGCGCCAGCAGGGTCTTGCCGCAGCCGGTCGGCCCGATCAGGACGATGTTCGACTTCGACAGCTCGACGTCGCTCGACTTGGCGCTGTGGGCGAGGCGCTTGTAATGATTGTGCACGGCCACCGAGAGCACGCGCTTGGCGTGCTCCTGGCCGATCACGTAGTCGTCGAGCACGGTGCAGATCTCGCCCGGCGTCGGCACGCCGTCACGGCTGCGCACCAGCGAGGTCTTGTTCTCCTCGCGGATGATGTCCATGCACAGCTCGACGCACTCGTCGCAGATGAATACCGTCGGCCCTGCGATGAGCTTGCGCACCTCATGCTGGCTCTTGCCGCAGAAAGAGCAGTAGAGGGTGTTCTTCGTGTCGCCACCACTCGACTTGTTCATCGACGCTCCGTCCTCATCACCGCGGCTTCCGGCCGAACCTCAGCCAACGCCTCGACACTGGCACTACATCAACGCAGGACACGACCACCGTCTAATGGACGCCCGTCGCACGGGGCCTCGGGCTTCGATGCTAGGGACCCCGGCCTCAACAAAACCTTAACCCCTCACGCCGCCTTGGCCTTTTCGTCCGGCCGCGGGCGGTTGGTAACAACATGGTCCACCAGACCGAATTCCTTTGCCATTTCAGCCGGCATGAACTTGTCGCGCTCCATGCTGTGCTCAATCACCTCGATCGGCTGGCCGCAATGCTCGGCATAAATGCGGTTGAGGCGGGCACGGATGTCGAGGATTTCGCGCGCGTGGATCTCGATGTCGGTCGCTTGCCCTTGGAAGCCACCCGAGGGCTGATGGATCATGATCCGCGAGTTGGGCAGCGCGAACCGCCGCCCCTTGGCGCCCGCCGCCAGCAAGAGCGACCCCATGGATGCCGCCTGGCCGATGCAAAGCGTCGACACCGGGGGCCGGATGTACTGGATGGTGTCGTAGATCGCGAGCCCCGAGGTCACCACGCCGCCCGGCGAGTTGATGTAGATCGAGATCTCCTTGTCCGGGTTCTCCGCCTCGAGGAACAGCAACTGGGCAGTGACCAGGCTCGCCACCCCGTCGTTGATGGGGCCGACGATGAAGATGATGCGCTCCTTCAACAGGCGCGAGTAGATGTCGTAGGCGCGTTCGCCGCGGTTGGTCTGCTCGACCACCATCGGCACCAGGTAGTTCATGGAGATATCGATCGGGTCGCGCATCGTCGTCACCTTGGCTCTCCCTCCTCGGGGTGGGCAGAGGACCGACCCGGCTCAGCCAGCCGCCGCAGGGGCGGATAGATCATCGTCCGGTTCCTTGAACAATTCCTCAGCAGGCACGATCCGATCAGTGACCTTCGCCACTTCCAGGATGAAATCGACCACCTTGTCTTCAAATATAGGTGCAGTGAGGGAAGCTGTCGCCTGGGGGGTCTTCTTGTAGAACTCGACCACCTGCTTTTCCTGCCCCGGGAACTGGCGCGCGCGCGCGGTGATGGCGCGGTTCACCTCCGCCGGCTCGACGGTGATGTTGTTGGCGCGCCCGATCTCGGACAGCAGCAGGCCGAGCCGCACCCGCCGCTCGGCGATCAGGCGGTATTCGGCCCGCGCCTTTTCCTGCTCCGGGGTCGATGGCGCGGCAGCGGCAGGGACCGCGCCCTCGACCGCCGGAGCGGCGGCGCCGTCCGGGTTGGCCATCGTCGAGACCTGCCGCCAGATGTCTTCGAACTCACGCTCGACCATGCCCGCCGGCACGGCGAAGGTCTGGGTCGCCGCCAACGCATCGAGAAGCGCCCGCTTCGCCCGCGCCCGGCTGACCATCCCGTACTGCTGCTGCAGCTGTTCCTTGACCTTGGCGGCGAGCGCGGAGCGATCCTCCAGACCGAGGGTCTTGGCCAGGGCATCGTCCACCGCCGGAACGCGCGCCGCACGGACCTCCTTGATGGTCACGTCGAAGGTCGCCGGCTTGTCGGCCAGATCCTTGTTGCCGTAGTCGGCCGGAAACGTGGCGGCGACCGTGACCTGCTCACCGGCGCTGCGGCCCAGCAAGGGCGCCTCGAAACCCGGGATCAGCATGTTGGCGCCGAGCTCGAGCACGAAGTCCTTGGCCTCGCCGCCGGCGAACGGCACCCCGTCCACCTTGCCGAGGAAGTCGATCAGAAGCGAATCCTGGTCCGCGGCCACGCGGTCGACCTTCTCGAACGTGCGGCTGCGCTGGGCCAACTCGGCGATCGCCTTCTCCACCGCCTCGTCGGTGACCTCGGCCTTGGGCCGCTCCAGCGCGACGGCGCCGAGATCCACCGTGCCGATCTCCGGCAGCGCCTCGACCGAGAGCCGGTATTCGAGGTCGGCGCCTTCGGCGAAGGTCATTTCTTCGACATTGGGCTGCAACGCCGGCCGCACCCCGTGATCGGTGATGGCGCTCTGCGCGCTCTCGTTGACCGTCTCCTGGACGATCTCGTTGAGCAGGGTGCGGCCATACTGCCGGCGCAGCAGGGTCATCGGCACCTTGCCGGGCCGGAAGCCGCGCATGGTCACCGTCTGGCTGAGCGAGCGCAGCCGCTCGTCCAACTTACCCTCGAGGTCCTTGCGCGGAATCACGACCCGGTATTCGCGCTTCAGACCTTCGTTCAGCGTCTCCGTGACCTGCATTCCATCCTCGGACGATTCGGCGCCCGCGCGGGTCGGCGATTCAGCCAGGGCCAAGCGGCATCGTGGTGCGGGCGAAGGGACTCGAACCCCCACGACTTGCGTCACCAGACCCTAAATCTGGCGTGTCTACCAAATTCCACCACGCCCGCCCTGCTCGCGCCCCCGCGGGCGCTCCGCCGCAGCACCTTATTCGGCGTCTATAGCATAGATTCCGCGGCCGCAATGGATTTCCTGGACGCCCTCAACCGCCGCGCGCTAGGTGCGCAGCCCCGCCTGCTGCAGGCATGCGCTCGCGGCTGCTTCCAGGATCGCGTCGCTGTCGATCCGGTAGGCGCGAAACAAGTCGGTCAAATCGCCCGACTGGCCGAAATGGTCGACGCCGAGCGGATGCACGCCGTGGCCGGCGACGCTGCCGAGCCAGGATAGGGTCGCCGGGTGGCCGTCCAGCACGGTTATCAGGCGGGCTGCCGGTGCCAGCGGCGCCAGCAGTCGTTCGATCTGTGCTGGTCCCGTGGCGGCACCACCAGAGCGGGATTCTTGCGCGCGGCGCCAGTCGGCGAACAGCCGGTCCGCGGACGGCACCATCAGGAGACCCGCACCCGGCACGTCCTCGAGGATCTCGCCATGGGCGACGATCGCCTCCGGCGCGACCGCGCCCGAACAGACCACGGCGAGCGTCGCGCCGGGCGCCGGGGCAGCGTGCCAGTAGGCGCCGGCGATGATGTCGTCGACCATGCCTGGCGACAGTTGGCGATCGGGTTGGGCGACGCTGCGGGTCGAGAGGCGCAAGTAGACTGCCCCACCGTCCTCCGCCTGCATGTAGGCGAATGACCAGCGCATGATCTCGGCCAGTTCATCGACATAGGCCGGCTCGAAGCAGACGATGCCGTCCTGGCCGAGGCCGATCAGGGGCGTCGAGATCGACTGGTGCGCGCCCCCCTCCGGCCCGAGCGCGATGCCCGAGGGTGTCGCCACGAGCATGAACCGCGCCCCCTGATAGCAGGCGTAGTCGAGCGCATCGAGCCCACGGCGAATGAACGGATCATAGAGCGTGCCGACCGGCAGGAGCCGGGTACCGAAGATCGGCCCCGCCAGTCCGAGCGCCGCCAGCAGCAGGAACAGGTTGTTTTCGGCGATGCCGAGTTCGACATGCTGCCCCTTGGGCGAGGTCGCCCAGCGCAGCGGGCTCACGACCTTCTCATGCGCGAATGTGTCCTCGCGCGGGGTGCGGCCGAAGACGCCCCGCCGGTTGACCCAGCCGCCGAGGTTGGTGGAGACGGTCACGTCGGGCGAGGCGGTCACCACATGGCGCGCGATCGGCGCCTCGCTCCGCGCCAAGTCGTTCATGATGCGGCCGAAGGCCTCCTGGGTGGACATGCGCGGCTGCACCGTGAGCGGCAGGCGCACCGGCACGTCGATCAGTGGCGCGGCCGAACCATTGGTCGCCCTGGCGGCGAATGGAACGCGGGAAACGAATCGCTCTAGCTCCGGCGCCGGAACGTCGAGGCCGGAATATCGCTCCCACTCGGCGCCATCGGCGATGCCGTTCGCCGCCTTGAAGGTCACCATCTGCCCCGGCGTCATCAGGCCGGAGTGATTATCCTTGTGGCCCGCGAAGGGCAGGCCGTGGCCCTTGATGGTGTAGGCGATGAAGCAGTGCGGCAGATTGCTGTCGACGGCATGGAACGCCTCCAGCAGCGAGGCCATGTCGTGGCCCGCCAGGTTGGTCATCAGCCGGTGCAAGCCATCGTCGTCGAGCGTATCGAGCAAGGCCGGAATGCCATTGATACGGCCGATGTCGCGGGTCAAGTGGTCGCGCCACGCCGCGCCGCCCTTGAAGACCAGCGCCGAGTAGAGCGAGTTCGGGCAGGCGTCGATCCACTCCCGGAGCGCCTCGCCGCCCGGGCGGCGGAACACGGCCTCCAGCCGCTTGCCGTATTTCAGGATCACCACCTTCCACCCCATGGACTCGAACATCTCGTCGAAGCGGGTGTAGAGGCGATCGGAAATGACGCTGTCCAGGCTCTGCCGGTTGTAATCGATCACCCACCACAGATCGCGGACCTCGTGCTTCCAGCCCTCGAGCAGGGCCTCGAAGATGTTGCCTTCATCGAGCTCGGCGTCGCCGAGCAGGGCAACCATGCGCCCCTTGCGCCGGCCGGCCGGGGCCAGCCCCTGGAGATGCAGATAGTCCTGCACCAGGGACGCGAAGAGCGTAAGCGCGCCGCCCATGCCGACCGAGCCGGTGGAGAAGTCGACATCGTCATCGTCCTTGGTGCGCGACGGATAGGACTGGGCGCCGCCGAAGGCGCGAAACTGCTCCAGCCGCTCCCGGCTCTCGCGGCCGAACAGATACTGAATGGCGTGGAAGACCGGGCTCGCGTGCGGCTTCACGGCAACCCGATCCTCAGGCCGCAAGACGTTGAAATAGAGCGCCGTCATCACTGACGCGAGAGAGGCGCTCGACGCCTGGTGCCCGCCGACCTTGAGGCCGTCCCGGCTAGGGCGCAGGTGGTTGGCGTTGTGGATCGTCCAGGACGAGAGCCAAAGCACCTTGCGCTCGAGCGCCTGCAGGATCTCAAGTTCGCGCAGGCTGACCGGCAGCCCGCGGCTGCGCGTGCCGCCCTTCGGCTCGCTCCCAGCAATGCGCTGAACCACGCCCCCTCCTATTAATAGTCACGACAGCGACGCGCCGCAGCCAGCGGATGCTACCACGCCATGCCCGAAACGACCTTGCAAATATGCCAATGAATGTGCGTACATTAGCAATGTATCGCTGAAATAATCCAGAAAAATGAATATAAATGCTAAAACCTGATCTCGATACTACCGACGTGCGGATCTTGGACACGCTCCAGCGCGAGGCCCGAACGCCCAATACCGAGCTCGCCCAGGCGGTCGGGTTATCGCCCTCCCCCTGCCTGCGCCGCGTGCGCGAGCTGGAGCGCAAGGGCGTGATCCGGAGTTATGTGACACTGCTGGAGCCGGCCGCCGTCGGCCTGCCGGTCAGCGTTTTCGTCAGCGTCAGCCTGGACAAGCAGATCGAGGAAGCGCTCGAGGTGTTCGAGGCGCGGGTGGTGCAGCGGCCCGAGGTGATGGAATGTTACCTGATGACCGGCGACGCCGATTATCTGCTGCGCGTGGTGGTGCCTGACCTGCATGCTTACGAGCGATTCTTGATGGAGCACCTGACCCGGATTCCAGGAGTCGCCAACATCCGCTCCAGCTTCGCCCTCAAGCAGGTACAATACCGGACCGCCCTGCCCCTGGATCGGATCGGCGGCTGACCCTCACACCTTGAGCAGGGCACGGACGTCGGACGACATGGCTACCTTGCCCTCGCCGGTGAAGGCCTCGTGGTTGGAATCCATTTCACCCAGACGGTAGAGGTAGTTCACCATCATTCCGGCGGCCTGTTTGAACCCCTTGGGCGAGCGGTCGCCGAGCCAGTTGATGCGCTCCACCCGGGCGCCATTGCGTAGGTGGAAGCGCGCCACCGGATCGAGCAACCGGTCGCCTTGCCGCTCGGACACGAGATAGCGCGCGCAGAGGCGCAGCATCGGCTTCCGGAGCGCTTCCGCCAGGGCCGGCTGGTCGGCCCAGGCGCTGGCCAGGATCGCCTTGAGATTGGGCTCCGCCTTGTCCAGGCTGACCGCGGCGGCGATTGCCGCATCTTCGGCGGGCAGCAGCAGCGGCAAACCATTGGCGGCGATCGCTGCCATGAGCCAGGACCGGAAACCCGGAATTGGCGAAAGCGTCGCGAAGTGCTTCAGCTTTGGCAGTTGATTGCGCAGGTCCTCGACCACGCGCTTGATCAGGAACCCGCCGAAGCTGATGCCGCCGAGCCCGGCCTGGGTGTTGGAGATCGAGTAGAAGATGGCGCTGTCCGCCTGGCGCGCATCTTCCGCCGGGTGGCTCTCGTCGAGCAGCGCCTGCACGTTGTCGGCGATGCCACTCACGAGCGCCACTTCGATGAAGATCAGCGGCTCTTCCGGCATGCGCGGATGGAAGTAGGCGTAGCAGCGGCGGTCCGAGTCGAGACGATTCTTGAGATCGGCCCAGGACTGGATTTCGTGCACCGCCTCGTAGCGGATCAGCTTCTCCAGCAGCACGGCCTGCGAGCTCCATGTGATCCGCTTCAAATCCAGGAAGCCGATGTCGAACCAGCTGGTCAGCAGATCCTTGAGGTCGTCGTCGAGGTCGGCCAGCGCCGCCGACTTCTGGGTCTCTTGCAGCAGATTGCCGCGCAGGTCGACCAGGAACTTGACCCCCTCGGGCAGATCGTTGAACTGGGTCAGGAGGCGCACGCGCGGGGGCACCAGGACCTCGCGCAAGTGGCGTTCGGCAGCGAGCCGGGCGGTCTCCCCCTTGGCCCCTTCGAGACCCTTGATCGCGGCATCGAGGGCTGCGCGATCGACCGCGAAGTCCTCGGCCAGGGTGGTGAGAAACCGGCGCTTGCCGGCAGTCGAAAGCGACAGGTAGACGCGCCCCAGATCCGCCGCCCTGGCCCGTGCTGAGACCTCGCCGCCACGGGCCTCCAGGCACTCGGCCATCTGTTTGCGCAATCGCTCGCGGTCGTCGGCGGGCAGGTCCGGCCGGACACCGTTGCCTGACCGCAGCCGCGCCGAGACCGAGATGTCGCGCCAGGCACTGCGCAGGTTCGCCAGGGTTCGGTCGATGAGGCTGGTCCCGACGTCCGCCATAACTTTACTCTTCTTGCTCGATCGGCTTTCGGCCACTTCGCTCCTTGCCTCCTGAGTATGGTTACTTGAACCCCAGTAAACGGTTAAAGCCGGTACAGGCCCGCGAGCACCCGGGGCAGGGTTTCCGCCAGGTCGTCGGCAATCAGTCCCGGACCCAGCAGCCGCGCCACCTCGCCATGGAGCCAGACTGCCGCGGCGGCGGCGGCAAAGGCCTCCATCCCTTGCGCCAGCAGCCCGAGACAGAACCCCGCCAGCACGTCGCCGGTTCCCGCAGTCGCCAGCCATGGCGGCGCATTGTCGTTGATCGCCGCCCGCCCGTCAGGAGCCGCGATCACTGTATCGCCGCCCTTGAGGACCACCACCGCCTGGGCAGTGCGCGCCGCGGCGCGCGTGCGGGCGAGCTTACCAAGATCCTCCCCGCGGCCGAACAGACGCGCGAACTCGCCCTCATGGGGGGTGAGGATGCAAGGCCCCCGGATCGCCCCGAAGAGCGCCGCCGGCTCGTCGGCGAACACTGTCAGCCCATCGGCGTCCAGGACGCACGCCTTCTCCATTCCGAGCGCGGTGACGACCGCGGCGCGGGTGGTCGCGTTGACACCATTCCCCGGTCCGACCAGAACCGCGTTGCGGCGGTGATCCGCCAATAGCTGAGCCAATCCCGTTGGCCCGTCGGCCGGGCGCACCATCACCGCCGTGAGGGCCGCCGCATAGATCGCGAGCGCGGAGGGTGGCGCCGCCACGGTCACCAGCCCAGCCCCGGCCCGGAGCGCGGCGCGCGCCGCAAGGCGTGCGGCGCCGGTCGAGGCCGCGTCGCCCCCCTGCACCACGGCATGACCACGGCTATATTTATGATCCTCGCTGCCCGGCCAGGGGAACGACGGCAGCCAGAGCGCCGGCGCGTTGGCGTAAGCGAGCGGCCCCAACTCCAGCAGCACCGAGGTGGGAATCCCGATCTCGGCAACCACCACCTCGCCCGCGAGCCGTCGCCCCGGAAACAACAGGTGCGCCGGCTTGCGACGGAAGAAGGTTACCGTGAGGTCGGCGCGCGGCGCCGCCCCCAGCACCCGCCCGGTATCACCCTCGACCCCGCTCGGCACGTCCACGGCGACGCAACCTAGCCCGCGGGCCGTGATCGCCTCGACCAAGGCACGCGCCGCCTCGTCAAGCGGCCGGCTCAGGCCCGCACCGAACAGGGCGTCGACGACCAGGCCGGCTCCCTCCAGGGCAGCCGGCTCGGCCGGCACCGTGGCGCTCGTCCAGCGCGCCGCCATGGCCGCCGCATCACCGCGGAGGGCGGCCTGGTCGCCGAGCAGGGCGACGGTCACCGGCCAGCCCCAGGCGGCCAGGTGCCGGGCGGCGACGAACCCGTCCCCCCCATTGTTTCCGGGTCCAGCCAGCACCACGACCGGGCACGGCGCGTAGCGCTGGCGGATGGCGTCGGCGACTGCCCGGCCGGCGTTCTCCATCAGCGCCAGCCCCGGCGTACCGGCGGCGATCGCCGCCCGGTCGGCGGCATACATTTGCCCTACGCCAAGCAGGGCAAGGTGGTCGCTGGAGGGCGAACCGGAGAGAACCATGGCCTTCGGTAGCGCCGGGCGCGGGCCGAGGCAAGTGACGAACGGGCGACGCAGCGCCGAAGAAATGTGACGAACGTCCTTGATCGCGGCTCGCATTCTTCCTTATTTATGTGCCGGATCGAGGCCGTAACCGGGTAGCAAGGTTACCGTGGCAAGCTCAGCAGGATAACGGTCAGGTAGACACGTTAAATCGATGCGCAAAGTCATCATCGTCGTCCATCAGAAGGCTTCGAGCCCCGGCCAGGTCGGCCAGGCCCTCGGTGAGCGCGGCTACGTCCTCGACCGGCGCTGCCCCAATCTCGGCGATCCCCTTCCCGATTGCCTCGAGGACTGTGCCGGCGTGGTCGTGTTCGGCGGCCCGATGAGCGCCAACGACTGCGGCGAGATGCCCGGCATCCGTTGCGAGCTGGAATGGATACCGAAGGTGCTGGCGGCGGGCATCCCCTATCTCGGCGTCTGCCTCGGTGGGCAGCTTCTGGCGCGGGCCCTAGGGGGCATGGTCACCCCGCATCCCGCGGGACACCGCGAAATCGGGTACCACGAGATTCGCCCCACCCCCGCCGGGACCGCCGTCTTCGGCTCCGGCCCGCTCACGGTCTATCAGTGGCACAAGGAAGGGTTCAGTCTGCCGGCTGGCGCCACGCTTCTGGCGCAGGGGGAACGATTCCCGCACCAGGCGTTTCGCTACGGCTCGGCCTACGCGCTCCAGTTCCACCCCGAATCGAACGACGAGATCGTGAACCGTTGGAGCACCCTGGCCAAGATCCCGCTCGATACCCCAGGCGTGCAGGACCAGCGCACCCAGTTCCGCCTGCGCCGGCGCTATGAACAGGCGATGCACCAGTGGTTGGAGCAGTTCCTCGATCACTGGCTGGACACGGCCGAGCAGCCGGCGCAGGCCGCCGTCGGCTGAGCCTCGATACCCGCCACCCGGGTAGACGTCCGGCCATCGCCGTCCTATGGTCGGCGCCGCTGCCGGATGGTCGTCGCAGGGGGATGCGCCATGTTCGTCGTCGTCGCCGAGTTCATGATGAAGCCCGACAAGGTCGATGCCTTCAAGGCCCGGGTCGCCGGGCACACCGCCAACAGCCGCAAAGAGAAGGGCTGTGTCGCTTTCACCGTGCACCAGGCCCCCGACGACCCGCGCCATTTCTTTATTTACGAGGTTTACCGCGACCGCGGCGGCTTCGACTTCCACGTCGCCCAGGACTATCTCCAGGCCTTCCGCAAGGACTCGGCGGAGATGTACCAGACCCGCACGGTAAAATTCTGGAACCCGCTCGACTGAACCGGCTGGCGGTCGCGCTCGCGTGCCGGTGGAGACGCTCTCCCCGCTCCTGATCGCAGCGGGGCTCGCGATCCTCGGGCTTGCCGGGTTCGTCAAGGGCGTCACCGGGATCGGCATTCCCTTCGTTGCCGCGCCGTTGATCGCGACCTTCATCGGCGTGCCGGGAACCGTGATGCTGCTGTCGATCCCGATCCTGATCGCCAATCTGTGGCAGTCGGCGACCAGCGGCCCGGCGGCGCGCGAAGCGATCCGCTTCTGGCCCCTCGCGCTCGCGCTCTGCGTCGGCACCTGGGTTGGCAGCCACCTGCTGTTCATCACCGATCCGAAGTTCCTGCTCGGCATTTTCGGTATCGTGGTGCTGGTAATGGCAGTGCTCGGGTTCGCCCGGCCCGATGCACGCTTGCCCCCGCGCCACGAACACTGGGCCGGCGCCGCCACCGGCACGGCGGCCGGAATCCTCGGCGGGCTGACGACGTTGTTCGGGCCGCCGATCGTGATCTACCTGTCCGCGGTGCAGCTCGACCGGCACAGCTTCGTCGCCATCATTTCGACTATCTATGTGGTGGCGAGCGGTTTTCTGGTGGTCTCGCTCTATGCCCAGGACGCGTACACCGCCATCAATGCCTGGCAGGGAGCGCTGGCAACCGTTCCGGTGCTGCTCGGCGTAATGGTAGGCCAGCGCATCCGGGGAGGGATCAACGAGCGGCTGTTTCGCCGCCTGCTGATGACCCTCCTCGTGTTCGCCGCGCTGAACCTGCTCAGGCGGGCACTTTACTAGCCTTGGCCTTCGGCTTGGCCGCCGGCGCCATGGCGCCGACTGCCTTCGGCGACGCGGCTGCGCGCGAGACATCCTCGCTCGCCGGGAAGTTCAATTCGATCTTGGCGCCGTCCGGGTCCCAGACGAAGACCTGGTGCAGGCCGGACGCGACCTGGGTGCGGATCTCGAAGCCGATGCCGAGGTCGCGCAGGCGGCAGGTCACGCCGGCCACGTCGGAGCACTGCAAGGCAACATGATCCAGCACGCCGCCCCGGCCGACGCCGTCGTCGGCGCCGATCAGGTGCACGATCGGCTGGCCCTCGGCATAGAGCCAGGCGCCGGGGAACCGGAAGGGCGGCCGCCAACCGTCGGTCAGGCCGAGCGCTCCGATATAAAAACGCTTGCAGACTGCCAAGTCCTTGGTGGCCACGGTGAAGTGCTGGACATGATGTACCGCCATGGAATCCTCCCTCGTGTCTCAGTTGTCGCCGTAACGGTTCACGGCTGTTGGATGCGGGCACTCTTGCGCAGGCCCTCAACTACCTTGCCCTGGGCATCGCGCGAGGCTTCACTGCGCAGGTCGTCCTCTGCTTCCTCGAACGTCCGCTGCCGGGTGCGCCGGTCGTCGAGGCGGATCACGTGCCAGCCGAACTGGGTCTTCACCGGTTCGGAGACCTGGCCCTTCTGCATGCCGAAGGCGACTACGGCGAACTCGGGCACCATGATCTGCTTGTCGAAGTAGCCGAGGTCGCCGCCTTGCACGGCAGAGCTGTCCTTGGACTGCGCCTGCGCCACCTTGGCGAAGTCGGCGCCGCCCCGCACTTCGGCCAACGCCGCCTTCGCCGCGGCCTCGGATTCGACCAGAATGTGGCTGGCGCGGACTTCCTCGATGCCCAGCGCTCCATTGCCTTTCGCCGCCTCGTACCGCTGCCGCAGCGCCACCTCGGTCACGCTTTCGCCGACGTGCTTGTTGACGTAGGCCTGCTCCAGCACCCGCTCCTTCAGCCGGTCGAGCGTGCGCTGCACTGCCGGATCCTTGTCCAGGCCATCGGCGGAAGCCGCGAGGGCCGCGAGGCGGCGATTGATCAACTGGCCGACGATCGCCTGGAACAGCGTCCCGATCGGCATGTTGCGCAACTGTTCGGGCAGCTGCGCATGCATCGCCATGACATCCGATTGCCGGATCTCGGTGTCGTTCACTTTGACCACCATCGAGTCCTCGTTCGCCCCCTGGGTGCCGGGAAGGGTCATCAGTCCGGGCGGGCGCGGCTGGGCGAGCGCGGGGGCGCCGATCAGCAACGCAGCCAGCAGCGCAGCGCCGAGAAATTTTGCTGTCATGGACCTTCCTTTCGCGGGCGCCGCCGGGCGACGCGGTGACCCGGTTACCATACCAGGAAGCACCGGCCGCGTCGAAGGCATCGCCGACGCGCCGAACCAATTGTCACCGACCCACCACCGCCCTACCCTCGGCGCTGGAGGGTCTTAGGGTGTGGACTCAATTGATCCAGAAGCAGAGAGCGGCGACGAGACAGACGCCGGCGAGGAAGTTGCGGGCGCGCTTGTCGTATCGTGTCGCGAGGCCTCGGAAGTCTTTGAGGCGGCAGAAGGTCCGCTCGATAACGTTGCG
>SHWA01000002.1 GCA_009693995.1 Alphaproteobacteria bacterium | reverse complement strand
GTGAACCGCTTCGACGCCCGCCAGCCAGCCTGTGGACTTATGGACAAGGCTACGCCTTGCCCACAACCCCACAGGCCCAACAACTGCAACAGAAGCAGTCAATCGATGCGCTACATAAACCGGACAACTTGACGCGTCAGCTACACGCGGGCGTGCGGTTGACGATCACCACGCGCCAGTTGCCCCCCAATCCCTCGCCGGCGACGTGGTCGATGCGTGTGACCGACAGGTTCTCGACCACGAACGAAAGCGCGCGGTCCGGGTCGATGCCGAGCGCCAGGGCGAGCGCCGCCCGGATCGGGCCGCCATGGGAGACCGCGATGATGTCGCGCCCCGCGTGCGCCGCGGTCCAGTGCCGGACCGCATCCTCGACCCGCCCGATCACCTGGGCGAAGCTCTCGCCCTCGGGCGGCACATGGGCCGCCGGCGACACCCAGAAGCGGTGGCCATCCTGCATCTCGTGGGCGATCTCGGCGTGCTGGCGCCCGTGCCAAGCGCCAAACGACTGCTCGCCGATGCGCTCCTCGACGTGCGGGTCGTGGCCCGCCAAGCCAGCGTCCTGGATCGCCGCCGCCGTGGCCCGGGCGCGCGACAGGTGGCTGGTCAGCCAGACCGCACCTTGCGGCAGGAGTCCGGCGAGACGGGAGAAGGCGACCCGGTCGCTGACATCGGCCGGCACCTCGCTCGCACCGTAGAGGGCGCCGGAGGGATTGATCACCGGCGCATGCCGCACCCACCACCAGCGCGTCACGGTCGTCATGCCGCCGCCCCTTGGGCCAGCGCGGCGGCGAGGGCGAGAACCGCCACTTCCGCCGCCTGCTGGCCGGCGCCGAGCACGTCGCCGGTGTAGCCGCCGATGCGGCGGTGTGCAGCCACGGCGACCAGGCCTGCGGCCGCCGCGGCCGCCAGCAGCAGCAATAGTGCGTCCCACGGCCCGACGGCGAGGGCGGCGAGGAGATAGGCGAGCGCGCCGGCAGTCGCCAGCACGCCCTCCGTCGGCCGGCCGGCGCCGGCGCCGGCGCCATCGCTCCGCGCCGGTCGGGTGGTGATCATCATCAGGGGAAAGACCGCGCGCGAAAGCGCCGCCGCCGCCACCCAGGCGGCGATGGCCTCGCCGCCGCCGAGCGCCGCCACCGCCGCGACGCGGGCGAGGAGCGAGAGGGTGAGCGCGATCACCCCGAAGGCGCCGATCCGCGAGTCGCGCATGAGGGCCAGGCGCCGCGCCGGATCGCCGCCGCCGAGGCCATCGGCGGCATCCGCCAGGCCGTCCTCGTGCAGGGCGCCGGTCACCAGCACCACCGCGCCGAGCGTGACGGTAGCCGCGACCAAGGGCGGCAGGCCCCATGCGAGCAGGAGCGCGTAGAGGACGCCGCCGCCAAGGCCGATCGCCGCGCCGACCAGGGGGAAGGCGCGCATGGCGGGGCTGAGCGGCCGTGGCTCCGCCGCGATCGGCAGGCGGGTCAGAAACGCCGCCGCCGTCCCGAGATCCCGCCGCCAGTCCGCCAGATCGCCGTTCACCGTCCCCTCATGCGCTGCGCCCGCACCCGTTCCTCAGTCCAGGTCCTTGGCGAGGGCCTGGCGCACGGGCTCGGGAAGCAGCGCCAGATGGCCGTAGCCAGGGTGACTGATGCCGAGGACGACCGGGCCCTTCGGCGCGCGGAACGCCTGCGCCGCCATGCCCGTGAACGGGAAGCGCAGGAAGTGGATGGCGGAGGCCTTGCCCTCCTCGGTGGTGCGCTCGGCATCGTCCGCCTGCACCGCCTGCACCACCTGGCCGTCGATGGAGAGCGTGATGGTCTGTTCGATGCCGCCGAGGCCGGCAAGGACTCTGGCGCGGCGCACGGGGTCGTCGATCTCGAGCATGAAGGTCGCAATCAGCTCGCTGCCCTGGGGGATGAGGGGGTTGTAGGCCGCGAGCTCGTCCGCGATCTGCGCCTCGCCGCCCTTCTCGATCAGCAGCATCTCGTGCACCTGCATCCACATGGTCTCGTAGCTCTCGAAGTGGAAGGTGGCGTGCGGGCCGACCTCGACCCGGCGGTCGCGCTTGAGCCGGGCGATGGCGGCACGGCGCGCCTTGCGCTCGGCAGCGTACTCTGCGAGCGGCAGGAGGTCGGCGCGGGTGATGACGCGGCGCGGGGTCATGGGGTCTCCGACCCCTCGGCGCGAGGCAGAAGCGCGCGGGCGAAGAGTTCGATCGGGTGGTGGGTGCGGGGTGGCGGGGCGCCGTCTTCGGCGAGGAGCGCCATGCCTTGGGCGATGTGCTGGGCGGCGAGCGGGCATTCCGAGGCGACGTAGCGCTTGGCGGCCCGAACCGCCTGGCGGGCGACCGGCTTGCCCACTTTCAGTGCCACGTCGAAGTTGCCGACCTTCACGCCCCAGGAGCCGCCATGGCCCGAGCAGCGCTCGATCACCGCGATATCGGCGCCCGGGATCAGGCGCAGTAGCTCCGCCGCCTTGGGGCCGACATTGAGGGCGCGGGCATGGCAGGCGAGGTGCACGGTGACACCGCCGTCGAGCCCGCCGAGTCCCGCGGGAAGTCCATGCTTGCGGGCCAACTCCACGATGTACTCGTCGATGTCGAAGACGGCCCTGGAGAGCCGCAACACGTCCGCATCCTCGGGCTCGAGCAGCGGCCACTCGGACTTGGCCATCAGCGAGCAGGAGGGGGTGAGGGAGACCACGTCATAGCCCTGCTCGATGAAGGGCGCGAGGGCCTGGGCGGTGGTACGCGCGCGGTCGGCGACGTCGGCGACATTGCCCTGCTCGAGCTGTGGCATGCCGCAGCAGCCGGGGTAGACCACCTCGGCGGCGACCCCGAACCGGGCCAGGACCTGGAGCGCGGCCATGCCGATGTCGGGCTGGTTGTAGTTGACGACGCAGGTGGCGAAGAGCACTGCCTTGCGCCCCGTTGCCGGGCCGGCGGGATCGACTGCCGGGGGGGCCGCCTTGGCGCGGCTGAGGAACGTCTTGCCGGCGTATTCCGGCAGGTGCGCGCGGCGGTCGACGCCGGCGAGGCGCTCCAGCAGCGACCGGGTCAGCGTGTTGTGGGTCGAGGTCGCCCAATTGGCCAGGGGAGCGACCATGGTCGCCAGGGATCCGTTGCGGTCGGTCCGCACCAGCTCGCGGTCGGTGAACGGGACCTCGCCCTGTTTCCAGGAGACCCCGCGCGCGCGCAGCATCAAGTGCGGGAAGTCCAGGTTGAACTCGTGCGGCGGCACATAGGGGCACTTGGTCATGAAGCACATGTCGCAGAGCGTGCAGGCGTCCACCACCGCCTTGAAGTCCTTGGTTGCCACGCCGTCCAGCTCGCCGGTCGACGACTGGTCGATCAGGTCGAACAGGCGCGGGAACGAATCGCACAGATTGAAGCAGCGCCGGCAGCCGTGGCAGATATCGAACACCCGCCGCATCTCGGCTTCCAGTTTGGCCGGGTCGTAGAAGTCGGCGTCGCGCCATGCCAGCGCATGACGGGTCGGCGCCCCCAGGCTGCCTTCGCGCAAAGATCGCTCCTGCCTTTGGATCGTGGGTGGGAGCGGAGGGGGCCACGCCGGCCCCTCCCGTCCCGGTTGGTTATGCCGGGCCGCGCTTGGTCTGCTGACGAACCAAGCTGGAGCGGAGTCCGTTCAGCTTGAACACGACTGCGCCGGCCCGCATGCTTCGACGAGCTCAGCATGAGGGGCTCATCCTGAGCCTGTCGAAGGATTAAGCCCGACTCATGCTCCTGTGGTAGCAGATACTAGCTGTCGAGGCTGTCGAGGGCCTTTTGGAAGCGGCCCGCGTGGCTCTTCTCGGCCTTGGCCAGGGTCTCGAACCAGTCGGCGATCTCGTCGAAACCTTCTTGGCGCGCGGTCCGCGCCATGCCCGGATACATGTCGGTGTACTCGTGGGTCTCACCGGCGATCGCGGCGCCCAGGTTCTTCTTGGTGCCGCCGATCGGCTTGCCCGTAGCTGGGTCGCCGACTTCCTCCAGGAACTCGAGGTGGCCGTGAGCGTGGCCGGTCTCGCCTTCGGCGGTGGAGCGGAACACGGCGGCCACGTCGTTGTAGCCCTCCACGTCCGCCTTCTGCGCGAAATAGAGATAGCGCCGGTTGGCCTGGGACTCGCCCCCGAACGCGTCCTTCAGGTTGCCTTCGGTCTTGGATCCCTTCAATGCTGGCATGGATGCCTCCTCTGCAATTTGCGCCATTGGGTGACTGCGACGAATTGGGTTTGCGCGGTGTCCAAAGGGTGTTGCAATTCCCCGCTCTGGCGCCGCGTCATCCCAGACAATGGGGTCGCGGGGCGGGGATGTCAATAGATTAGAATTATTCTAATTAGGGAATTTCGTGCGCCGCCGAATCAACCCTGCCGGCGGCGGATGCGCACCACCACGTCCACCCGCTCGACCTCGGTGCCGGCGGGGGGAGCGGGTAGGCGGCTGACCTCGACGCCGCCGGCAGCGATGTCGCTGAGCGCGCCGTCGTGTTCGACGAAAAAGTGGTGGTGATGGCGCGTGTTGGTGTCGAAGTAGGCGCGCCCGGCATCGACCACCACTTCGCGCAGCAGGCCCGCCTTGGTGAACTGGTGCAAGGCGTTGTAGACGGTCGCCAGCGAGACGCGCACGTGCGTGCCGATCGCCTCGCGGTGCAGCGTCTCCGCCGTCACATGGCGATCGCCGCCGTCGAACAGGAGGCCGGCGAGCGCGAGCCGCTGCCGGGTCGGGCGCAGCCCCGCCTGCCGCAGCCGCTCGCTCGCCGCGTTGCTTGGCCGTCCGGTCATGGCTTGAGACATGGTGCGGCGCGCGGCATAAGGGAAGCCGGCCTCAGTCGCCGGTTAGCAGGCGGTTGATCAACTGCCTGACGTTCGGGATGAAGCCGTTGCGATAGAAGGGGTCGGTGGCGAACTGGTAGGCGCCGTGGCCGGCGAACATGAGCTGGGTGTCGACATCGCCGCCATGGGCGATCTCCTGCAGCGTCTTCTGGATGCAGTAGCTGCGCGGGTCGGTCTTGCGCCCGGTGGTCCCTTTCTCGTTCGCCGCCCAGTTGCTGAAGTTGCAAGCCGACAGGCACCCCATGCACTCGATCTGGTCGCGGCGGATCTCGTCGCGCATGGCGGGGGTGACGAAGACGACAGTGGAATCCGGGGTCTTGAGCGCCTCGGTGAATCCCTGGTCTACCCAACCTTGCGCGCGGCCTGCGTCCTCGGGCGTCAGGAATACGGTGCGGCGCCGGGCGCCGACCGGGAACGCGGTTCCGTGCTGGCCGACCGGCTCGTTGGTATAGGCGACCTGGCGTTCGGAGCGCTCCACCAGGTCCTGGATATAGGCGTTGTGTACCGCCGACGACCAGAAGCCGGTCGGGCTGAACCGGTTCAGGTGCACGTCGCCCGCCTTCAGGGCGAGCAGCCGCTGCTTCCATTCGGTCGAGATCGGGCTTTCCTGGGTGAGGAGGGGGCGGGTGCCAAACTGGAACGCGACCGGCCCGACCTCCGGATTGTCGATCCAACGCTCCCAGTCGCGCAGGTACCAGACGCCGCCGGCCATGAAGATCGGCGTCGTGCGCAATCCCATCTCGTTCATGAAGCGGCGCAGTTCCGTCACCCGCGGGTAGGGGTCTTCCGGCTTGAGGGGATCCTCGTTGTTGGTAATGCCGTTGTGGCCGCCGGCCAGCCAAGGATCCTCGTAGACCACGCCCCCCAGCAGCTCGGCGAACTTGAAATAGGCGCGCTTCCAGAGCGCGCGGAACGCCCGCGTCGACGACACGATCGGGTAGTAGAAGACCCCGTAGCGGGCGGCGATCTCGGCGATCTTGTAGGGCATGCCGGCGCCGCAGGTGACGCCGTGGATCAGGCCCTTCGCCCCCTCCAGCACTGCATTCAGGATCGGCACCGCGGCCGCCATCTCCCACAGCACGTTCATGTGGATGCGCCCGTCACCGCCCGCGGTCTCGTGGGCGATCCGCGCCTGGCTGATGCCGCCACGGATGGCGTAGGCGATCAGTTCGTCGTGCCGCTCGCGCCGGGTGCGGCCGTGGTAGACCACGGGCACGAGCGCCCCATCGGCGTCGCGAATGTCGGCGTTCACGCCCGAGAACGTGCCGACCCCGCCGGCGGCCGCCCAGGCGCCCGAGCTCTCGCCGTTGGAGACCGCGATGCCCTTGCCGCCTTCGACCAGCGGCAGCACCTCGCGTCCCGAGAGCAGGATCGGATTCAGTGCCTTCACGCGCCCAATCCTTGGTTCCTGCGCGATCCGCCGCAGTTCCGCCGCCCGCGTCGCCGGCGGGCGCCGCGGCCATCACCCGCCGACATGATATTATGAACCATCGGCAAGTGGAATCGCCACTTCCATCCCGCCTGCGGATACCGGGCGCCCAGGGGGCGCCCGCCCGCCCGGGTGCTGCCTGCGCCTATTCGGCTGTGCCCTCCCGGGGCCGGGCTTGCGCCGAGATGTCGGCCCCGGTCGCCTGGTCCACCGCCCGCATGCTGAGCTTGACCTTGCCCCGCTCGTCGATGCCCAGCACCTTGACCTTGATCACGTCGCCTTCCTTGACCACGTCGGTCACCGTCTTGACCCGGCCCTGGGCCAGTTCGCTGATGTGCACCAGGCCGTCGCGGTTGCCGATGAAGTTCACGAAGGCGCCGAAGTCCATCACCTTCACCACCTTGCCCGAATAGATCACGCCGATCTCGGGCTCGGCGACGATGCCGCGGATCCAATTGATCGCCGCCTCGCCGTCGGCGCTGTCAGTCGCCGCCACCTTGATGGTGCCGTCGTCCTCGATGTCGATCTTGGTGCGGGTGGCCTCGCAGATCTCGCGGATCACCTTGCCGCCGGTGCCGATCACCTCGCGGATCTGGTCCTTGGGGATGGTGATGGTGGTGATGCGCGGCGCGTACTTGTTGATCTCGGTGCGCGAGCCGGTGAGCGCCTTGGACATTTCACTCAGAATATGCAGTCGCCCATCCCGCGCCTGGCCGAGGGCGACACGCATAATCTCCTCGGTGATGCTCGGGATCTTGATGTCCATCTGCAGCGAGGTGATGCCGACCTCGGTGCCGGCGACCTTGAAGTCCATGTCGCCGAGATGGTCCTCGTCGCCGAGGATGTCCGACAGCACGGCGAAGCGCGCGTCCTCCTTGATCAGGCCCATGGCGATGCCGGCCACCGGCCGCTTCAGCGGCACGCCCGCGTCCATCAGTGCGAGCGAGGCGCCGCACACCGTCGCCATCGACGACGACCCGTTCGACTCGGTGATCTCGGAGACCACGCGGATGGTGTAGGGGAACTCCTCCTTCTTGGGCAGGAGCGGCCGGATCGCGCGCCAGGCCAGCTTGCCATGGCCGATTTCGCGCCGCCCCGGCGGGCGCATCTGCGAGGACTCGCCCACGGAATAGGGCGGGAAGTTGTAGTGCAGCATGAAACGCTCGCGGTATTCGCCCTCGAGCACGTCCATGATCTGCTCGTCCTCGCCGGTCCCCAGCGTGGTCACGACCAGCGCCTGGGTCTCGCCGCGGGTGAAGAGGGCGGCGCCGTGGCTGCGCGGCAGCACGCCCACCTCGGCCACGATCGGGCGCACCGTCTTCAAGTCGCGGCTGTCGATGCGGATCGCGGTGTCCAGGATGCGCCCGCGCACGATGTCGCTCTCCAGCGCCTTGAAGGCATCCTTGACCAGATTCGGATTGAACGCGTCCTCGGGCAGCGCCGCCTTTACCTTGGTGCGGACCGCGTCCACCTTCTCCTGCCGGAGCTGCTTGACGGCTTCGCTGTAGGCGGCTTTCAGCTCCGCCTCGGCGACCTCGGCGACGCGGGTGCGGATCACGACCTGATCCTCGGGCGCCTTCACGTCCCATGGCTCCTTGGCGCAGGTCTCGGCCAGAGCGATGATGGTGTTCATCACCGCCTGCATCTCGCGGTGGCCGAAGGTGACGGCGCCGAGCATGATGTCCTCGCTCAGCTCGTGCGCCTCCGACTCGACCATCATCACGCCCTGGACGGTGCCGGCGACCACCAGGTCGAGCTTGCTTTCCGGCATCTGCTCCATGGTCGGGTTGAGCACGTACTGACCGTTGATGTAGCCGACCCGGGCGCCGCCGATCGGCCCGAGGAAAGGAATCCCCGAGAGCGTGAGGGCCGCCGAGGCGCCGACGAGAGCGACGATGTCGGGGTCGTTCTCGAGGTCGTGCGACAGGACCGTGCAGATGATCTGGGTCTCGTTGCGGAAGCCCGCGGCGAACAGCGGACGGATCGGACGGTCGATCAGGCGCGAGACCAGCGTTTCCTTCTCGCTCGGGCGGCCTTCACGCTTGAAGAAGCCGCCCGGTATCTTGCCGGCGGCGAAGGCCTTTTCCTGGTAGTGCACGGTGAGCGGGAAAAAATCCTGCCCCACCCGCGGCTGGCGCGCCGCCACCACGGTGCAGAGCACGGTGGTCTCGCCGTAAGTGGCCAGCACCGCGCCGTCGGCCTGGCGGGCGATCCGGCCCGACTCGAGCACCAGGCGGCGGCCGCCCCACATCACTTCCTTGCGATTGATCTTGAACATTCTCTTCCCTTCTACCGTGCCGTCCCGGGTGCCCTTCGCACCCGGTCGGGGGCCGCGGCCTGCGGCCCGGTGCGCGGAGCGGTCGCGCGGATCTGTTCGCGGCCCCCTCCCGCTCTGGCGCCCGCCCGGGGCCGTGGTGCGTGCCGGTGTTGCTCCGGCAATTCTCGGTCGTTGGGCGCCGCGGCGGGCGGGCGGCCCTTCGTCTGTCCTGCTAGCGGCGGAGTCCCAAGCGCTGAATCAGTTGCGCGTAGCGCTCGCCGTCGACGCGCCGCACATAGTCCAGCAGTCGCCGCCGCTGGCTGATCATCAGCAACAGGCCGCGGCGCGAATGGTTGTCCTTGGCGTGGGTCTTGAAATGCCCGGTCAGATTGGCGATCCGCTCCGACAGGATCGCCACCTGCACTTCGGGCGAGCCGGTATCGCCCGTGGTGCGGGCGTACTCGATGATGAGCTGCTGCTTGCGCTCGGCCGTAATCGACATCGTGCTGCTCCCGAACAGTCACAGGTTGAACACGCGCACCGGCCGCGCCCGGCCCCCTTCGATCCGGGCCAACGCGACCGGCCGCCCCAGGGCGGTGGCGAGCACCGTCCCGGCGGCCTCTTCGGGCGCGGCAATCGATTGGCCGCGCCGCATCCGTTCCGCGTCCGCGCTATTCAGGGCCAGTGCCGGGATGTCGGCCAGCACGGTCTCGAGCGCGCAGAGAGCGGCGGATGGACCGCCACTATGCACCAAGGCCTGCAAAGAGGAAAGCGTGATCGCTTGCGCCTCGACGAACGGCCCGACCCGGGTGCGGCGCAGCACGCTCACGTGGCCGACGGTGCCGAGGCGGGCCGCCAGGTCGCGCACCAGGCTGCGGACATAGGTGCCAGGGCCGCATTCCAAGTCGAATTCGGCGCAATCGGGCGCCGGCTGCGCGACCAGCACCAGGGAGACCACCTCGACCTCGCGTTCCGCCAGCGCGAACGTCTCGCCGGCGCGGGCGCGGGCATACGCCCGCCGTCCCCCCACCTTGATCGCGGAAACCACCGGCGGGCGCTGGCGGATGCGCCCCTGGAACGCCGGCAGCGCCGCCCGGATCGCCGCCCCGTCTGGCAGCAGGGCCGCGGTTGCGGTCACCGCCCCCGAAAGGTCGTCGCCGACCCGTGCCTCGCCGAAGCGCGCCTGGAAGCGGTAGGCCTTGCGGCCGCCGACGGCGTAGGCGACGGTCTTGGTGGCCTCGCCGACGGCGATCGGTAGGACGCCGGTGGCGATCGGGTCGAGCGTCCCGGCATGGCCCGCCTTGGCCCCGCCGAGCAGCCGCCTGACCGCCGCCACCGCCGCCGCCGAGCTGATCCCGGCCGGCTTGTCGAGGATCACCCAGCCGTGCCCGTCGGCGCCGCTCATGCCGGTTCCTCGTCCTCGGCAACGGGTGCGGGTGCAGCCTTCAGCAGCGCGTCCACCCGCGCCGCGTGGTCGAAGGCGGTATCGAGGCGGAACTCCAGCTCGGGCACCCGGCGCAGCGCGACGGTCTTCGCGATCACCCCGCGCAGATACGGGGTCAGCCGCGCCAGGGCGGTCAGCATTACGGTGCCGTCGCCACCGGCGAAGGGCAGCACGAACACGGTGGCCTGGCGCAGGTCGGAAGACATGCGCACCTCGGTCACCAGCACCGCCGATGGGGCGAGCTCGGGGTCGTAGACGTCGCCGCGCAGGAACACGTCGGCCAGGGCATGGCGCAGCGCCTCGCCGACGCGCAGCGGCCGCTGCCCGCTGCCGCGTCCGCTGCCGCCGCTCCGCCGGCTGCCGCGGCTCATGCCTCTAGGGTACGGGCGACCTCCGTCTCCTCGTACGCCTCGATCACGTCGCCCGCCTGGAAGTCGTTGAAGTTCTCGAGGCCGATGCCACATTCGAGCCCGGAGCGCACCTCGCGCACGTCGTCCTTGAAGCGCTTCAAGGTGCCGATCCGCCCGGTATGCACCACCGCGCTGTCGCGCAGCAGCCGGGCCTTGGCGCCGCGCCTGATCAGGCCGTCCGCCACTTCGCACCCGGCGACGCGGCCGACCTTGGTGACCGTGAACACCTCCTTGATGCGGGCCGAGCCCAGCACCTGCTCCTTCACCGTCGGCGCGAGCATGCCGGACAGCAGCCCGCGCACGTCGTCGAGCAGGTCGTAGATGATGCTGTAGTAGCGGATGTCGACGCCTTCGCGGGCGGCCAGGTCGCGCACCGGCGCGCTCGCCCGCACGTTGAAGCCGATGATGATCGCGCTCGACGCCTTGGCCAGGCTCACGTCCGACTCGGCGATGCCGCCGACCGCGGCGTGCAGGATGCGCGCGGCGACCTCGTCCGTGCCCAGGCGCTGCAGGCCGGTCACGATCGCCTCGACGGAGCCCTGCACGTCGCCCTTGATCACCACCGGCAGTTCGCGCATGCCGCCCTGGCCGATCTTGGCGATGAACTGCTCGAGCGTGCCGCGCGGGCCGATGGTGACGCGGGTCTCGCGGGTACGCTGGCGGCGGAAGTCGGTGACCTCGCGCGCGCGGCGCTCGTTCTCGGCCACCACCATCTCGTCGCCGGCGGCGGGCACCCCGTCGAGGCCGAGGATCTCGACCGGCACCGAGGGACCGGCGTTCGGCACAGAGGCGCCCTGGTCGTCCAGCAGCGCCCGCACGCGGCCCCAATGATCGCCGGCGACGACGATGTCGCCGACCTTGATGGATCCGCGCTGCACCAGCGCGGTCGCCACGGGTCCGCGGCCGCGATCCAGCCTGGCCTCGATGATGACGCCCTCGCCGGGACGGTTCGGGTTGGCCTGCAGTTCGAGCACCTCGGCCTGGAGCAGGATCGCCTCGATCAGCTTGTCCAGGTTGGTGCGCTTGGTCGCCGAGACTTCGACCGCCTGCACGTCGCCGCCGAACTCCTCGAGCACCACTTCGTGCTTCAAGAGCTCGTCGCGCACGCGGCGCGGATTGGCGTCGTGCTTGTCCATCTTGTTGATGGCGACGATGAGGGGCACCTTGGCGGCCTTGGCGTGATTGATCGCTTCGACGGTTTGCGGCATCACGCCGTCGTCGGCGGCGACCACCAGCACCACCAGGTCGGTGACGCGGGCACCGCGCGCGCGCATCTGGGTGAACGCCTTGTGGCCGGGGGTATCGAGGAAGGTCACCGAGCTGCCGTCCGGCATCCGCACCTGGTAGGCGCCGATGTGCTGGGTGATGCCGCCGGCCTCGCCGGCCGCCACCTTGGTCTCGCGGAGCGCGTCCAGAAGCGAGGTCTTGCCGTGGTCGACGTGACCCATCACGGTGACCACCGGCGCGCGCGGGGCGAGCTCGGTATCGGTGTCGCGCCCCCCCCGCAGGCCGATCTCCACGTCGGCGGCGGCGATGCGCTTCGACTTGTGGCCGAACTCGGCTACCAGCAGCTCCGCCGTATCGGTGTCCAGCGACTGGTTGATGGTCGCCATGGAGCCCATCTTCATCAGCTCCTTGATCACGTCGGAGGCGCGCACCGCCATGCGATTGGCGAGCTCCTGGACCGTGATCGCCTCGGGAATCACCACGTCGCGCACCACCTGGGGCTTGCCTTCTTCCTGGTGCTGCAACTGCAGGCGCCGCTCGCGCTCGCGGCGGCGCTGCAGGGCGGCCAGGCTGCGCATGCGATCCTCGTCGTCGAGGGCCTGACTGACCGTGATCTTGCCGGCGCGCCGCCGCGGCTCGCCGCGGCGGGCCGGCGCGGTGGGCCGGCGCGGCTCTGGCCGGCCGGGGCGCTTCGGCCGATCGCTGTCCTCCTCGCCGGCTTCGTCCGGTTCCGCGCCGCGGGCGCGGCGGCCGGGCTCGACCGACGGCTGGGCCGGCAGCACCGACTTGGCCTTGGTCGCGCGTGCCGGCGCGCCGGCATGCGCCCCGGCGCGCGCGGCGGGTGGTGCCTCGGCGGCGATCGGGGTCGGTTCGGGAATCGGCTCCGGCTCGGGCGGCAGGCCGGAGGCCTCGCGCTCGCGCCGGAGTGCCTCCTCGACGGCGCGCCGGGCCGCGTCCTCGGCGAGGCGGATACGATCCTGCTCGCGGCGCGCGTCCTCGTCCTTAGCGCGCAGGCGCGCGTCTTCCTCGGCGATGCGCCGGGCCTCTTCCAGGGCCCGCACCCGGGTCGCGCGTTCGTCGCGCGTGAGCGTCCTGACCGCCGCCGCCGGCTCAGGCGGGCGCGGCGCCTCGGGCTTGGGCGGGGCGATCGGCACTTCTTTCATGCCGCCGTCTTCGCCGGGGGCGAAGGTGCGCCTCTTCTTGACCTCGACCTGAACCGTCTTGGACCGGCCGTGCGAGAAGCTCTGCCGCACCTGGCCGGTTTCCACGGTCTTCTTCAGTTCGAGCCGGCCCGGCCGCGAGAGCGACAGGCGCAGCCGCTCGCCGGTCTTGCCCGGCTCGTCCTTTGTCGGCTGCTCGTCGACCATGCTCAAGGCTCTCCCAACGGTTCAGGCGGCGGCGTGGGCAAGGGGCCGCCCGAGGCGGCCCCGCGAAATCCGCTCAATCGGCCGACCTCGGCCGCGAGCCGTGTCGCCAGGGGCCCGGCGCCGATCACGACGAAGACCGCGTTGTCGCGGCCGAAGCAACGCCCCAAGATATCGCGGCTGAACACCTGGGCGACCGGCGCCGCGCGCGCCGCGCGGCGCACGCGCTCGGCATCGCCGCCGGCGTCGGCGGCGATCAGGACCAGTCCGGCGGTGCCCCGCGCCAGGCGCTCCATGACGCGCTCGCGCCCCTGCACCGCCTGTCCGGCGCGGCGCGCCAGGCCGATCAGGTCGAGACAGCGGCGCTCCAGCAGGCGCTCCACCTGGTCGGCCATGTCCGGGGCGATGTGCACCGGCCGCCGCGCCAGCTTGGCGAACGGGTTGCGCCGCATCGCCGTTTCCACCACCTGGCGCCGGGCTTGCAGCCAGAGACCCCGCCCCGGGAGCGTGCCGGCGATGTCCGGCACCAGCCGATCGTCGGGTCCGATCACGAAGCGGACCAGGGTCGCCTTATCCGCGGCCTCGCGGCTCGCGACGCAGCGCCGCTTGGGCGTATGCTCGCCCTGCCATGACCGGATCGCGCGTGCGCGAGGCTGGGCCATCGGGCCTCATCGTGGTTCGGGGGCGCTGGCGGGGGCTTGAGCCTCCGCCTCGGCGCTGCCGGTGAACCAGTGGGCGCGCGCCGCCATGATGATGGTGTTGGCCGCGTCGGCGTCGAGTGCGTCCGCGCCGAGCATTTCCATCAGTTCGTCGGACGCCAGGTCGCCGAGGTCATCCAGGGTCTTGACCCCCTTCTCGCCCAACGTCACCAGATGGGCGGGGGTCAGCCCGCCGATCTCGGCCACGGCGTCGGCGACGCCGAGCGTGCGCCGGCGTTCCGTCAGCTCGGCGTCGCGGCGGGCGAGATAGGCCTGGGAACGGTCGCGGAGCGCCTTCGCCAGATTCTCGTCGAAGCCCTCGATCCCGGTCAGCTCCTCGATCGGCACATAGGCCACCTCTTCGATCGAGGTGAAGCCCTCGGTCACCAGCAATTGGGCGATCACCTCGTCGATGTCGAGGCGATCGATGAACATGCGGCTGCGGGTGCGGAAGTCCTCGGTGCGGCGGTCCGACTCCTCGGTCTCAGTGACGATCGAGATGTCCCAGCCGGTGAGCTGCGAGGCCAGCCGAACATTCTGGCCGCGGCGGCCGATGGCGAGACTGAGCTGGTCGTCGGGGACCACCACCTCGATCTTGTTGGCTTCCTCGTCCAGCACCACCTTGGCCACTTCGGCCGGGGCCAGGGCATTGACGATGAAGGTCGCCGGGTCCGGCGACCATTGGATGATGTCGATCTTCTCGCCTTGCAGCTCGGTAACCACGGCCTGCACCCGGCTGCCGCGCATGCCGACGCAGGCGCCCACGGGATCGATCGAGTTGTCACGCGAGATGACGGCGATCTTGGCGCGGCTGCCGGGGTCGCGCGCCACCGCCTTGATCTCGATGATGCCGTCATAGATTTCCGGCACTTCCTGGGCGAACAGCTTGGCCATGAACTGGGGATGGGTACGCGAGAGGAAGATCTGCGGCCCCTTCTGCTCGCGGCGCACATCGTAGATGTAGGACCGCACCCGGTCGCCCTGGCGGAAGCGCTCGCGCGGCAACAACTCGTCGCGGCGCACAAAGCCCTCGCCGCGGCCCAAGTCTATGGTCAGGTTGCCGTATTCCTCGCGCTTGACCACGCCGTTCACGATCTCGCCGCCGCGTTCCTTGTATTCCTCGAAGTGGCGGCTGCGCTCGGCGTCGCGCACCTTCTGCACGATCACTTGCTTGGCCATCTGCGCGGCGCTGCGGCCGAACTCGATCGGCGGCAGGTCCTCGACGATCAGGTCGCCCGGCTTGAAGTCGGGGTCGCGGCGCTGGACCGCGGCCAAGCTGATCTGGGTCGCCTCGTTCTCCACCGTCTCGACCACCGTGCGCACGCGGCGCAGGCGGATGTCGCCGCTCTTGCGGCTGATCTCGGCGCGAATGTCGTTTTCCTGGCCGTACTTGCGCTTGGCGGCGTGCTGGATCGCCTGCTCCATGGCGTCCAACACGATTTCGCGGTCGATGTTCTTCTCGCGCGCGACGGCATCGGCGACCTGGATCATCTCCATGCGCCCACCCGGGGAAGTCAGCTCGGTTTCCATGATCCTAGCGTTCCCGGTTGCGTTCCGACGCCCGCTTGGCGGCGGTGATCAGTTCTTCCGTCAGCACCAGCTTGGCCGCGCCGATCGCCTGGTAGGGCAGCGCCACCTCGCCCTCGGGCAGGGCGATGCGTACCTGCCCCTCCGCGACGCCGAGCAGGCGGCCCTTGAAGCGGCGGCGCCCGTCGATCGGCGCGTGGGTCTCGATGCGCGCCTCGTGGCCGGCAAAGCGGGCGTAGTCGTCGAGCCGCACCAGCGGCCGGTCGAGGCCGGGGGAGGAGACCTCCAGGTGGTAGGCGCCGGCGATCGGGTCCTCGACGTCGAGCAGGGCCGAGACCGCCCGGCTGATGTCGGCGCAGTCCTCCACCGTCATGGCGCGCTCCGCGCGCGGCTCGGCCATGATCTGCAGCGTCGCCGCGCGGTCACGGCCGAGTTTTATCCGCACCAGATTGTAGCCCATCGCGTCCAGCACAGGCTCGACCAACTCCGAAATTCGGTCAGCCGGATCCATTTCCTGCGACCGCTCCGCTTGCGTCCAATAATAAAAAAGTGGGCCAAGGCCCACTGTTCGGACGACTCACCGTGTTCGAAACAGCTGATACCTAGTGGATATAACGGCGCCAGGGCGCCGCTTCAACAGAAATCTTGCCGCAACCGCCTCGCGGTTCATTCGCGACGGAAGCGAAGGTAGACCGGGTTGCGGCCCGCGGCGAGGGCCTTGGCCTCGTAGCGGGTCGCCGGCCAGTCGGCGGGGCGGAGGCGCCAGTCGGCGGCACTCCCGGCCTGCCAGCGGAAGCTGCCGCTTTGGCGGATCGCCAGCAATGCCTCGCGGGCATAGGCGCCGGCGTCGGTTGCCAGGCGGAGCTCCCCGCCCGGGCGGAGGACCCGGGCCAGGGCCGCTACCACAGGGCCCGAGAAGAAGCGGCGCTTGGCGTGCCGCCGCTTCGGCCAGGGGTCGGGGAACAGCACGAACACCCGGGCCAGGCTGGCATCTGCCAGGGCGAGGAGAAGCGGGCGCGCGTCCCCCATCAGCACGCGCACCCGCCCAGCCAGGTCGTCGCCCAGCAGGCCCAGCAGGCTGGCGACGCCGTTGACATAGGGCTCGCAACCGACCAGGCCGACCGTCGGGTTGGCCGCCGCCTGGGCCAGCAGGTGCTCGCCCGCGCCGAAGCCCACTTCGAGCCAGACCTCGCGACAGGGGGGGGCGAACCAGGTGCCCGGGTCGGCACCGGCGCCCGGCGCCACCTCAGGCACGGCGAGGGTCGGCAGGCGTTCGGCCAGCAATAGTTGCTGCTGCGGGCTCAGGCGGTGGCCGAGCCGGCGCCCATAAAGGAAGAAAGGCGCGTCCCGCCGATTACTTGAAGGCGCTTTTGAGCGCATCCACGAGGTCGAGCTTCTCCCAGCTGAAGCCGCCGTCCGGCTCCGGCGCGCGGCCGAAGTGGCCGTAGGCGGCGGTGCGGGCGTAGATCGGCCGGTCGAGGTGCAGATGCTCGATGATGCCACGCGGGCGCAGGTCCATCACCTCCTGCAGCACGCCGGCCAGCTTGTCCTCGTCCACCACACCGGTGCCATAGGTCTCGACCATGATCGAGAGCGGCCGCGCCACGCCGATCACATAGGCGACCTGAATGGTGCAGCGCTCCGCCAGGCCGGCGCCGACCACGTTCTTGGCCAGATAGCGGGCGGCGTAGGCGCCCGACCGGTCGACCTTGGTCGGGTCCTTGCCCGAGAACGCGCCGCCGCCATGGGGCGCGCTGCCGCCGTAGGTGTCGACGATGATCTTGCGCCCGGTGAGGCCGCAGTCCCCGTCCGGGCCGCCGATCACGAACTTGCCCGTCGGATTGGTGTAGAAGTCCTGCTCCCGGCACATCCAGCCCGCGGGCAGCACGTTGAGCACGTGCGGGCGCACGATCTCGCGCACCTCTTCGTGGCTCACCTTCGCGTCGTGCTGGGTCGAGACCACGACCGAGGTGCACCCGACGGGGTGGCCGCCGGCATAACGCAGCGTGAGCTGGCTCTTGGCGTCCGGGCCGAGGCCGGGGGCGGCGCCCGAGTGGCGGGCCTCGGCGAGGGAGCGCAGGATGCTGTGGCAGTAATAGATCGCCGCCGGCATCAGCACGTCGGTCTCGCGGCAGGCATAGCCGAACATCAGCCCCTGGTCGCCGGCGCCCAGATCCTTGTTGTCGCGCGCGTCCACGCCCTGGGCAATGTCGGCCGATTGCTGGTGCAGGTAGATCTGGACGTTGGCGCGCTGCCAATGGAACCCGTCCTGCTCGTAGCCGATCTCGCGCACCGCCGAGCGGGCCACCTCTTCCAGGCGCTCGCGGGTGATCGCCTCGGGGCCGCGCACCTCGCCGGCCAGGACGATGCGATTGGTGGTGCAGAGCGTCTCGCACGCCACCCGGGAGTTGGGGTCGGCGCCGAGAAAGGTATCCACCACGGCGTCCGAGATGCGGTCGCAGATCTTGTCCGGATGACCCTCGGACACGGACTCGCTGGTGAACAGATAGTCACCTTTGGGCACGGCCGGCTCCTTGGCAGGGTCGCGGAAGAGCAAGATATGGTACCGGCTCCCGCGACCTTAAACAGGAGCGCTCGGGTCGCGGCCGGGCACCGGTTTTTCCCAGGGTTCGCGCGAGGGGTCAAGGCGTAAGCCCGCACCGCCCACGAACGGCGCCCTGGGCCGGTCAGGCCGCGACTTGTGCCGCGGCGATCGCCTTCACCAGGTCGAAGATGCGCTTGCGCACGCCGTCGTTGGTGATCTTGTAGTAGGCGCGCACCAGCTCCAGGGTCTCGCGCCGCGACAGGTTCTCGTGTTCGAAGCCCTGGCCCGCCGCCCCGCCGTCGCCGGTACCGTCGGTGCCTTGGGCTGCGGTGCTCAGGTCGTCGAAGAAGAAGGACACCGGAACGTCGAGCACCTGGCTG
The DNA here is from genome assembly GCA_009693995.1 of Alphaproteobacteria bacterium. GTDB lineage: Bacteria > Pseudomonadota > Alphaproteobacteria > SHWA01 > SHWA01 > SHWA01. The sequence continues at coordinate 46,249 of SHWA01000002.1, read as the reverse complement.
AGCTGAAACAGCCGGCTCGAGCCGATGCGGTTGGCGCCGCGCTCGTATTTCTGCACCTGCTGAAAGGTCAGACCGATGGCATCGGCGAGCTTTTCCTGGCTCATGCCCAGGAGCGTGCGGCGCAAACGCACGCGGCTGCCGACATGGATGTCGACAGGATTGGGTCTGGCGGCCATGAATCTGGCGTCCTCTGCTGGTGGTGAAGTCTCCCGCGACTTTTTTTCGGTCCGGATCCTGACTGGCCCGGTACCTAGAGCCTAGATGCGCGTCCTATCACACCATCCGCGAGGTATAAAGCGGCGTCCCAATCAACGCCGTGGGCGCTGCTGTCGGCGCGGCAAAATTGTCGCGGAATCGGTCTGCATTCGCCGCTCTCAATGAATTCCGCCCGACGTCTTCAACCGTCGGTGCAGAAAAGCCACCCCGAGCGCCACCAGGGCCAGGCCAGCAGGCAGCCCATCGCCAAAACGCGCATAGGGCGTCTGGCCGGAGAGTGCCGCCGGCAGGCCGGCATCCACCACTCCGACCGCGCCGAGGCCAAGCCGGGCCGGCACGCGCCCCCATGGGTCGATCACGCCCGAGATGCCGAAATTAGCGGCGCGCACCACAGGCAGGCCCTGTTCGACCGCGCGTAGCTGGGCCGCGGCGAAGTGCTGGTAGGGACCAGCGCTGATCCCGAACCAGGCGTCGTTGGTGAGGTTGAGCAGGAAGCCCGGGCGCCGGCTCGGGTCCACTACCTCGTGGGGGAAGATGATCTCGTAGCAGATCAATGCGCCGAACGGCGGCAGCCCCGGCACGGTCACGGTGGTCGGGCCCGGCCCCGCGCTGAAGTCGACGCTGCCGGCGGTGATCTTCTGCAACGGCAGCAGCCCACGCAGCGGCACATATTCGCCGAACGGCACCAGATGCGCCTTGTCGTAGGTGGCGACGATCGAGCCCTGGCGGTCGATGGCGTACAGGCTGTTCCAGAGTTGGAACACGCTGTTGCCGCCCGGGACGGCGCGGACCGCGCCGGTGATCACCACGCCCCCCGGTGGCGTGATCTCGGCGATCCGGTGGCGGCGTTCGGGATCCCGGGCCAGCACGAAGGGCGTCGCGGTTTCCGCCCAGATGATGTGCGTCGGCGCCAGGGCGGCAGGGGCCAGGGACATGGCTAGATGGCGCTGGAAAATGCCCTCGCGCAGGACCGGATCCCACTTGTGGGATTGCAGCACGCCGGGCTGCACCAGGCGCAGGCGCACGCCCGCGACCTCGGCGGACGGCGCTTCGCCCAGCCGCCAGGCGCCGAACCCGGCGCTGCCGCCCAAGAGGACGGCCGCCGCCAGGACCGCCGCCACCCCGCCCCGCCGGGACCCCGCCAGCAGTGCCGGCGCCCCCGCCGCCAGCAGGGTCACCAATCCGAGACCATAGGCACCGATCAGTGCGGCGCCTTGCAAGACCGGCTCGAAGGCGACCCAGGCCGAGCCGAGCTGGTTCCACGGGAACCCGCTCAGCAGCCGCGCCCGCAGCAGCTCCATCAGGGTCCAGGCGCCGGCGAACGCGAGCAGGCGGCAGGTGAGGCCGCGGGCAAGCGCGTGGGTCAGGGCCGCCGCCGCGGCGACATAGACCGCGAGAACCCCGCCCAGGCCAAACACGGCGATGGGGATCATCCAGCCGAAGCGCTCAGGCTCGGTGAGCAGGGCATGGGCGATCCAGTAGAGCCCGCTGGCGAAGTGGCCGAGGCCAAACCACCACCCCAATGCCGCCGCGCGGCGCGCGCCGGGCGCACCATCGATCAGCCACAGCAGGGGGGTGAACGCCACGGGCAGGAGCGGCAGCAGGTGCAGTGGCGGCAGCGCCCCCGTAGCGAGGATGCCGAGGCCGACCAGCAGCCCGCGCCGCGGCCAGGCGGGGAGGCCCGTGACGCGGGCTTCCAACCGGGCGAAGAACGGCACTCCCAGGGCGCGCACGACGGCGTCCACGCGCCTGGTCAGGCGAGCGCCCGGGCGCCGATGTCGCGCCGGCAGAAGCCCCCCGGCCAGTCGATGCAATCGACCGCCCGATACGCCCGCAGCCGTGCCTCGGCCAGGGTCGGCGCGGTCGCGGTCACGCCGAGCACGCGCCCGCCGGTGGCGATCAGCCGCTCGCCCTCGCGGGCCGTGCCGGCGTGGAAGACCGTCACGCCCGGGATCCCGCCCAGGGCGGCGAGACCGCGAATCTCGCTGCCCTTCTGGTAGGCGTCGGGATAGCCCCGCGCCGCCATCACCACGCAGAGCGCGGGATCGTCGTACCAGCGCAGCGAGAACCGCTTGAGTTCGCCGTCGCAGGTGGCGATCAGTGCCGGCAGCAGGTCCGACATCAGGCGCGGCATCAGCACCTGGCATTCGGGATCGCCGAAGCGGACGTTGTATTCGAGCAGCTTGGGCCCGTCCGCGCCGATCATCAGTCCGGCGTAAAGGATGCCCTTGAAGGGCGTGCCCGCCGCGGCCATGGCGGCGACCGTCGGCTCGATGATGCGGTCCATCACCTGGCCGGCGAGCGCGGGCGTGACGCTCGGCGCCGGCGAATAGGCGCCCATGCCGCCGGTGTTTGCGCCCTGGTCGCCGTCGCAGGCGCGCTTGTGGTCCTGGGCGGTGGCCAAGGGAAGGGCGTGCCGGCCGTCCACCAGGGCGAAGAAGCTGGCCTCCTCGCCCGCGAGCACGGCCTCGATCACCAGGCTCGCGCCGGCCGCCCCGAAGCGGCCGCCGAGGGCGGCGTCGATGGCGGCGTTGGCCTCGGCGACGGTCGCCGCCACCGTCACGCCCTTGCCCGCGGCCAAGCCGTCGGCCTTGACCACGATCGGCGCCCCGTGCGCTGCGACATAGGCCCGGGCGGCGGCCGCGTCGGCGAAGCGGCCGTAAGCGGCGGTGGGAATCCCGGCGCGCGCCGCGAGGTCCTTGGTGAAGCCCTTGGAGCCTTCCAGGCGGGCCGCCGCCGCCGTCGGCCCGAAGGCTTTGATCCCCTCGGCCTGAAGCGCGTCCACCAGGCCCGCGACCAGCGGCCCCTCGGGGCCGACCACCACCAGGCCGATGCGCTCGGCGCGGGCGAAGGCGACCAGGCCGGGGATGTCGTCGGCCGCGATTCCGACGCAGGCCGCCTGCTCGGCGATGCCGGCATTGCCAGGGGCGCAGAAGAGCGCGTCCAGCAGCGGCGAGGCGGCGAGCGCCCAGCAGAGCGCGTGCTCCCGCCCGCCCGAGCCGACCACGAGGACGCGCATGCCTGGTCTCCTGCCCTGCCGGCCATCCTGCGGCCATGCGGCCGTTCTTGTATCATAGGGCAGGGCAGAGGACAGTCGGCGGATGAGCGAACCCGGAATCCTGGTGGCCAGCGCCAACATCCCGGAATTTTCCGTCTCTGAGCTGGCGGCGGCGCTCAAGCGCACGGTCGAGGGCGCCTTCGGCAGCGTGCGCGTGCGGGGCGAGATCTCTGGTTTCAAGCGCGCCGCGTCGGGCCACGTCTATTTCGCGCTCAAGGACGCCGACGCCCTGCTGGATGCGGTAATGTGGCGCGGCACCGTGGGCACGCTCCGCTTCCGCCCCGAGGACGGGCTCGAGGTGGTCTGCACCGGCCGGATCACCACCTATCCCGGGCGGTCGCGCTACCAGATCATCGTCGAGCGGATGGAGCCGGCCGGGATCGGCGCCCTCATGGCCCTGCTGGAGGAGCGCCGCCGGCGCCTCCAGGCGGAAGGACTGTTCGCGCCCGAGCGCAAGCGGCCACTCCCCTTCCTGCCGCTCGTGATCGGCGTGGTCACCTCGCCGACGGGGGCGGTGATCCGCGACATCCTGCACCGGATCGCCGACCGCTTCCCCCGCCGCGTGCTGGTGTGGCCGGTCGCGGTCCAGGGCGAGGGCGCGGCGGCGCAGATCGCCGCCGCCATAGAGGGCTTCAACACGCTCTCCCCCGGCGGCCCGGTGCCGCGCCCCGACGTGCTGATCGTGGCGCGTGGCGGCGGCTCGATCGAAGACCTCTGGGCCTTCAACGAGGAGGTGGTGGTGCGCGCCGCCGCCGCCTCGGTAATCCCCCTCATCGCCGCCGTCGGCCACGAGACCGACACCACCCTGATCGACTTCGCCGCCGACGTGCGCGCCCCCACGCCCTCCGCCGCCGCCGAGATGGCGGTGCCGGTGCGGAGCGACCTGGCGGCGCGCGTCCTGGAGGCGGAGAAGCGCCTCGGTACCGCCTCCGCCGCCCGCCTGGCGCGGGAGCGGGAGCGCCTGGTGGCGCTAGGGCGCGGTCTGCCGGCGCCGGCGCGCCTGGTCGAGGCGGCGGCGCAGCGCCTCGACGACGCCCACCTGGAACTCGCGCGGGCCCAGCGCCTGCGGATCGAGCGCACCCATGCCCGCCTGGCGGCCCTGCACCTGCCGCGGCCGCGGGCGCTGCTGGAAGCGGCGGCGCGCCGCCTCGCCGCCAGCGTCACCCTGCTGCAACGCGACCTCCGCCATGGGCTGGACCTGCGCCGGGCGGCACTCGCCCGCATCGGCCCGCGGCTCGGCGCCGCCCCGCTCCGCCACGAGATCGAGCGCGCCCGCCCGCTCCTCGGCGAGCATGGAAGCCGCCTGCGGCGTGCGCTCGAGCGGCGCCTCGCCACCCTCGGGGCCCGGCTCGAGGCCGAGGCCAAGCTGCTGGAAAGCTGCTCCTACCAGCGGGTGCTGGAACGTGGCTTCGTGCTGGTGCAGACCGAGGGCGGCGCGGTGATCGCCAGCCACGCCGCCACCCACCCCGGGCTCGGCGTCACGCTCCGCTTCCACGATGGCACCGTTGCTGCCGAGATCACCGGCGGCACGGCGTCCCCCCGCCGGTGGCGGCGCGATGTGCCGGACCAGGGCTCCCTATTGTGATGCCGGTCGCCCGGCTCGCCGCGCTGCTGCTGTTTCTCGCCCTGCCGGTGGCGGCGGGCATACTGGAATTGCCGACCGACTCGGTGCAGGGCGCGCTCGTGGTCGGGCGTACCGAACCGGACGCCGTGGTGCGCTTCGACGGGCGCGACTTCCGGGTCTCGCCCGAGGGCTGGTTCGTGATCGGCTTCGGCCGCGAGGCGCCGCCGTGGGCCCAGGTCGAGGTGCGCTTCGCCGATGGGGGCTGGGCGGTGCACGAGATCGCGGTCGCCCCCCGCGTCTGGGAGATCCAGCGCATCGACGGCCTGGCGCCGAACCTGGTCACCCCGAGCCCGACCGAGTTGACGCGCATCCGCCACGAGGCAGCGCTGGTCGCCGCCGCCCGCGGCCACGACCGGCCCCTGACCGAGTTCCTGGCCGGCTTCCGCTGGCCGGCCGAGGGGCCGGTCAGCGGCGTCTATGGCAGCCAGCGGATTCTGAACGGCGCGCCGCGTCAGCCGCACTACGGCCTCGACATCGCCGCGCCGCGCGGGGCGCCGGTGGCGGCGCCGGCCGGCGGCGTGGTGACATTGGCCGCGCCCGATCTCTACTTCACCGGCGGCACGCTCGTCATCGACCACGGCCACGGCGTGAGTTCGACTTTCTCTCATCTCGATCGCCTGGATGTGGGCGAGGGCCAGGTGGTCGCGCGCGGCCAGGTGGTCGGGGCGGTCGGCGCCACGGGGCGAGCCACCGGCCCGCACCTGGACTGGCGTATCAACCTGTTCGATCTCCGCCTCGATCCCGAGCTGGTGGTGCCCCGGCGCTGAGGTTGGACTCGAGCGGTAGCTGGCTACCCGCGCCGTTCGCTGCCGGCGCCGCCCGGCAGGCTGCCGGTGGCGAGCGCCTCTTGGGCGTTTTCCAGGCAGGCATTCATGGCCCGCCCGGCGGCGTCCTGGGCCGCGGTCAGATTCGCGGTGGCGCGGTCGGTCACCAGCGAGAGCGCGTCGTGATTGGCGCGGGCGACGATGGTGGTGAGCGCCTGGAACTCGTCCAGGATGCCCTGCACCGCTTCGCCCACGAACTTGCGGGAATCCGAGCCGCCCTTGGTCGCGTTCTGGGCGATCGCCAAGAGCTTCAATGAATTCATCATGTTCGACGTCATGCGGTTCCAGGCCTCGACCTGGCGCTCGGCGCAGCGCTCGATGCAGTCGATGGCGAGGGCATTGAGCGACATCAGCGTGTCCACGTTGGCGCGCCCCAGCAGCAGCATGGAGTCGACGTCCATCTCGACGCCGTTCAGTCCGCCGCTCGCCGGCAGGGCTGCATCTAGCTTCTGCCGGACAATGCGGCGGCCCTTGGTTGCGGATTTCGCTGCCATTATCTGCTCCTCCCTCGGGTGGGGGCCGGTCGCGCCGCCCCTGCATTCCATCCTGCGCGCGTCGCCCGCGGCGCGTGAAATGACTTTCCGGCGGCTTGCAATGCCGCCGGGTTATCGGCATCGGTGATCATAGCACGCCCGCATGCGGCGATGCCTGATCGGCATTTCAATCCTGGCGCGTAGCGGACGCAGGATTTCATGTGCCCGCCGCGACGGTCAAAGCAAGCCGCCGCGTGGCCCCGAATGGAGGCGTTAGATAGCCATGAGTGATGCTCGCAACCGCGATTCCGCGACCCTCGAGGCACCACCGGTGTGGCGTCTGATGCTCGCTGCCAAGGACATGCTCCATCTGGTGGAACGGTTCGGCGGCCCCGTGGTCGACCTGGTGATCCGCCTCTGGATCGGGCCGGTATTCCTGTTCTCGGGCCTGCTCAAGGTGGCGGACTGGCAGACGGCGCTCCTGCTCGCCAGCAACGAATACCCGGTTTCCTGGCTGGCGCCCGAGGTGGCGGCGGTAGTTGGTGCGACCATCGAGGTGATCGGCGGCGCCGCCCTGATCTTGGGTCTCGGCACCCGGGTCGCCGCCCTGGCCATGCTGGCGCTCACGCTCGTGGTCCAGTTCGAGTACCAGGCGCTGAATGAGCACGTCTACTGGGTGCTGCTGCTGGGCTGGTTCGTGGTGCGCGGGGCCGGCGCCCTCTCCCTCGACCGCCTGCTGGCGCCGGGTCTGGCGCGGAGCGCGGTTCCCTTCGCCGGCGCCCTCGCGGCCGCGCTGGCAGCCACCGCACGGGTTGGCGCGCCGCTCTATCTGCTGGCGCTCCGCCTGGGCCTCGCCGGCATGCTGTTCCTGGCGGCGCGCAATGTCGCCGAGTCGCTCACCGGGCAGCCCGGGCTGCTGCGCCTCGACTTCACCGCCCTGCCGCTTTTCGCCGGCGCCGGCGGGCCGCTCGGGTTCGTGCCTGCGGCCGTGATTCCGGCCCTGCTGGCGCTCGGCCTGGCGACCCGGGCCGGCGGGGCGCTGCTGGTGCTCTGGTCGCTCGGCGCGCTCCTGCTCGGCGAATACACCGAGCTCGCCAGGGGCGACCTCGGCTACTGGGCGCTGTTCGGCCTGCTGTTCGCCTTCCGCAGCCACGGCGCGCTCGCGGTCGATGCGCTGCTGCTGCACGAGGCGGCGGCGCAGGCGCCGGAGCTGGATGCGAAGGCGCGCATGCGCTTGCCCCACATAGTCGTGGTCGGCGCCGGGTTTGGCGGCGTGACCCTGGCCAAGGCGCTCCGCCACACCCCGTGCCGAGTCACCCTGGTCGACCGGCGCAACTACCACCTGTTCCAGCCGCTGCTCTACCAGGTGGCGACCGCGACGCTGGCGCCGTCCGACATCGCCACCCCGATCCGCAGTCTCTTCCGCGACCAGCCGAACGTGCAGGTGCTGATGGCGCGGGTCGGCGACGTCGACGTGGGGGCGCGCGCCGTGATCGCCGACGACCAGCGCATCACCTACGACTACCTGGTGCTGGCGACGGGGGCGCGGCACGCCTATTTCGGCAAGGACGCGTGGGAGGCCGACGCGCCGGGCATAAAGAAGGTTTCCGACGCGACCGAGGTGCGCCGCCGGCTCCTCACCGCCTTCGAGGCAGCGGAGACCGCGTCCGACGAGGCGGCGCGGCGCGCCTGGCTGACCTTCTGCATCGTCGGCGGCGGCCCAACCGGGGTCGAGCTCGCCGGCGCCATCGCCGAGCTCGCGCGCAAGGGCCTGGAAGGCGAGTTCCGCAGCATCGATCCGGCGGCGGCGCGCGTCGTCCTGATCGAAGCGGGGCCGCGCGTGCTCGCTTCCTTCGCCGAGGACATGTCGGCGGCCGCCCAGCGCCAACTCGCAGCGCTCGGCGTCGAGGTGAAGACCGCAAGCCGGGTCGAGCAAGTGGACGCGACCGGCGTCACCGTCGGCGGCGAACACATTCCGGCTCGGACCGTGCTGTGGGCGGCCGGCGTCATGGCCTCGCCCGCGGCCAAGTGGCTGAAGGCCGAGGCCGACCGCGCCGGGCGTGTGAAGGTCGGCCCGCACCTGAATGTGATCGGCCGCGAGGGCGTGTTCGCGATCGGCGACACGGCGGCGGCCGACGCTTGGGAAGGCAAGCCGGTGCCGGGACTGGCCCCGGCGGCGAAGCAGGGCGCCGTCCACGTCGCCAAGGTGCTGCGCGCGCGCCTTTCCGGCCGGCCGGAACCGGCGCCCTTCACGTACGTCCACCAGGGGAGTCTCGCCACCATCGGCCGCGCTGCCGCGGTCGCCGACTTCGGCCGCATCAAGCTGACCGGGCCGCTCGCCTGGTGGCTGTGGGGCGCGGTGCACGTGCTGTTTCTGGCCGAGATGCGGGCGCGCGCCTCGGTCGTGATGCAGTGGGGGTGGTCGTACCTGACCTACCGGCAGAGCACACGCCTGATCACCGGCGCGAGCGAGTGAGAACCAGGGTCGGTGACATGCACGCGTGGCATGAGCCGATGGCGAGACGGCATTTCCAACTCACGCCGCCGTCACGGACTATTGAGACCGCAACGGCCGGAACCCTCCCTAATCTGTCCCGGTCGCGGCGAGGCGCTGCAACCCGCGGCAGCACTCCGGCTCTGGACGACCAGGGTCCGACTTCCACCAACCTGAAGGAGACTGACACGATGAATGCCAGCAAGATACTGATCGGCACGGTCATGACGGCGGCGCTCGCGATGGCGGCGGCCGCGGTCGAGGCGCAGCCCACGGCGGCCCCGACGTTCAAGGCCGAGAAGTGCTACGGCGTCGTCAAGGCCGGCAAGAACGACTGCCAGACTGCGGCCTCCTCCTGCGCCGGCACGTCCAAGACCAACGCCCAGAAGGACGCCTGGATCTACGTTCCGGCCGGTGCCTGCGAGAAGATCGTCGGCGCCTCGCTCAAGGCCAGCTGAGCGCAGCCGGTCGCGGAGCACGGCGGTGGCCCCCACTCCGACCCCACGCCCTCTGCCGATCCCGGCCATAGCCGGAATCGGCCTCAAGGCCGCGCACTATGCAGAGGTGGTCGCAGACCGTTGTAGCGCGACGCCTGGTTTTAGGCACAAGTGACGGGTGGTTTTGAGCAGCGCCAACCGCGTTAGCCGCGATCTGCAGGCAGCATATAACGACACACTGCAAGCTCTGGCTGGAACTGGCTCGATCAGTGTCACCAACGCGACGATGGTCGCTCTTGGAAATATCCGCTTCGACCATCAAGACGGCAACATCGCCGTGACGGGTTCCAGCATCACCTCGGCGCGGGTTCTCGTGACCGGCGGAGGCGACAACGCCACCGGGCGAACAAGCATCTTCAACACCAACATGCGGTCTCAGAACACTGAGATACGGATGGGGCCAGGGTCCGGCATCGTCATGACGGGCGGGTCCAAGATCGTTCAAGGATAGCTGGCTAACGTGCCCCGGGAGCGGTGATGACCAGCTCCCGGACGCGTTGGGCGTGGTCGCTGCCAGCGATTGTGTAGGTGGTGTCGAGGGCCTCGATCGAGGCCCCACGGCGGTAGAGCTTGCGGATGGTTGGGCTGTCGTTGATCGACAGGATGAAGCGGCCCTTGATCGATAGCAGCAGCTCCGCCAGGCGGGCATGGTCTTCGGCCGAGAATAGCCCCTTCCCATAGTGCCCCTCGCTGCCTTGGTAGGGCGGGTCGGCGTAGAACAGGACGCCGGGCCGGTCGTACCGCTCGATGAAGTCGCCGTAGGGCAGGCATTCGATGACGACGCCGGCAAGCCGTTCATGGACGGACTCCAGCATGGGTACCAGCTTGGTGAGGTCGAACCTGGCTGGCAGGCCTGTGCTGACGCCGAAATTGCGGCCGGCCACCTTGCCCCCGAAGGCCGTGCGCTGGAGGTAGAGGAATCGGGCCGCCCGCTCCAGGTCGGTCAACGTCGCCGGGTCGGTGGCCGCCAGGCGCTCGAATTCGGCGCGCGTGGTGAGCTGATACTTCATCATGTCCAAGAACTGGACGTAGTGTCGCTGGAGGATGCGGAAAAGCGTGGCGACGTCCCGACCATAGTCGTTGATCACCTCGGCCTTGGGCACCCTGTGGCGGCGAAAGAACACTCCGCCCATGCCCACGAATACTTCGGCATAGCTCTCGTGAGGGATCGAATCGATCAGCTCGACGAGGCGGCGCGATAGGTTTCGTTTCCCGCCGATATAGGGCGCCACCGGGCGAACGGGTGTGACGTTTCTCATAGACTGCAAGTTGCAAGACCCCAAGAGTCGCCCCGCCCGTGCGCACGGGTGGCGGGGTGGCCGTTGCTTGGCCGGTTGCGGTCATGCGAGATCCCTTCTCGCGGTTTCGGCGGTTGCAACCGCCGAGCCCCCGCCGGCCGCAATTTGCAGACCATGGGAGGGTTGTATGTCGAATAAAGACCCGGTTACTCCAGAGGCGGCAGCGTAATAGCTTGCAGGGCCTCCCGGACCACGGTGTCGGGCGCCTGGATTTCACGGCCACCCTGCGTTCACGTCGTGGGCTTCGATGACGGCGGGATCGGTCAACGCCGCGAGGCATCCTTCTTGGCGCGGAAGGCAAGGCGGAGCGCAATCACCCGGTCGCGTGCGGCCTGCGTCAGCCCCGGATTGCCTGCTGGCGCAAGCCGGGGGAGGATGATTAAATCGCGATGATGAACGACTCACCGCTGAACGACGCAATTTCGCGTCAATACGAAGCATGGCCGTATCCGCCGCCAAACGATGACTTGCCGTTGCTCTTATGCGATCCAAAGAGTGCCTTTCGGCAATACTGGCCGCGCATGGCGGCGTACCCCGAGGGTCTTAATATTCTCTCCGCGGGATGCGGCACGACCCAGGCGGCATCGATCGCGCTCCACAATCCCACCGCGCGGGTGCTGGGCATCGACGTGACCAGCGCGGCGCTGCGTCACGAATCCGCGCTCAAGGAGAAATACGGCCTCTCGAACCTCGAACTCCGCCGATTGTCGATCGAGGAAGCCGATACGCTTGGGCAGACCTTCGACCTCATCGTCTGCACCGGCGTTCTGCACCATATGGCCGACCCGCAGGCGGGAATGACCACCCTGGGCAAGCTCCTTCGGCCCGAGGGGGTCGCGGTCATCTTGCTCTATGCAAAGTACGGGCGTTTCGGCGTCGAAACTCTCATGTCCATGTTCGAGATCATGGGAGTCAAACCCGGGCCAATCGGGTTCGACATTGTGCGCGACACCATCGCCCAGATTCCCCCCGAGCATCCAATCAAGAGCTACATCCCGCGCGACCCATATCTGAACACCGATGCAGGGATCGTGGACATTTATTTGCAGGCCCGCGCGAGGAGCTATTCCGTCGGTGACGTTCTTGAGTTTGTTCGAAACGCCGGTCTTTCCTTCCAAGGATGGCTTGAGAATATTTGCTATTATCCGGAGCAACGCGCTCCAGGAGATAGTGTGCTCTACAGTGCCGTCAACAAACTGCCATCCGAGAAAATTTGGCAGGCCATGGAGAGGTTCAACACCCTCAACGCCTGTCATACCTTTATTGCCACCCGCGCGGAGCGCCCCGTCGCCGACTATCTCATCGACTTCGACAGCCCCGAATTTCTCGACTTCATCCCCATGGCAAAGACCGCCACCACGCTGAAGCTCCAACCGGATGGCTCCGGCAAACTGCTTTGGGAGAAGATGAATTGCGATCTCGCCCCGGCCCAGGTTGCCCTCGTCAAAGCCGTGACCGGCAAGGCCCGCATCCGCGACATCATATTTGGCGCCGGAATTAACGCGGACCATGAGGCGTTGATCGCCTATGCGCGGCGCACTTTTCAATCTCTTTGGCGGCTCGGGGCGATAGTCATTCGGTTGCCTTAAGGGTCGGTGATGGTGAAATCCTGCCGACGACGCGAAGAAAAGGGCGGTCACGGCCACCCCGCGTTCACGTCGTAGGCCTCGATGACGACGAGATCGGTCAATGCGGCCCGTGATTCTTTCGTGATCTCTCCAGGAGGACATCGTGACCAGGGACGGGTCATCCTCAGACCGTCGCAGCCGGCCCTCGCGGCGCGGCGCAGACGGAAATAAAGGGAGCCTCCCATGGAAATGCACCAGATCCGCTACTTCCTCGCGCTCTGCGAGACGCGCAACTTCACCAAGGCGGCGGATCGCTGCAACGTGACCCAGCCCGCCCTCACCCGCGCGATCCAAGGTCTCGAGCACGAGTTCCGGGGTTCCCTGTTCGACCGCGACCGCGGCTGCGTGCGGCTCACCCCGCTCGGCAACCTGGTGCGCCAGCACCTGGCCCAGGTCGATGTGCACACCACCGCCGCCCGCGCCGCCGCCAAGCGCTTCCAGGCCGGCGCCGGTGGCGTGCTCCGCCTCGGCGTCTCCACCCTGGTCGGCGGCGAGGGCCTGGCCGGCCTCCTCGCCGGCTTCGTCCGCGACCATGCCGACGCCCAGTTCGAACTGCGCGAGCGCTCCCAAGGCGAGGTGTTCCAAGGGCTCGCCGACGGTGACCACGAGCTCGGCCTGGTCTCCCTCAACCGCCCTCGACCGGCGCCCGCTCGCGGCTCCCTACCTGAGCCGGGCAGTGCCCCTGATCCGCCCCGGCGAGCGCGCGCTCTCTCCGCTCGCGGCCGCCTTCGCCAAGGCCGTGGCGGCGCTGCGCATGGAGGCGACGCCGACACCCCGTGCCGTGACGGCGGTCGCCTGAGCCGCACGCCCCAGCCATGCGTTGACCGGTCCGGGTGCGGCTCGTAGAGTTTCCCGGCAATCCTCGGGAATCGCTCGCACCCTCCATGGAGCCGCACGCGCCGCTCAGCGGCATCACCGTCGTCGAGCTGGGACACAGTGTTGCGGCTCCCTTCGCCGGCCAGGTGCTGGCCGACCTGGGCGCGACCGTGATCAAGGTCGAGCGCCCGGGGAAGGGTGACGACGCCCGCGCCTGGGGGCCGCCCTTCTGGCTCGGCTCCTCCGCCACCTTCCAGAGCCTGAACCGCAACAAGCTCTCGGTGGTGGTGGATTTCAAGGCACCCGCGGAGACCACCCGCCTCGCCGATTTCATCGCCGCCGAAGCCGACGTGGTGCTGCAGAACATGCGCCCCGGCCAGGTGGCGCGCCTCGGCCTGTGCGCGCGGCTCAGGGAACGCAATCCGCGCCTGATCTACTGCAACCTCGGCGCCTTCGGCGCCCGCGGCCCCAAGGCGGAGCGGCCCGGCTACGATCCCCTGATGCAGGCCTATGGCGGCATCATGAGCATCACCGGCGAGATGGGGCGCCCCCCGGTCCGGGTCGGCCCGTCGATCATCGACATCGCTTGCGGCATGTGGTCGGTGATCGGCATTCTCGCCGCCCTTGGCCGGCGCCATGTCACCGGCGTCGGCTGTCAGGTCGACGGCTCGCTCTACGAGACCGCGCTCTCCTGGATGACGGTGCCGGTCGCCATGTACCTGGCGGACGGCTTCGTGCAGGAACGCCTCGGCTCCGAGGCGGCGATACTGGTGCCCTACAAGGCCTACCGGGCGGCGGACCATTATCTGGTGGTCGCCGCCGGCAACGATTCATTGTTCGCCAAGCTGTGTGCCGTCCTCGAGAAGCCAGAGTGGCTGCGGGACGCGCGTTTCGCGACCAACCCCGAGCGGGTGCGCAACCGCGCGGCGGTGAACGCGGCCGTGGAGGCGGTGTTGCAGACCGCGCCGCGCGACGTATGGATCGCCAAGCTGGAGGCCGCCGGCATCCCGTGCGCCGCGCTGCAATCGGTGGATCAGGTGGTGGCGGACGCGCAGACCGAAGCCCTCGGCATGATCCAGCCCTCTCCCGACGGCGCCATGCGCCTGATGGGCCTGCCGCTCTCCTTCGACGGTGTCCGCCCCGCCTTCCGCAGCCGCCCGCCGGCGCTCGGCGCTGACACCGCACGGGTGTTCGGGGCTCCCTCCAAACGCGCCAAGGAACGCTAGATGCGCACCGATTTCGCCACGCTCACGCTCGCGACCGTGGAACCTGGCCTCCTGCTCCTCACCCTGAACCGGCCCGAGGTCAGGAACGCGCTCAACACGCGCATGGGGGAGGAACTGCGCGAGATCTTCGTCCCCCTCAAGTTCACCCCCGGCGATCTGCGCGTCATCGTCATCACCGGCGCCGGCGACAAGGCGTTCTCGGCCGGCGGCGACCTGAAGGAGCGCAAGGGCATGGCGGACGACACCTGGCGCCTGCAGCACGCGATCTTCGAGGAAGCCTACTGGGCGGTGATGGAGTGCTCGGTGCCGGTGATCGCCGCGGTCCAGGGCCACGCCTACGCCGGCGGGTGCGAGTTGGCGCTCGCCTGCGATTTCATCTACGCCGCCGCGACCGCCAACTTCGCTCTCACCGAGGTGAGCATCGGCATCATGCCGGGCGGCGGCGGCACCCAGAACCTGCCGCGCGCCGTCGGCGAGCGGCGGGCCAAGGAACTGATCCTCACCGGGCGGCCCTGGAGCGCGGCCGAGGCCCTGGCCTGGGGCATGGTGAACGCCGTCCTGCCGCCGGCGGAACTGATGCCGGCAGTGCTCGCCACGGCACGGCGCATCCGCGACAGCGCGCCGATCTCGGTACGCCAGGCCAAGAAGGCGATTCATCACGGCCTGCAAACCGACCTGATGACCGGTCTGCATTTCGAGGTGCAGGCCTATGAGCGCATGATCTCGACCGCCGACCGCCGCGAAGGCATCCTCGCCTTCAACGAGAAGCGCAAGCCCCGGTTCGAGGGGCGGTGAGGCCGCGAGGAATGACCCCCATGACCCAACCCATCGACGTGCAGGTGCGCGAGGTCGGCATGCGCGACGGTCTGCAGAGCATCCAGGCCATCATGGCGACCGCGGACAAGCAGGCCTGGTGCCGCACGGAGCACGCGGCCGGCGTCGCCGAGATCGAAGTCTGCTCGTTGGTGCCGCCGAGACTGCTGCCGCAGTTCGGGGACGCGGCCGAGGTGGTCGCCTTCGCGCTGCAACAACCGGGGCTCACGGTCAGCGCCCTGATCCCCAATCTCAAGGGGGCGGAGCGCGGGATCGCGCTCGGCGTGCACAAGATGAACTACGCCATGTCGGTCTCGGAAGGGCACAACCAGGCTAACGTGCGCCGCTCGGTCGCCGACTCGGTCGCCGATTTCGGCCGCATTGTCGAGCGCCTGCGCCAGGTGCCCGAGGCGAGCCGCCCGCGCCTCGCCGGCGGCCTCGCCACCGCCTTCGGCTGCTCGATCGAGGGCCGAGTCGCGGAGGACCGGGTGGTGGAACTGGCGCTCCGCCTGGCCGAGCTCGGGGCGGATGAGGTGGTGGTGGCGGACACCGTCGGCTACGGCAACCCGGCCGCCGTCCGCCGCGTGTTCAGGCGGGTGAAGCGGGAGCTCGGCGCCCTCCCCCTGGGCGCCCATTTCCACGACACGCGCGGCCTCGGCCTGGCCAACGTCCTGGCGGCGCTCGACGCCGGGGTGGACCGCTTCGATTCCTCCCTCGGCGGCTTCGGCGGCTGCCCCTACGCGCCCGGCGCAACCGGTAACATCGCCACCGACGGCCTGGTGTTCCTGCTGCAGAGCATGGGGCTCGAGACTGGCATCGACCTCGCCCGCCTCTTGCCGGTGGTCGGCTGGCTCAAGGGTAAGCTACCCGGTGTCGATTTCCCCTCGGCGATCGCCATCGCCGGGCTGCCCAAGAACTTCGTCCCGGCCGGCGGGCCGACCTTGCAGGAGGCTGTCTGACCATGGCGATCGACCTCGGGCGCGGCTATGGCGCCCGCGACGGCGCGGCCCTCACCGCGGTACCGGTCGGGGAGGACTTCCCCGACATTCGCGACGGCGTGCGCGCGGTCTGTGCGAACTTCCCCGGCACCTTTTGGCGCAAGCACGACGCGGACGAGACCTACCCGGTCGAATTCGTCCAGGCGCTCACCGAAGCCGGCTATCTCGCCGCCCTGGTGCCCGAGCAATACGGCGGCTCGGGCCTGCCCATGCGCGCCGCCTCGGTGATTCTGGAGGAGATCCACGCCACCGGCTGCAACGCCGGCGCCTGCCATGCCCAGATGTACATCATGGGCACGCTCCTGAAACACGGCAGCGCCGAGCAGAAGGCGAAGTACCTGCCCGGCATCGCCGCCGGCAAGATCCGCCTCCAGGCCTTCGCCGTCACCGAGCCGACCACGGGCTCGGACACCACCCAGCTCAAGACCCGGGCGGTCAAGGACGGCAACGACCGCTACCGCATCTCGGGCCAGAAAGTGTGGACCAGCCGGGCGCTCGCCTCCGACGTGATGCTGGTGCTGGCCCGCACCACGCCGGCCGACCAGGTGAAGCGGCGCAGCGACGGCCTCTCGGTCTTCCTGCTCGACATCGCGGAGGCCCTCAAGAACGGGCTCACCATCCGCAAGCTGCCGACCATGATCAACCACCAGACCACCGAGGTGTTCTTCGACAACGTGCCGGTGCCGGCGGCGAATCTGATCGGCGAGCCGGACAAGGGCTTCCGCTACATCCTGGATGGGCTGAACGCCGAGCGTATCCTGGTCGCCTCGGAATGCCTGGGCGACGCGCGCTACTTCATCCGCAAGGCGTCGATTTATGCCTCCGAGCGCGTGGTCTTCAACCGCCCGATCGGCCAGAACCAGGGCATCCAGTTCCCGATCGCGCGCGCCTATGGCGAGGCGCGGGCCGCCGACTTGATGAACCGCACCGCCGCCGCCTTGTTTGACGCCGGCCAGCCCTGCGGCGAGGAGGCGAACCTGGCGAAGCTGCTGGCCTCAGAGGCCTCGTGGAACGCGGCCGAGGCCTGCATGCAGACCCATGGCGGCTTCGGCTACGCGCGCGAGTTCGACATCGAGCGCAAATGGCGCGAGACCCGCATCTTCCAGATCGCGCCGATCTCGACCAACCTGATCCTCTCCTACCTCGGCGAGCATGTCCTCGGCATGCCCAGGTCGTATTAGGCGCACGATGCGGCTCCGGCGCGGCTTCGCCGACGTTTCCTTCGGCCAGATCCACTACCGCACGGCGGGGGAAGGGCGCCCCGGGGTGCCGCTCGTCATGTTCCACGGCTCGCCCGGCTCTTCCTTTTCGCTCCATCCCCTGGTCGCGCGCATGGGAGAGACGCGGCGGGTGATCGGCCCCGATACGCCGGGGAACGGCGACTCCACGCCGCATCCGAAGGCGGCGCCGGAGATCGCCGACCTGGCGCAAGCCCACGCCGAGGCAATCCAGGCCCTTAGGCTAGGGCCAGTCGATCTCTACGGCTTCCACACCGGCGCCTCGATCGCCATAGAGCTCTCCATCCAGCGCCCCGCGCTCGTGCGGCGCATGATCCTGGATGGCTGTTCCCTGTTCGATGCCAGCGCCCAGGCGCACCTGCTGAACCACGACCACGCGCCGGTATTGGCGCCCGATCTGGACGGCACGCAACTGTTGCGCGCCTGGCACATGGTGCGCGATGCCCACGTGTTCTGGCCGTGGTGGGGGCGGGAGCAGGAACACCTGCGCGGCATCGGCCTGCCCTCGGCGGACTATCTGCACCAGGAGGCGCTCGAGGTCTTGAAGGCGCTATCCACCTACGACCGCTCCTACCGCGCCGCGCTCCGCTATCCCAAGCGCGAGCGGCTGCCCAAGGTCGCGGTGCCGACCCTCTGCGCGGCGGCGCCGAACGACATGCTGCTGCCGTATCTGGATGAGGTGGCGCGCCTCATTCCGGGGGCGGAGAAGGCGCGCACCCCCGCCAACGTCACCGTGCCGGCCGAGGACATCGAGGGTACCGCGCGCGTGTTCGAAGGGTTTTTGGGTAAGGTCTAATAGTCCCTTCCTCCCCTTGCAGGGGAGGAAGGGATTAGGGATGGAGAGGAGACCACGCGCCGTGAGGCGCGCGCCGGTGTGGCGAACAGCGCCTTTCGGCGCTTGGCTCTCCCCCATCTCCCAACCCTCTTCCCCCGCTGGGGGAAGAGGGCTTTATCGCTTACCCCAAATAGCTTCTAAACATCTCGTCGCGGTCGCTGAGCTTGGCGGCTTCCGACTCGGCGACGATCTCGCCGGTGCGGATTATGTAGACGTAGTCGGCCACGGCGAGCGCCATGCGCACGTTCTGCTCCACCAGCAGGATGGTCTGCCCGCCGCGGTTCAATTCGCGCACGATACGGATCAGTTCGGCGACGATCAGCGGCCCGAGGCCGGTGGTGGGCTCGTCGAGCAGCAGGAGCTTGGGGCGCGACATGAGCGCGCGCCCGGTCGCCAGCATCTGCTGCTCGCCGCCCGAAAGAGTCGCGGCGCGCTGGTGCGCGCGCTCCGCAAGGCGCGGGAATTGGGCGAACACTCCCGCGATGCCGGCGGCGATCTCGGTTGTGCTGCGGCGGGCGAGGCCGCCCAGCTCCAGGTTCTCGATCACGGTCATTTCGGGGAACAGCTCCCGCCCCTGGGGGACGAGTGCCAGGCCGCGCGCGAAGATGCGGTGCGAGGGCTCGCGTTCGATGCGCCGCCCGTCGAACTCGACCTGGCCGGCGGTCGCGGCGACGATGCCGGCGATGGTCTTCATGGTGGTGGTCTTGCCGGCGCCGTTGCCGCCGAGGAGCGCCACCACCTTGCCGGCGGGCACGGTGAAGCCGATGCCGCGCAGCACCTTGATCGAGCCGTAGCCGGCTTCCAGATCAGTGACCGTCAGCACCGCTGTCCTCGCCGAGATAGGCCGCCTTCACCTTGGGATCGTTCGCCACCTGCTCGGGCGTGCCTTCCGCGATCAGGCGGCCGTTGTCGAGCACGCTCACCTGCTCGCACACGCCGAGCACCAGCGAAATCACGTGCTCGACCAGAAGAATGGTGATGCCGCGCTCGTCCCTGAGGCGGCGCAGCAGGCGGTCGAGATCCCTGACCTCGTTCGGACTCAAGCCCGCCGCCGGTTCGTCCAGCATCAGGAAGGGCGGCGATGAGACGATCGCGCGCGCGATCTCGACATAACGCTGCTGGGCGAAGGTGAGGGTGCCGGTCTGGCTCAGGATCGTGGCGCCGATGCCGAGGTAGTCGAGGGTCGCCAGGACTCGCGCCTGGGCCTCCTTCTCGCCCTTGTCGCGGCCGCGAAGCGTGAAGAGACTCGCCCACGGGTTGGTGCGGATCTCCGTATGCAGGCCCATGAGCACGTTCTCCAGCACGGTCAGGCGCGGGATCAGCTGCAGCGACTGGAAGGTGCGGCGGATGCCGAGGGCGGCCCGCGCGTAAGGCGGCATCGTGGTGATGGTGCGGCCAAGGAAGCCGATGCTGCCGCCGCTCGGCGTCACCAGGCCGGAGACGGCGTTGAAGAAGGTGGTCTTGCCGGCCCCGTTGGGGCCGATCAGGCCGTGGATCTCGCGCTCCGGCACCTTGAGCGAGACGCTGTCCACGGCGGTCAGGCCGCCGAAGCGCACGGTCAGGCCATCGACGGCGAGAATGTCGCTCACGACCGCTTCTCAGGTCGTGGGCGGTCGCGCAGCGCCTGCCAGTTGCGCGACATCACCTCGGGCGGCAGCACGCGCCACTGCTTGAGGAAGCCGGCGATTCCGGTCGGCATGAAGATGATGAAGATGCAGAGCAGGATGCCGTAGATCAGTTCGAGCGCCTGCGGATACTCGCGCAGCAGCTCGGGCAGGGTGGTGAGCAGCAGGCTGCCGATCACCCCACCGAAGACGGAACCCATGCCGCCGATGACCACGATCGAGAAGTGGAGCACGAGCTGGAGAAGGCCGAAGCCGTCGGGGACGATGTAGCCGAGGGTGGCGGCGAACAGGCCGCCGCCGATGCCGGCGTAGAACGCACTCACCATGAACACGACCAGCTTGGTCGCGGTCACGTTGATGCCGTTGCACTGGGCGACGATCTCGTTCTCGCGCACCGCGACCCAGGACCGCCCGATGCGGCTCTCGGTCAGCCGCCGGGCGATCACGTACATGATCACGGTGACCACCAGGATCAGCCAGAAGATCTTGTAATCACCCTTCAGCGCGTAATCGAAGAAGCGGGGCGGGCGGATGCTCACCCCGTCTGTGCCGAGTGTCACGTCCTTCCAGCGGATCAGCACCCACTGGATGAGCTCGGCGAAGGCCAGCGTCACCAGGGCGAGGTAGGCCCGCTTCATGCGCAGCGCGGGCAGCGCGCCGATGCCGCCGATCGCCGCTGCTGCCACGCCGGCGAGCGGGAGGGCGATCCAGAAGCTGATTCCGAGGCGCGTGGTCAGGAGCCCGACCGTGTAGGCGCCGATCCCCATCAGCGCGGCGTGGGCGAAGGCGAACTGGCCAGTGTAGCCGAGCAGGAAGTTGAGCCCGATCCCGACCGTCACATAGACCAGGATCAGGTTGACGACGAACTGGGTGTACTTGTCGAGGAAGAACGGCAGGCACGCGAGGCCGAGGATCAGGAGCAGGCCGAACCAGCGCTCGCAGAAGCGGACCCACATGGCTCAGACCCGGTGCACGGGCTTTTGCCCGAACAGGCCATGGGGGCGGAACATCAGCACGATGATGATGATGAAGAAGGCGGAGACCTCCTGGAACGCGGTCGAGATCAGGCCGCCGAACAGCATCTCGATCACGCCGACGATCAGCCCCGCGACCATGGCGCCCGGCACGCTCTCCAGGCCACCCAGGACCGCGGCGGCGAAACCCTTGAGCAGATAGTTGGTGCCCATGTCCGGGTAGAGCAGGGAGAGCGGGCCGGCGAGCACGCCGGCCGCCGCCCCGATCAGGCAGGAGAGCGCCCAGGTGAAGGAGAAGATGCGCCCGGTATTGATGCCGACGAGCGCGGCGCCGGTGATGTTCTGCTGCGTCGCCCGCATCTGCTTGCCCATGGTGGTGTAGGCGAAGAAGGCGAACAGCGCGCCGGCGAGCATGAGCGCCACCACGATGGTGACGATGCTCTGCGGCGAGATCGCGGTCGCCCCGACCATGATCGGCGTGTGCCCCATGAGGGGCGGAAACACGTAGATGTCGCGGCCGTAAGGAATCCGGAGTGCCCCCTTGAGCGCGAAGGAGAGGCCGACCGTGACCATGGCGAGGGTGATGTGGGGGTGGTGCGCGATCGGGCGGAAGGCGATGCGCTCGATCAGGCCGCCCAGCAGCCCGCCGAGCAGGATCGCGACCACAAAGGCGATCGGGTAGGGCAGGCCGACCACCTTGTACAGCGTGTAGCCGAGGAACGCGCCAGTCGCCAGCACCTCGCCATGGGCGAAGTTGATCACGTCCTGGGTCTTGTAGACGAGCACCAGTCCGAGCGCCATCAGCGAATAGAGGCTGCCATTGGCGAGGCCCGCGACGAGGAGGGTGGCGATGTCCATGGACCGCGACCTCGGGCTGGCCCGCGGGCGGGCCGGTCAGACTGGATGAAGGGAAGCGGGGGCGGCCCGTTCTTGCCGCCCCCGGTCGCAAGGAATCGGCCCTACTTGATCTTCTTCCAGCTCGGGCCGAGGTTGACGATCGTGTTGCCGTCGGCCGAGAGCGTCCACATGGTGCCGTCCAGGCAGCCCTGGCGCCGGTCCTTGGCAAACTGCACCTCGCAGAACGCCGGGCCGGCGTTGCCCTTGTTGATCGATTCGAGCGCGGCGATGAACTTCTCGCGGGTCAGGTCCTTGCCCGCCTTCTCCAGCGCCGCCACCACGGTCAAAGCTCCCGACATGCCGTAGAACGAGAGCGACTGCAGCTTGTCGTTCGGGAACTGCTTCACGTAGATGTCGGTCCACTCCTTCATCTCCGGGCTGCCGATCGGCCCCTTGAGGAAGGCGCTGACATAGACGTCCTTCACCGCCTCGGCGCCGCCGGCGCGGTCCTTGAGATCGAGCACGTCCATGATGCCGTTGGTGCCGATGTAGGGGCCCTTCAGGCCGTATTTCAGCGCATCACGCAGGAACACCGCGGATTCGCCGGGATAGGTGACCAGGAGCGTCGCGTCGGGGTTTGCCTGCTTCACGGCCAGCGCCTGGGTGGTGGCATCGGTCGCATTGCGGGCGAGCTCCACGTCGGCGATCACCTCGAGCCCGGCCGCCTTGTAGTTGGCGTTGAACTTCTCGAGCTTGGCGTCGGCCCATTCGTTCTTGTTGCGCACCACGGCGAGCCGCTTCACGCCCGGGATGGTCTTGATGAAATCGAGCATCACGCGCCCGTCGCCCGAGCCCGGCAATGTGGTGGTGAAGATGTACTTGTCCATAGGATCGGAGATCTTGTCCATGGTGGCGGCCATCACCATGAACGGCACCTTCTCCTCGACGAACTCCTCGCGCGCGGCGAACACGGCGGCGCTGCAACTACCGCCATGGATCAAGAACACCTCGTCGCGGCTGATCAGCTTCTTGACCGCGGCGCGGGTCTTGGCCGGATCGCAGGCGCCATCCTCGTGCACGATCTCGAGCTTGCGGCCGTTGATGCCGCCCTTGGCGTTGATCTCGTTGTAGATGGCGATGGCGCCGTTGTTGATCGGATAGCCGTACACGCTGACCGGGCCGGTCAGGGGTCCGAACATGCCGATCTTGATGGTGGTGGCGCTGACCCCGGGTTCGGCCAGTGCCGGCGTCGCCAGCAGTCCGGCGAGCACGAGAGTGGCGATCCCCGCTCCAATCCGTCGTGTCGACATTGTCGAGTCCTCCCTAGGTTGAACCGTATCCGCACGTCCCTGCGGGTGGCGGGATCCCGCCACCCCAGATTTCTTGCATCGCCCCGAGCGGCAGGATCTTACCCTGCCCCCGCATCTCCGCCAGCGCCTCAATCACCGGTGGCACGCAGCCGCGCCGGCCCACGCAGCGCCGCCGTCGCCGCGGCATCGATGGTGAAGGAGACGGGATCGACCACGACGCCATAGTCGCGCCTGGCCGCCACGACCGAGACCAGCCCGTCCCTCACGTCGCGGCGCACGCGCTCTGCTTCACGCTCCCGCGCCTCGCCCCGCCCGCCGGCGCCCGAGGTGCGCCAGCTCACCAGATCGCCCTGGCGCAGGCGATAGCGGCCCTTGGAATGCAGCCGCTCCTCGCGTTCCGTGCCGGGGTTGAGCAGCGTCTCGCCCATGGCGCCGGCGCCACCGCCGAACAGGCCATAGGGCGCAAACACGTTGCGGTCGCCGAGATTGTCGAGCATCCCCTCGGGCGCCAGCAGGCGCAGGTCCTTGCGCAGGCCGCACCCGCCCCGTGCCCGGCCGGGGCCGGCCGAATCCTGGATCAAGGCGACGCGCTCAATCAGCACCGGGTTGCGGCTCTCCTGGATCTCGACCGGCACGTTGGTGCCGTTCCAGGGCGACGAGGTGGCCTCGATGCCGTCCTTCTCGGCGCGGGCGCCGATGCCGCCGATGATCGACTCCCAGCAGATGAAGGCGCGCCCGGTATTGGGGTCGGTGCCGCCGATGTTGGGGTTGTAGAAGTGCGCGGTGGCCGCGATCACCCGCTCCGGCGCGGCGCCGGCGAGCGCCCCCATCACCACCTCGTAGATGCGGTGCGAGACCACGGCGCGGCCGCCGCAGGGCGCCGGGCGGCGCGGATTGAAGAAGGACCCCTCGGGCGCGACCACCGTGACGGTCCGGTGCACCCCCTCGTTCTGCGGCCGGTCGGGCAGGGTCACGCTCTTCACTGCCGCGATCGAGTAGGCGGCGGTGTAGTTGAGATAGCTGTTCATGCCCGCTTCGCGCTGCGGGCCGGAGCCGGCCCAGTCCACGTGCACATGGCCGCCCGCGACCGTGACCGTGACCCGGGCAAGGACCGGCTCGGTACCGGGGCCGACATCGTCGAGCCGGTCCTCGAAGGTGTAGGTGCCGGGCCGCAGCTTGCCGATCGCCACCCGCATTTCGGCTTCGCTGCGCTCGATCAACTCGCGCATGGCCGCCGCCAGGGTGTCGGCGCCATAGGTCTCCGCCAGCGCCCGCATGCGGGCGGCGCCGGTCATGTTGGCGTTGTACTGGGCGCGCATGTCGCCGAGCACCTCCGGCACGCGCACGTTGGCCTCGATCATGCGCACCATGTCGCGCACCGGCTCGCCCTTGTGGAACAGGCGGGTGGGCAGGAAGCGGATGCCCTCCTGGAAGTTCTCCTGGATGCCGGCGATGGTCTGCGAGCCGGCGCCCGCGCCGCCGATGTCGATCTGGTGGGCGATGTTGACCGCGAAGCCGAGCAGGCGCCGGCTCTGGAATACCGGCGTCATCATGTAGACGTCGGGCAGGTGGCCCGAGCCGATGCCGGGGTCGTTGCAGATGATGGCATCCCCCGGCGCAAGGTCGCTCGCCGGGTAGTCCTGCAGCATGCGCTTGACGGCGAACGCCATGGAGCCGAGGTGGCCGGGCGAGTAGTCGCCCTGGGAGACCATGTTGCCTTCGGCGTCGAACATGCCGGTCGAGAAGTCGGAGCCCTCGCGCACCGCGACCGAATAGGCGGTCCGGGTCATGGTCACGCCCATCTCGGCAGCGGCCGAAAGCAGGCCGCCCCAGATGACCGAGAATGTGACCGGATCGATCGTCGTCGCCATGGCTTGCCGTCCCTCGCCCCTCAGTCGGCGGTTGCAGGTTGCGGCACCGCCGCCTGCCGCCGCCGCCTGGTCGCCGCCACGTCCACTTTCAGGGTAGCCGGGTCCAGCACCACGCCATAGTCGCGTTCGGCGGCGGCGACCGAGACGTAGCCGTTGACCACGTCGCGCACCACCAGCGCCACGTCGCGCGCCAGCGGGTCGCCGTAGCCGCCGGCGCCGGCGGTCCGCCAGCTGATCAGATCACCCTCCGCCAGGCGGTAGCTGCCCTTGGAGTGGAGCGCCCGCGCCGCAGCCGTCCCCGGGTTCAGCCAGGTCTCGGCCAGCCGCCCCCCGTGGCCGCCGGCCAGGCCGTAGGGCTGGAAGAGCGAGCGGTCGCCCAGGTTGAAGAAGCGCACGCCGTCGGCCAGCAGGCGGATGTCGCGCCGCAGCCCCATGCCGCCGCGGAAGCGGCCGGGGCCGGCCGAGTCCGCCATCAGCTCGAACCGCTCCACCAGGATCGGGTTGGCCGCCTCCTGGATCTCGACCGGGATGTTGGCTGCGTTCCAGGGCGAGGCGAGGGCCTCCTCGCCATCCTTGTAGGGTCGCCCACCGATGCCGCCGATGACCAGTTCGTAGCAGACGAAGGCGCGCCCCGTCGCCGGATCGGTGCCGCCGAGATTGGGGTTGAAGAAGTGGGAGTTGGCCGCCATCACGCGGTCGGGTACCGCCTGGGCGAGCGCGCCCAGCACGGTCTCGTAGATGCGGTGCGAGATGGTCGCCCGCCCGCCCGATGGGGCCGGGTAGCGCGGGTTGAAGAAGGTACCCTCGGGCGCGGTGATCGTGATGGTGCGGATCACGCCCTCGTTCTGCGGCGCGGTGGGCAAGGTCACGCTTTTCACCGCCGCGATGGTGTAGGCGTAGGTGTAGTGGAGATAGCTGTTGAGCCCCGCCTCGCGCTGCGGGCCGGACCCGGTCCAATCCACCGCGATGGTGCCGTCCGCGACCGTGACCGTGACCTTGGCCACGACCGGCTCGGTGCCGGGGCCGACGTCGTCCATGTGATCGGTGAAGCTGTAGACCCCGTCCGGGATGGTGCGGATCGCGGCCCGCATCTGCTCCTCACTCTGCCGGATTATCTCGCCCATGGCGGCCCGCAAGGTGGCGAGGCCGTGGGTCTCGGCCAGGGAAACCAGGCGCCGGGCGCCGGTCATGTTGGCGTTCACCTGGGCGCGCAGGTCGCCGATCACCTTCTCCGGCTGGCGCACATTGGCGGCGATCACGCGGAAGATGTCCTCGACCGGCGCGCCCTGGACATAGCAGCGGGTGGGCAGGAAGCGGATGCCCTCCTGGTAGTTCTCGATGATGCCCTCGATCACCTGCGACCCCGCCCCCGAGCCGCCGACATCGACGTGGTGGGCGCAGTTGACGGCGAAGCCGATCAGCTCGTCTGCGACGTGGATCGGCGAGATCATGAAGAAGTCGGGCAGGTGGCCGGAGCCGATACCGCTGTCGTTCAGCAGGATGGCGTCGCCTGGTTGCAGGTGCTCCTTCGGGTAGGTCTCCAGCACCTTGCGCACGGTGAAGGCCATGGAACCCAGGTGGCCGGGCGAATAGTCGCCCTGGGCCACCATGTTGCCATCCGCGTCGAACAGCGCGGTCGAGTAGTCGAGCCCCTCGCGCACCGCCGCCGAATAGGCGGTGCGCGAGAGCGTGACCCCCATCTCGGCCGCCGCCGACAGCAGTCCGCCCCAGAGCACGGAGAAGGTGATCGGATCGACGGCTGCCATGACCGGGTCCCTCCTCAACTGTCCAGATCGACCACGATGTTGCCGGCTGCGTCCACCCGGGCGCGGCTCCCCGGCAGCACCACGACCGTCGATTCGCGTTCCTCGATCACCGCCGGCCCCGCTAGCGTGTCGCCGGCACGGAGGGCGTAGCGGTCGTAGACCGGGCAATCGGTGAAGCCGCCGGCTTCCGGGAAATAGACCGGCCGCGTGCCCTTGGCCGCCTCCTTGGCTGAGCCATCGCCCGCCGGCAGCGGTGCCAGGCTGAGCGGCGGGATCGCCACGCTCGCCGTCAGCCGCCAGTGCACCACCTCGACCGCATCGCGGCGGTCGAAGGCGCGGTCGCCATAGGCCGTGGCATATTCGCGGAAGAACGCGTCGCGCAACCGCGCCACATCATCTGCGCCATAGGTGCTGCCGGGGAGCGGCACGTTGATCTCGTAACCCTGGCCGGCGAACCGCATGTCGGCGCTGCGCGCCAGGCGGTGCCGGCCGTCGACGCGGCAGGCGTCCAGTTGCGCCGCCCCCGCTGCCTCGAGCTCGCGGTAGAGCGCGTTCACCGCCGGCAGGGCAGCAGCCTCGAGGCGCACGATCAGGGTGCGGGCGAGGTCGAAGGAGGGTTCCGCCATCAGCAGGCCGATCGCGGACTCGACGCCGGCATCCTTGGGGAACACCACCCGCGGGCAGCCCAGCATGCGCGCGAGCCGGGCGCCGTGGACCGGCCCGGCGCCGCCGAAGGGGATCAGGGCGAAGTGGCGCGGGTCCTTGCCGCGGCCGACCGAGACCACGCGCGCGGCCTGCGCCATCTGGCTGGTGACCACCTCGTGGATGCCCCAGGCGGCGGCGACCGCGTCCATGCCGAGGGCCGCGCCTACGCCCGCGACGATGCCGCGGCGCGCGGCCTCCACATTCAGGCGCATCTCGCCGCCCAGGAAATAGTCGGGGTTGAGATAGCCGAGCACCAGGTCGGCGTCGGTCACGGTCGGACGCGCGCCGCCGCGGCCGTAGCAGATCGGGCCGGGCACCGAGCCCGCGCTCTGCGGGCCGACCACGATGGTGCCCATCTGCACCGCGGCGATCGAGCCGCCGCCCGCGCCGATCTCGACCAGGTCGATGGCCGGGATGGTCATGGGCAGGCCGCTGTTCTTCTTAAGGTGGACCATGTCCACCTCGAACTGGCCGGTGAGCGCCGGGCGCCCGCCCTCGATCAGGCAGATCTTGGCGGTGGTGCCGCCCATGTCGAAGGACATCAGATTTTCGGTGCCAGCGGCCTCGCGGTAGCGGGCGGCGGTCAGCACGCCCGCCGCCGGCCCGGACTCGATGATGCGCACGGGAAACTTGGTGACGATCTCAGGCGTGGCGATGCCGCCGTTCGACTGCATGAGGTAGAGCGCGCGGCGGGCGCCGCGGCTCTCCAGGCCCTGCTCGATGCGGCGCACATAGGCGGCGACCGCCGGCATGACGTAGGCGTTGATGGTGGTGGTCGAGGCGCGCTCGTACTCGCGGTAGATCGGCGACACCTCGGAGGAGAGCGTCACGGTCATTCCCGGTACCTCGGCCTGGATGATCTCGGCCGCGCGCCGCTCGTGCGCCGCGTTCACGTAGGCGTGCAGGAAGCAGATGGCGACCATATCGACTCCTGCGTCCCTGATCTCGCGCGCCACGCGCCTGACCGCCGCCTCGTCGAGGGGCTTGTGTACGCGGCCGTCGAACATCAGCCGCTCGGGCACCTCCCAGGTGCGGTGGCGCGGGACGAGGGGGGTCGGCTTGTCGATCGAGTTGTCGTAGAGCTCCCAGCGCTTCTGCCGGCCGATGATCAGCACGTCGCGGAAGCCCTCGGTGGTGAGGAGCGCGATCTCCGGGCCGTTCCGCTGGATCACGGTGTTGGTGGCGATGGTGGTGGCGTGGACCGCCTGGGCCAGGTCGGCGACCTGGCAGCCGGCTGCGGTGGCCATGGCGTCCAGCCCCGCCAGCACGCCGACCGAGGGATCGGTCGGCGTGGTCAGCACCTTGCCGATCCGCAAGCTTCCGCTGGCCGAATCGTGCAGCGCGAAGTCGGTGAAGGTGCCGCCCACGTCGATGCCGACCCGGAGACTCATGATTGCGTGTCCGCGACCGGGGTCGGGCCGCCGCCCAGGCGTTCGATGCGGGCCGCGGCGGCGCGCATCTTGGCGATCAAGAGGTCGGCATCGCGGAAGGGGGGCGTGCCCGGCTGCGCCATGGAGATGCCGGCGATCTCGCCGTCGCGGCCGAAGATCGGTACGGCGATGGCGTTGATGCCCTCGATCGCCTCGCCCTCCGAGGTGGCGAAGCCCTGGGCGCGGATCAAGGCCAGCTCGCGCCGCAGGCGCTCGGGGTCGACGATGGTGCGCGCGGTCACCCGCGGCAGCCCGCCCCCCACTACCGCCGCAACCACCTCGCGCGGCGCGTGGGCCAGCAGCAGCTTGCCGACGGCGGTGGCGTGCAGCGGCCGCGCCGAGCCGCGGGCCATGTTCAGGTGGATCGCCTCGGCGCCCTCGACCACCTCGACATAGATCGCGGCCAGCCCGCGGCGGATGCCGAGATAGACGTCCTGGCCGGTCTCGCGCGCCAGCGATTCCAGCACCGGCCGCGCCAGGCGGCGCACGGCGAAGGCGCCGGCGATCTCGAAGCCGAGCCGCACCAGGCGCGGGCCCGCGCGCACCAGCCCGCCGGCGCTCTCGACATAGCCGCGCTCGCGGCAGTCCTGCAGCATCAGGAAGAGACTCGAGCGCGGCATGCCGAGGCGCGCGGCGAGTTGCGGCGCGCTCTGGCCCGCCGGCGAGTCGGCGAGCGCCTGCAATAGCTCCAGCAGCCGCCCATAGGCCCGGCCGGGCGTGGTGCCGGCCGCGCGGGCTGGCACCGAGTGGTTGGCGTCCATCCGTCCCCGAGTCAAGTCCAATATTTTGGACAAAATGGTCAAGATGCGAGAGCGATCGTAAGTATTCCGTCCCGTCTGTCAACCGGCGCGGGCGCCCGCCGCCTGGATCGCCGACCACACGCGCTCGGGCGTGAGCGGCATGTCGATCGTCTTGACGCCGAGGGTGCGGAGCGCATCGAGCACCGCGTTCACCAGGGCCGGCGGGGCGCCGGCGGCGCCAGTCTCGCCGCAGCCCTTGACGCCGAGGGGGTTGGAGGGCGCCGGCACTTCGTGCAGCACCAGGGTGAAGCTCGGCACGTCGTCGGCGCGGGGCAGGCAGTAGTCCATGAATGACGCCGACAGGAGCTGGCCGCTTTCGGGATCGTGGACGGTGCGCTCGCAGACCGCCTGGCCCAGGCCCTGCACCGTGCCGCCGTGCATCTGCCCGGCCAGCAGCAGCGGGTTCAGCACCCGGCCGAAGTCCTGCACCATGCCATAGGACAGGACCGCGATGCGGCCGGTCTCGGGATCGACCTCGACCTCGCAGACATGGCAGCCATTGGGGAAGGTGGGGTTGTCCGGCTTGTAGGTGCCGCCCTCGTGGATGCCGGGGGTGATACCGGGGGGCAGGGTCGCCGCGTCGTAGGCGGTCTTCGCCACCGCCTTCAGCGACACGGTGCGGTCGGTGCCGGCGATGGCGAAGCGCCCGCGCTCGAACTCGACGTCGGCCGCAGCCGCCTCCAGCAGGTGGGCGGCGATGCGCTTCCCCTTGTCGATCACCGCCTCGACCGCGGCGCCCAGCGCCGAGCCGGCGGCGACCAGGGAGGCCGAGCCGCCGGTGCCCTTGCCGGTGATCACCCGGTCGGTGTCGCCCTGCACCACCGTCACCTCGTCCATGCTCAGGCCTAGGCGATCGGCGACGATCTGGGCGTAGGCGGTTTCGTGGCCCTGGCCGTTCGACTGGCTGCCCATGAGCGCGGTGGCGCGGCCCGAAGCGTCGAGGCGCACCTCCGCCATCTCCGCCCAGCGCCCGGCAGCGCGCTCCACCATGTTGCCGAAGCCGATGCCCGCAAGACGCCCGCGCTTGGCCGCGGCAGCCCGGCGCACCTTGAAGCTGGCCAGGTCGGCGATCCGGATCGCCTCCGCCAGGTTGTGCTCGAAATGGCCGACGTCGTAGCGCTGGCCCATGGGCGTGGGGTAGGGGAGCGCGTCGCGGCGGATCAGGTTCTTCTGGCGCAGCGCCATCGGGTCCAGCCCGAGTTCGGCCGCCGCCGCATCCACCATGCGCTCGATCACATAGATGGATTCGGGCCGCCCGGCGCCGCGGTAGACGTCGGTCGGCACGGTATGGGTATAGACGCCCCGCACCGTGACGTGGATCGCCGGCGTGCGGTAGGCGCAGACGAGGGCCGCCAGGTTTACGGTCGGCGACGCCGGCCCGCGCTCGGCGAGATAGGCGCCGAGATTGGCCAAGGTGGTGACGCGCAAGGCGAGGAAGGTGCCGTCCCGGTCCAGCGCCAGTTCCGCCTCGCTCAAATTGTCGCGCCCGTGGAAGTCGGCGAGGAAGGAATCGCTGCGCTCGGCCATCCACTTCACCGGCCGCCCCAAGCGCCGCGCGGCGAGCAGGACAAGCGGCAGCTCCGGATAGATCGAGTTCTTGATGCCGAACGAGCCGCCGACGTCGGTGACCACGACCCTGAGGTCGGTCTCCGCCAGGCCCATCACGGTGGTGACCGCACGGCGGAGGCCGTGGGGCATCTGGGTCGGCGCATGCAGCGTGTAGCGGCCGGAGAGGGCATCGAAGCTGCCGAGCGCGCCCCTCGGCTCCATGGCGGCGACCACCACGCGGTTGTTGACCAGGGTGCGGCGCACCACGCGCTCGGCGCCGGCGAACGCGGCGGCGACCCGGGCGGCATCCCCCTGCTCGAAGACGAAGCCGATGTTGCCGCCGGTGCCCGCGAAGACGCGCGGGGCATCGGCGCGGGCCGCGGCCGTCAGGTCGATCACCGCCGGCAGCGGCTGGTAATCGACCACCAGGCGCTCGGCGGCGTCGCGGGCGCCGCCGCGGGTCTCGGCCACCACCATGGCGACGCTCTCGCCGACGAAGCGCACCACGCCATCGGCCAGCACGGGATACTCGGGCACGAACGGGCCGGCGCCCAGCCCATCCGCCCCCCGAGCATCCTTCGGCATCATGGTGCAGGGCATGCCCTTGAGCCGGGCGGCCCGCACATCCGCGCCAGTGAGCACCAGAGCCACGCCGGGGACGGCCAGCGCCTGGGACGCGTCGATCTTCAGGATGCGGGCATGGGCGTGGGGCGAGCGCACCATCCAGGCGTGCGCCTGGCCGGGCAGGTCGAGATCGTCGGCGTAGCGGCCGCGCCCGGTCAGGAGCCTGAGGTCCTCCTTGCGCGGGACCGATTGCCCGAAGCCGAACTCGCCCATTCCGGTCTCTCCCTTGCCCGCCGAGGGCGGCAGTCTCGGGGCATCGGCCTGCCGCTGCAAGAGGCGGCGGGGCACAGAGGCGGCGGTGCACACTGGATCGCGCGGGTGCCGGCACCCTAGAATGCCGGCCCGCGGACTGGAGGACCTGGCATGAGGATCTTGCTGCTGCCTGGCGACGGCATCGGCCCCGAGATCACGGCGGCGACCGAGGTCGCGCTCCGGGCGCTGGATGCCCGCTTCGGCCTCGGCCTAGCGCTGGAGTCCGAGCAGATCGGGTTCAAAGGGCTGGAGTCATACGGCACCACGCTGCACGCGGACGTGGTGGCCAAGGCCGAGGCCGCCGCCGGTGTCGTGCTCGGTCCGGTCTCCTCGGCCTCCTACCCGCCGCCCGAGCAGGGTGGCATCAATCCGTCGGCGACGATCCGCAAGCGGCTGGATCTCTACGCCAACATCCGCCCCTCGCGCACCCGCCTGGGCGTGCCGGCGGTAGTGCCGCGGATGGACCTGGTGATCGTGCGCGAGAACACCGAGGGCTTTTACGCCGACCGCAACATGGCGCTGGGGTCGGGGGAGTTCATGCCGACGCCCGACCTCGCGCTGGCGGTCCGGCGCATCACTCGGGAGTGTTCGCAGCGCATCGGCCGCGTCGCCGGCCAGGTGGCCCGCCGGCGTCGCAAGCGGCTCACCATCGTGCACAAGGCGAACGTGCTCAAGATCTCCGACGGCCTGTTCCGCGAGGGGGTTCTGGAGGGGCTGAAGGACTTTCCCGACGTGGCGGTCGACGAGCTGCTGGTGGATGCGGTCGCTGCCCTCCTGGTGCGCACGCCCGAGGCCTTCGACGTCATGGTCGCGACCAACATGTTTGGCGACATCATCTCCAACGAGGCGGCGGAGCTGTCCGGCGGCCTCGGCCTGGCGCCCTCGGTGAACGCCAGCGACAAGCGGGTGGTGGCCCAGGCGAGCCATGGCTCGGCCCCCGACATCGCCGGCCAGGACCGCGCCAATCCGACCGCGCTTCTGCTCTCGGCCGGAATGATGCTGGAATGGCTGGCGGACCGGCACCAGCGGAACGCCCTGGCCGAGGCGGCGGCGGCCATGGTGCGCGCCGTCGATGCCCAGCTCGCGACCGCCTCGGGGCGGACCCAGGACCTCGGCGGGCCGCTCGGCACCCGGGCCTATGCCGCCGCCGTGGCGGCGCGTATCAATTCGGGCTTGTGAGCCGAGGGGGTGATTTCTCACGCCCGGCGGGGCATGTATAGTCCTGGAGCGGCGAGGCGCCGGCGCCATGGGGCCAGGGGCGGGCCTTCGTCCCCAGGCGGGAGACTGCGGATGACGGCATGGCGGAACGGCTGAAGTTCTATCTGCTCGACGACGATCCGACCGCCCTCGGCATGGCCAAGGCGCTGCTGGAGAAGGCCGGCCACGAAGTGGTTACCAACTCCTCCAGCGTGGAGGCGCTGGCCGAGATTCCGCAGGCCAAGCCCGACTGCGTGCTGCTCGACATCATGATGCCCGAACTCGACGGGCTGGAGATGTGCCGGCAGCTGCGCGCGTCCCCCGACGTGCCGGGGCTCAAGATCATCATCCTCTCGGGCAAGGCCTACGAGTTCGACCGCAAGCGCGCGTTCGAGATGGGCGCCAACGGCTATATCCTGAAACCGATCCGCCCCGCCTCCTTCCTGCCCGACATCCTGTCCGTCCTGTCCGACAAGATGACGCTCAAGTACTGGGGCGTGCGCGGCACGCTGCCCGTGTCGGGCCAGCGCTCGCTGCACTACGGCGGGAACACCAACTGCGTCGCCCTCACGATGCCCAACGACAAGCTGTTCATCTTCGATTGCGGCAGCGGCATCAAGGAGCTGGCGAACGAGCTGATGGCCAAGCGCAAGCGGCGCATCGACGGCAAGATCTTCATCTCGCACCCGTACTGGGATCATATCAACGCGTTCCCGTTCTTCACGCCGCTCTACATGCAGGGCAACCAGTTCGAGATCCTCGGCGCCTCCCACGGTAAACTCTCCATGCGTGACCTGATCTCGTCGCAGATGGAGGGAGTCTACTTCCCGATCACCATCCGCGAGTTCGGCGCCTACGTGACCTTCCGTGACTTGAAAGAGGGGACCTACGAGATCGACGGCGTGACCGTGAAGACCATGCTGCTGTCGCACCCGGGGTACTGCCTCGGCTACCACGTCGAGTACGGCGGGCGCGCCGTCTGCTACGTCACCGACAACGAGATGTTCCTGCCCGACAGCGACTTCTTCTCGGAGGACTACGTCAACCGCCTCGCCAACTTCGTGCGCGAGTGCGACATCCTGATCACCGACACCACCTACACCGACCGCGAATACGAATCCAAGGTCGGCTGGGGCCATTCCTGCGTCAGCCAGGTGGTCGATCTGGCGGTACGCGCCGAGGTCAAGGAGCTGCACATCTCCCATCACGACCCCGACCAGAACGACGACGCCATCGACGCCAAGTTCGCGGTCTGCCGGCAACTGATTCAGGAGCGCGGCTCGGCCGTGGTCTGCAAGGCGCCCAAGGAGGCGGAAGAAGTCAGCCTTTAGGGCGCTGCCACAATCTGTTGGTTGGTTCGCCGGCACCCCCCGCGATCGGGCGCATTCGCGCCCGCTCCTCCCCCGCAAGGGGGGAGGGATGGGGTGGGGGTGAAGGCAGACGGGAATTTAGAGTGTTTGAATAGGTGCACTAGGACGCGCCCAACTGCCAGCCAGCGCCGAGGACGATGACCATTGCCAGAACCACCCCGGTCGTCGTGACCCTCGGCGTGACCCAGACCCTCGCCTGGGGGTCGAGCTACTATCTGCCGGCGATCCTGGCGGCGCCGATGGCCGCGACGCTCGGCCTCGCCCCCGCCTGGGTGTTCGGCGCCTTCTCGGGTGCGCTGCTGCTCACGGCCGCGCTCGGCCCGAGCGCCGGGCGGGCGATCGACCGGTTCGGCGGGCGCGTGGTGCTGGCGGTCTCCAATCTGGTGTTCGCCGCCGCGCTTCTCCTCCTCGCCGGCGCCTGGGACCGCTGGACGCTGCTGCTCGGCTGGCTGCTGCTCGGCGTCGGCATGGGGATCGGGCTCTATGACGCCGCCTTCGCCACCCTCGCCCGCATGTACGGCCGCGCGGCCCGCGCGCCGATCACCGGCATCACCCTGATCGCCGGCTTCGCCTCGACGGTCGCCTGGCCGCTCTCGGCGGTGTGTGAGGCCAAGCTCGGCTGGCGCGGCGCGTGCCTGGTCTGGGCCGCGCTGCATCTCGCCGTTGCCCTCCCCCTCAACCTCTTCGGACTACCGTCGGCGAGAGAAGCGCGGGGCTCGGAGCCGCCGGCCCAGCCGCTGCCGCCGGCGCCGCGCCACGCCATGGCCCTCCTCGCCTTTGTGTTCGCCGCCGGCTGGTTCATCGCCGGCGCCATGGCGGCGCATCTGCCGCGCCTGCTGGAAAGCGCCGGCGCCTCGCCGGCCGCGGCGGTCGCGGCCGGTGCCCTGATCGGCCCCGCCCAAGTGGCGGCGCGCCTGGTCGAGTTCGGCGTCCTGCGCCGCGTTCACCCGCTTCTCACGGCGCGGCTCGCCACCCTCGGCCACGTCATCGGCGCCGGGCTGGTGATGGGGTTGGGAGCGCCGGCGGCGGCGGCGTTCGCGCTCCTCCACGGGGCCGGCAACGGCATCATGACGATCGCCAAGGGGACGCTGCCCCTCGCCCTCTTCGGTCCCGTGGGCTATGGCCGGCGGCAGGGGCTGATCGGCGTGCCGGCGCGCCTGACCCAGGCGGCGGCGCCGCTGCTCTTCGGCATGCTGATCGACCGGGTCGGGCTCTACTCCCTCATCCTCTCGGCCGGGCTCAGCCTGGCGGCGCTGCTCGCGCTCTGCTGCTTGCGCGCGCCGGCACCCACGGCCCGGGAGTGAGCCCTACTGCACTTCCCAGACGTGGCCGCCGCGCAAGAGCGCGCTGAGTTTCGCGTTCGGGCGCTGGGCCTTGGCCGCTTCCACCTGCTGCACCATCAGCGTCTCGTAGGAGTCGGCGGGGCTGCAATAGATCACGCCGATCGCCTCGGGGAAGTCTGGGGGCTGCATGGTGGCCAGAAGCGAGGCCAGCACCCGGTTGGTCTCGTCGTGCGCCAGGATGCCGCCCTCCGCCACGCCGCCCTCGCCGACCTGGACCACCTCGAGCGTCAGGGTGCCGGGCTTGAGCCTGAGCCCCTTCTCCAGCTTCTTGCCGAAGCGCAGCGGCTTGCCGTTCTGGACGTGGATCTGGGCGTCGGCGGCGACCGCCTTGTCGGTGACGCCGTCGAACACGCCGTCGTTGTAGACGATGCAGTTCTGCAGTATCTCGACGAAGGATGCGCCCTTGTGGGCGTGCGCCCGCCGCAGCACGTCCGGCATCAGCTTCTGGGCCGTGTCGATGGTGCGCGCCACGAACCGCGCCGCGGCGCCGAGGGCGAACACGCACGGGTTGACCGGGTTGTCCACCGAGCCCGTCGGGGTCGAGGGTGAGCGCGTGCCGGTGCGCGAAGTGGGTGAGTACTGGCCCTTGGTCAGACCGTAGATCTCGTTGTTGAACAGCAAGATCTGCAGATCCACGTTGCGCCGCAGCACGTGCAGCAGATGGTTGCCGCCGATCGAGAGCGCATCGCCGTCGCCGGTCACCACCCAGACGTCGAGCTCGGGGTTGGCGAGCTTGATACCGGTCGCGACCGGCGGCGCCCGGCCGTGGATGGTGTGGAAGCCATAGGTCGAGAGGTAGTAGGGAAACCGCGCGGCGCAGCCGATGCCGGAGACGAACACCACCTGCTCGGGCGGGGTGCCGATGTCGGCCAGCGCCCGCTGTACACCCTTCAAGATCGCGTAGTCGCCGCAGCCCGGGCACCAGCGCACCTCCTGGTCGGAGGCGAAGTCCTTTGGCTGCAGGGCCTGGGGCCGGGTGATCTCGTTCATGGCAGGGTTCCTCTCAGGCGCCCAGCATCTTGCGCGCGGCGGCCTCGATCTCGCGGATCTTGAACGGCTGGCCGGTGACCTTGTTCAGCCCCTCGGCGGCAACCAGGTACTCGGCGCGCAGCACGGTCCTGAGCTGGCCCTTGTTCATCTCCGGCACCAGCACGCGCCGGTAGCCCTGGAGCAACGGTCCCAGGTTCCGCGGCAGCGGCCACAGGTGGCGGATGTGGATATGCGACACATTGAGCCCGGCGTGGCGCAGGTTGTGCACCGCGCGGTTGATCGGGCCATAGGTCGAGCCCCAGCCGACGATGGCGAGGTCGCCGCTCGGCGCGCCGTTGGAGACCGTCTGCGGCGGGATGTCGTCGGCGATGCGCTGGATCTTCTCGGCGCGCGCATCGGTCATGCGCTGGTGGTTGGCGGCGTCGTACGAGATGTTGCCGCTGTCATAGTCCTTCTCGATGCCGCCGATGCGGTGCTCGAGGCCGGGCGTGCCCGGCTTGGCCCAGACCCGCGCGCGCGTTACCGGATTGCGCAGGAAGGGGTGGAAGCCGGCGCGCTCGGTATGGAACGCGACCGGCATAGGCGGCAGCTTGTCGAAATCGGGGATCAGCCACGGTTCGGCCGAGTTGCCGATATAGCCGTCGCTCAGCAGGATCACCGGAGTCATGTAGCGGGTGGCAAGGCGCACTGCCTCGATCGCCACGTCGAAGCAATCCGCCGGCGAGCGCGCCGCCACCACGGCGAGCGGCGAATCGGCATTGCGGCCATAGATCGCCTGGTAGAGGTCGGACTGCTCGGTCTTGGTCGGCATGCCGGTCGAGGGGCCGGCGCGCTGGCTGTTGACCAGCACCAGCGGCAGCTCGGTCGAGATGGCGAGGCCGAGGGCCTCGGTCTTGAGCGCCACCCCCGGTCCCGAACTCGAGGTGATGCCGAGGGCGCCGGCGTAGGAGGCGCCGATGGCGGCGCAGCAAGCGGCGATCTCGTCCTCGGCCTGGAGGGTGGTCACGTCGAAGTGCTTGAGGCCCGCGAGGATGTGGAGCAGCGAGGAGGCCGGCGTGATGGGATAGGAGCTGAATACTACCTTCAGCCCGGCAAGCTGTGCCCCGGCCACCAGGCCCCACGAGAGGGCCTCGGCCCCGGTCACGCTGCGGTAGAGGCCGGGCGCGATCTCCGCCTTGGGCACCGTGTAGCCAGTGAAATCGTCGGCCTCCATGGTCTCGCCGAAGGCGTGGCCGGCGTTCAGGGCGGCGATGTTGCCTTCCGCCAGTTCCGGGCGCTTGGCGAAGCGCGACTTCAGCCAGGCGACGGTGGGCGCGCGGTCGCGGTCGTAGATCCAGGAAACCAGGCCGAGGGTCCAGAAATTCTTGCACCTGAGCCCGTCCTTCTGGCTCAGGCCGAACGCCTTGACCGCCTCCAGGGTGAGGCGCGAGATGTCGATCGGCACCACGCGGTACTGTTGCAAGGCGCCGTCCTCGAGCGGATTGGCCTGGTAGCCCGCCTTGCGCAGGTTGCGCTCGTTGAACTCGCCCGTGTCGATGATCAGTAGGCCGCCGGTCGGCAGATCTTGGATGTTGACCCGGAGCGCCGCCGGATTGAGCGCGACCAGCGCGTCGGGCTGGTCGCCGGCGGTGTCGATGGCGGTAGAGCCGAAATTGATCTGGAACGCCGAGACGCCGAAGGTGGTGCCGGCGGGGGCGCGGATCTCGGCCGGAAAATCGGGGAAGGTGGCGAAGTCGTTGCCGGCGAGGGCGGTCGCCGAGGTGAACTGGCCGCCGGTCACCTGCACGCCGTCGCCGGAATCCCCGGCGAAGCGCACGACCACCGAATCGATCTCCTGACGGTGCGCCTGGTGCAATACCCGGGCTGCGTCTGCGGACATGTCCCTGGGAGCCTCTACCGTATCAATACCCCAGCATCCCGGCGCAGGTCACGGCCGCCGCCGCCGGGGGCCAGCCAACACACGCGTTGTTGTCTCAGCTTGAGCGCCGGCTTGCAACTATAATTGAGGGCCCACGCCCGCGAAATCCAGTGCCGCCCTGACCAGTTTCGGCGGGACTCAGGATCCGGGTCCGAGCAGTTCCAGCATGTCCTTGATGCGCGCGAACTTTCGGCGCGGCGCCGGGGGCGCGGCCGCGGCGGTCTCGGCGGCCTCGATCCGTTCCCAGTCGGGGAAGGAGGTGACACGCACGCCACGCCCGGCGAGGAGCGCGAACAGCGCCTCGCGCCCGGGTTTGGTACCGCTCGCGATGTCCTTGGCGATGTGGCCGGCAACCGCCACGCCGTCGGGGCGATTGGTGGCGATCACGCCCGTCGGCCCGCGCTTGATCCAGCCCACCGCATAGAGGCCGTCGCCGACCCGCCCATCGGCATTGGCGATGGTGCCGGACCGTGCATCGAACGGCACGCCGTCGAGGCCAGAGGAGCGGTAGCCGATGGCGGGAATTACCAGGCCGCAAGGGATTTCGCTGAACTCGCCGGTGCCGACCGCGCGCTCGCCCTCGACCCGGGTCTGCTCGAAGCGCACCGCCCGTACCCGGGCCTCGCCCAGGATCGCGACCGGCGCCAGGTTGAACAGGAAGTGCACCCGCTTCGGGCGCCCCTTGGCTTCGGCGGTCGCAAATTCTCGCAAGGAGGCGAGGTTGCGCTCCTTCAGGCGGCGGTCGCGGTCGGAGAGGCCGGGGTAATCGGCGGCCGAGGCGGGAAGGACGGCCGCGTCCACCACCGGCATGGCGGCCTCCAGTTCGCCCATCTCGCGCAGCTCCACGTTGGTGAACTTGGCTTCGATGGGGCCGCGCCGGCCGACCATGTAAACGTCGCGGATCGGCGCCGCCTCGATCGCGGCCTGGGCGTATTCGGGCAGGTCCGATTCGGCCATCTCGGCCCGGGTCTTCACCAGCACCCGGGCGCAGTCGATGGCGACGTTGCCGGTGCCGACCACGACCACGGCCTGGGTGTCGAGGGGCGGGTTCAGGTCGCGGAAGTCGGGGTGCGCGTTGTACCAGCCGACGAATGCCGCCGAGCCGATCACGCCCGCCAGGTCTTCGCCCGGAATCCCGAGCGCCTTGTCGTGCGGCATGCCGATGGCGAAGACCACCGCGTCGTAGCACGCTTGCAAATCAGCCACGCTCACGTCGCGCCCGACCTCGACGTTGCCGAGGTAGGCGACCGGGCCGGAGAGCGCGGTTGCGCGGAAGTTGCGCGCGACCTTCTTGGTGGTCTGATGGTCCGGGGCGACCCCGGCGCGGATCAGGCCATAGGGGGTGGGCAGGCGGTCGATGATGTCGATCCGGCAGCCGGGACAGGCCTTCAACAAGGCCTCGGCAGTGTAAAAGCCGCCCGGGCCGGATCCGACGATGGCGACATTCCGGCTCATGCTGCGACGCCTCGTATCGGTGGCTGATGGCCCCTTGGGGAGCCGAACAGCGGCGTATACTGGTCGGGGGGGCCGAGCCAGGCAACGAAAAGTTTCGCTCGCCTCAATTCATGTAGCCGAGCTGGCGCAGCGCGGTGACGGTCTTGAGCGCGGCCGGACCGATCAGCACGATGAAGAGCGGCGGCAGGATGAAGAGGATCATCGGCACCGTCAGGATCGCGGGCAGCCGCGCCGCCTTCTCCTCGGCGCGCATCATGCGCTCGTTGCGGAATTCGGCCGAGAGCACGCGCAAGGACTGGGCGAGCGGGGTGCCGTAGCGTTCGGTCTGCATGAGCGTGTTCACGACGCCGCGGATCTCCGGCATGTTGGTGCGCCGATTCAAGTTCTCGAGCGCGGCGCGGCGCTCGGGCAGGAAGCCGAGCTCGACCGAATCGACGGTGATGGCGGCATGGGGCAGCAGCGACTTGAGCGATTCGCGCAGCCGGCTCAGATTGTGTCGCACCGTGATGCTGCGATTGAGCAGGGTGCGGTCTTCGCCGTCGACGGCGTAGAGGCTGGTCTCGCCGGCGCCGCGGCCGAAGACGTAGATCAGCGTCGGCGATTTCACCTGCACGTCGGCGATCTTGGGATCGGCGATGAACACGGCCGTGGCGGCGCGGCTGAGTCGGACGAGGGTGCCCTTGTTGACCTCGACCTCGATGCTGCCGGCGGCCGCTTCGGTCTCAGGCGCCGGCGCGGGGCGCTGGCCGGCGGCGGGCGTGGCCAACGCGGCGGCGACGACCAGGGCGACCAACAGGACGGGGAAGCGGGACATGGGCGACTCCCTCAGCGCGCGAACTTCTTGACGAAGAACAGCTCCGTCGTCTCGGCGCCGCGCATCAGGTTCAACTTGTGTGGCGGCTGGTCGCCGCCGCGCTTCTGGGTCAGCAGGCTGCTGGCGTCGCTGTCCCAGGTGTGGCTGCCGGGCGCCGGCTCCGGCACCGACGCCGGGTCCTGGGTCGCGGCCAGGCTCCGCAGCGACAGCGACAGCTTGCCGAGTTCGATCACCACCGTGATCACCTCGGTCTGTTTCGGCGTCACCTCGAGGGTCGCGGTCTTGGCGACCGCCGGCTTGCCGTCCTGGTCGTTGGTGCTTTGGTCGATGGCCAGCACGCGCAGGTCCGTCAACACGGTCTCGCTGGCGCGGTGCGCCCTGGCTGGCGTTCCCTCGGCGGCGTCGGTCTGCTCGCCGATGGCGTGGGTCAGGATCAGATCGACATGGTCGCCGGGGAACACGAAGCCGGCATTGCCCGTGGTCGCATTCACCGGCACGGTGACCGCGCGCATGCCCGGCTGCAGCGCCGCCGCCATGAAGCCGCGCTCGCCGGGCTTGACGATGCGCCCGTCCGAGACCGGCTCGCCGGCGGCGATGCCGGCGCGCACCACCGCGCCGACCAGGGTCTCGATCTCGCTCTGGCCCTTCTTGAGATA
Organism: Alphaproteobacteria bacterium; assembly: GCA_009693995.1. GTDB lineage: Bacteria > Pseudomonadota > Alphaproteobacteria > SHWA01 > SHWA01 > SHWA01. Next base: position 4,726 of record SHWA01000002.1, on the reverse strand, counting down.
GCCGGGGTGGAGGTTGGCGTCCGGCCAGGATTGCCAGCGCAGATCGTCGGCCTTCAGGAAATGGCCGGTGGGGAGGGCCTTCTTGGCCACCATGATCTGCATGCCGGGCTTGGGCGCCGGCGCGGACTGGGCCTGGGTGACCAGCGGCGCGACCGCCTTTTGCGCCTCGACCCAGTTGCGGGCGAAGTGGGCGGCGCCGGCCGCCACCCCGAGGGCCAGCAGTCCGAGCGTCATGGTGCGCGCGATCATCTCCGGTCAGTCCTCCAGCCGTCTCTCAGCTCATGACCAGTCGGTGGGCGATGGTGAGGCCACCGGCGGCGATGGCGACGCCGTAGGGGATGCCGTAGCCGGCGATCGCCTTGCGCCCGCGCCAGAGCGCGAGCGCGGCCAGCGCCGACAAGGCGACCACGCCGCCCGCGATCCCGAGGGCGAACAGCCCGAATCCGGCGGCGAACACCACGCCGGCGACGCCGAGCGCGCCCGCCCAGTGCGTCGCCCCCGCGGCCTAGGCGTAAAGCGGATAGAGCGCGAGCATCGCCACCGACACCCAGTCCGGGATCAGGCGCGAACGCAAATCTGTGATGGCCGCGACCAGAAGCAGTCCGGCGAAACCCAACACCGCGATCAGAACCAAAGGTGAAGCGCTCATCGCACCCGTCATGCGCGGCTGGCGGCCGCTCGGGAAGCCACCGCGGATGATGGCGGCGCAGACGTTGCGGAATGGTTAAGGGTTAAGAAAGCGTGACGCGGCGGCTGTCAGGCGGGGGCGACTCGCCAAGGTTGCCGACGGATCAGCGCGCGGCGCGGCGGCGCGGCGTGGCGGAGCGCACCGCCGTGTCGTCGTCGAACAGTTCGGCCAGCTTCTCCAGCATGGTGCCGCCGAGCTGCTCGGCATCGACGATGGTGACGGCGCGGCGGTAATAGCGGGTCACGTCGTGGCCGATGCCGATCGCGGTCAGCTCGACCGGCGAGCGCACCTCGATCCAGTCGATCACGGCGCGCAGATGCTGCTCCAGATAGCTGCTCGGGTTGGCGGAGAGGGTGGAGTCGTCCACCGGCGCGCCGTCCGAGATCACCATCAGGATGCGGCGGTCCTCGCGGCGGGCGAGCAGGCGCTGGTGCGCCCAGAGCAGGGCCTCGCCGTCGATGTTCTCCTTCAGCAGGCCCTCGCGCAGCATCAGGCCGAGGCACTTGCGCGCGCGCCGCCAGGGGCGGTCGGCGTCCTTGTAGACGATGTGGCGCAGATCGTTCAGGCGGCCCGGGTTGGCGCGCTTGCCCTCCACCAGCCACTTCTCGCGCGACTGGCCGCCCTTCCAGGCGCGGGTGGTGAAGCCGAGGATCTCGACCTTGACCGCGCAGCGCTCGAGGGTGCGCGCGAGGATGTCGGCGCTCATCGCCGCGACCGTGATCGGGCGGCCGCGCATGGAGCCCGAGTTGTCGATCAGCAGCGAGACCACGGTGTCGCGGAAATTGGTTTCCTTCTCGACCTTGTAGGAGAGCGCGTGGACCGGATTGGTGACCACGCGGCTGAGGCGCCCGCTATCGAGCAGGCCCTCGTCCAGGTCGAACTCCCAGGAGCGGGTCTGCTTGGCCAGCAGGCGGCGCTGCAGCCGGTTGGCGAGGCGGCTGACCACGCCCTGCAGGCTCGCGAGCTGGCGGTCGAGCTGGGCGCGCAGCCGCGTGAGCTCCTCCGCCTCGCACAACTCGTCCGCCTCCACCACCTCGTCGTACATGACGGTGAAGGGGCGGTAGTTGCTGTTGGGGCCGTGCGTGCCCGCTCCGTCCGGGCGCCGGGGCTGGCCGGCGCGGCGGCCGTCCTCGTCGCCTTCGCCCGGCATCGGCTCGTCGGCTTCCGCGTCGGCGTCGGTCACGTCACTGTCGAGGGAGTCGTCGACGTCGGCGGGGCCCGAGGAGGCGCTGTCAGGCTGGCGCGCTTCCGCGGCGTCGCCCTCGGCGTCGGGGTCGGCACCGCCCTCGTCGGCCTCCGCTTCCATGAACTCCTCGCTGGTCTCCTCCTGGTCGGCCTCGGCCTCGCCCATCTCCAGATCGGCGATCAGCCGGCGGATGGTGCGGGCGAAGCGTTCCTGGTTGCCGAGCGTGGCGGCGAGGGTCTCCCAGTGCGGGCCGGCGCGGCCCTCGATGAATTCGCGGCAGGCATCGACCATGGTGCGGGCGTTCTCGGGCGGAGGCGCGCCGGTCAGGTGCTCGCGCAGCAGCAGGGCGACCGCGTCGCCGATCGGCGCGTCCGCCGCGTTGGTGATCGCCTCGAAGCCGCGCCCCGCGCAGCGCTCGGTCAGCGCCGCGGCGAGATTGGTGGCGACGCCGGCCATGGCGTTGGCGCCGATCGCCTCGCAGCGGGCGCGCTCCGCCTGGTTGTAGATGTCCTGGGCCGGCCGGCCCTGGGGCATGCGCCGGGCGTGCAGCTTCTCGTTGTGGTTGGCGCGCCAGAGCGCCATGGAATCCGCCTCGCCGCGCACCCGGCGCACGTCCTCCTCCGGCAGGTGCCGGGCGGGTATGGGGATGCGCGCCTCGTGGCCCGAGAGCGAGCGGCGGTCGGGGGTGAAGGTCAGCGACATCTCGGGGTCGCTGCTGATGGCGCGCATGGTCGCCGCGACCGCGCGGCGGAACTCCTCGACTGGGCCTTCCGGCGTGCTCATCCTGGTTTCATCGGCGGGCGGTCACACGACCCGGCTGGCCGCCGCCTCCGGCAGCTCGGTGCCGAAGCACCGCTGGTAGTATTCCGCCACCGTCTGCCGCTCCAACTCGTCGCACTTGTTGAGGAAGGTCAGGCGGAAGGCGAGGCCGAGTTCATTAAAGATCTCGGCATTCTGCGCCCAGGTGATCACGGTGCGCGGCGACATCACGGTCGAGATGTCGCCGGCGACGAAGCCGTTGCGCGACAGGGTGGCCACCTGGACCATCTTGGAGACCGTCTCGCGGCCTTCCTTGTTGGCATATTGCGGCGCCTTGGCGAGGACGATCTCGACCTCGTCCTCGTGGGGCAGGTAGTTCAGGGTGGCAACCACGTTCCAGCGGTCCATCTGGCCCTGGTTGATCTGCTGGGTGCCATGATAGAGGCCGGTGGTGTCGCCGAGCCCGATCGTGTTGGTAGTGGCAAAGAGGCGAAAGCCCGGGTGCGGGCGGATCACGCGATTCTGGTCCAGGAGGGTCAGCTTGCCCTCGACCTCGAGCACGCGCTGGATCACGAACATCACGTCGGGGCGGCCGGCGTCGTACTCGTCGAAGCAGAGCGCGGTGGCGTGACCCAGGCACCAGGGCAGGATGCCTTCGCGGAACTCGGTCACCTGCAGGCCATTGCGGATCACGATCGCGTCCTTGCCGATCAGGTCGATGCGGCTGATGTGGCTGTCCAGGTTGACGCGGATGCAGGGCCAGTTGAGACGCGCCGCCACCTGCTCGACATGGGTCGACTTGCCGGTACCGTGGTAGCCCTGGATCAGGACCCGCCGGTTGAAGGCAAAACCCGACAGAATCGAGAGCGTGGTCTCGTGGTCGAAGCGGTAGGCCTCGTCCAGGTCGGGGACGTGTTCGGTCGGCTCGGAAAAAGCCGGCACTTCCCAGTCCACGTCGAGGCCGAAAACTTGCCGGACCGAGATCTTGATGTCCGGTCGGTCGGGATGCGCGGAGGCGCGCTCGGGGCTCGTGCTGGTCACGGTGCTGAACTCTCTACGGCATGCGGTGACTGGCGTCATGTTTCACGCGGCGAGCAACCACCTTTCACCGATGCTGCCCCGCCTGGCGGCCTGACTGCGAAGCCGCGGGATTCGCGGCGGTGAGGACGCCCCCTGTGGCCATCTGTCACAGATCAGCCACGCGTGACCTATCACGCGCCAACCGCTGCCGCAAGGGGCGTCCTGGCTCACTTGTCGGCGAGCGCCAGCAGGCAGTCATAAGCTTGGATGATCGCGCGCAGCCGCGCCTCGGCGCCCTTGTCGCCGCCATTGGCGTCGGGGTGGTGGCGCTTCACCAGTACGCGGTAGCGGCGCTTCAGTTCCTGGCGGTCGACCGGCGCGTCGAGGTCCATCAAACTGAGCGCGTCGCGCTCCTCACGGGTGAGCACACGCGGGCGCGGCGCCGTCTCGCCGCCGCGCGTGAAGGCACGCTGCATCCCATCGAACGGGTCGTTGGCATCGTAAGCGGGAGCCTCGCCGCGCCAGCTTCCCCGCACGCCCATGCGCCAAGTCGGCCGATGGCCGACCACGTCGGCGGTGCGGAAGGCGAGGATCTCCTCGGGGCTCATGCCGGCGAAGAAGTCCCAGCCGCGGTTGTACTCCTGCACATGGTCGACACAGAACCAGTAGAAGTCGCGCAGCTGATTGCGCGACCGCGGCGCTGGATGGACCCCCTCGGCCAGGCAGCCGGGGTGCTCGCACGGGCGCGGCCCGTCGAGGGCAGGATGGGGCGTACCATTGCGGCGGCGGCGCATGGCCCCAGTATGGGAAGTGCGCCGTCGCCTTACAACAAGCGCTACCGACACAAGCGGTGACGACTGCGAACCGGTTCGCAGCGGCGGCGGGACCGGGCCCAGGCCCGGTCCCGGTGCGGTCGGCTCAGAACCTGTAAATGTTTCCCTCGCGCACGGGATTCCGCCGATGCGGGAGGTTGAGTAGAATCGGCAGGTCGGTCACCAGGTGGAGGCGGGGGCGATGCCGGAAGCGGGGCAAGCGGGTCTGTTCGGGGCGCGGGCGGCGCCGGAGCGGGCGGG
>SHWA01000055.1 GCA_009693995.1 Alphaproteobacteria bacterium | reverse complement strand
GGCATCGAGCAGGCCGGGCGCCGCCCGGGCGAGGACGTGATGCTCGCACTGGATGCCGCCGCAACCGAGTTCTACCAGGGTGGCCGCTACGTGCTGAAAGGGGAGGGCAAGACCCTCGACGGCGCGGGCATGGTCGAGATGTACGCCGATCTCGTCCGCCGCTATCCCATCGTCTCGATCGAGGACGGCATGGCCGAGGACGACTGGGACGGGTGGGCGGCCTTGACCAAGGCGATCGGCGGGCGCTGCCAGCTGGTCGGCGATGATCTCTTCGTCACCAATCCGAAGCGCCTCGCCGACGGCATCGGTCGCGGGGTCGCCAATGCCATCCTGGTCAAGGTCAACCAGATCGGCACCTTGACCGAGACCCTGGCGGCGGTGGACCTGGCGCACCGGTCGCGCTATCGGGCGGTAATGTCGCACCGCTCGGGCGAGACCGAGGATGCGACCATTGCCGATCTCGCCGTCGCCACCAATTGCGGGCAGATCAAGACCGGCTCGCTCGCGCGCTCCGACCGGCTCGCCAAGTACAATCAGTTGATCCGGATCGAAGAGGCGCTCGGCGCCTCGGCCCGCTATGCGGGTCGCGCGGCGCTTTTGCGCTAGACTCAGGCGCGGCGGTCCACCTTGGCACGGCGGCCAGTCTTCGCTCCCTTGACGGTGGTGTCGACCTTGCGGCCGAGGGGGGATAGAGTGCGGCTCGACTGGCTCCACCGGCCGCCCGTGTCCGGGATCGATCACCATGCGCCCATCGCCGGCAATCAGGACAGTGCCGCCACGCGTACGCAGGTCGGTCAGTTCGACCGCGGTCAGACGGGTGGCGAGTTCGTCTGCCGACGCCTCGCGCACGATCTGGTCGGGAGTGAGCTCCAACGGCTGCATCGCACGACCTCGAGCCGGATGGTGGTACCCCATCGTCGCCCGCGAAACTTGCCAAAGCTTTAAGGCGCCGATCAGTGCCAGGGTCCGCGCCAGGGGACGGCCATGACCCTGATGCGCCGGGTGCGCCGCCGGGCGCGGGACGGGGTGGCGCCGCTCTTCTGCGCCGCCGCCATGATCTACTTCGCCTATCATGCCCTGGAGGGAGACCGTGGGCTGTTCGCGTGGATTGGATTGTCCCGTGGCATCGCCCAGTTGCAGGCGACCGCCGCCGACCTGGCGATCGAGCGGCACCAGGGCGAGGTGCGGGCTTCATCGCTGCGGCCCGATAACCTGGATCTCGACATGTTGGACGAGCGGGCGCGGTTCCTGTTGAACCTCGCCGGCGGGGATGAGGTCGTCATCCTGCTCAACCGGCCGGGGGCGCCGTCCCGCTGACCGGCCAAATGGGCACTTTTCCTTGAACGTATTGGGCGTTGTCCGTACCCTCGCATCAGCCACGGCGCGGCGGCAGGGTGCCGACGCAGCGACGAGAGGGGTCGATGGCGACGGCAGCAAAGGCGAAATCCGCGGCTAGCCGCGGCAACCAGGCACGCGCGCCGGCCGCGACCGTCGCGGACCTGCTCGGCTGCTATCGCGACATGCTGCTGATCCGCCGCTTCGAGGAGCGCGCGGGGCAGATGTACGGCATGGGGCTGATCGGCGGATTCTGCCACCTCTACATCGGCCAGGAAGCAGTGGTCGTGGGCATGCAACACGCGCTCGCGCCCGACGACGTGATGATCACCTCCTACCGCGATCACGGTCACACGCTGGCGCGCGGCATGGACCCGAAGCGGGTGATGGCGGAACTCACCGGGCGCCGCGACGGCTACTCCAGGGGCAAGGGCGGCTCGATGCACATGTTCAGCCGCGCTAAGAACTTCTACGGCGGCCATGGCATCGTCGGCGCCCAGGTGCCGATCGGCGCCGGCATCGCGCTGTCGATGAAGTACCAGGGCTCGAAGAACGTCTCCGCGGTCTACTTCGGCGAGGGCGCCGCTAATCAAGGGCAAGTGTTCGAGACCTTCAATATGGCCTCCCTTTGGAAGCTGCCGGTCATCTTCGTGGTCGAGAACAACATGTACGCCATGGGCACGGCGGTGACGCGGGCCAAGGCCGGATCGGACTTCTACCTGCGCGGGGCGCCCTTCGGCATTCCCGGCGAGCAGGTGGACGGCATGGATGTCCTCGCCGTGAAGGCGGCCGGCGTGCGCGCGGTCGCCCATTGCCGCTCGGGCGCCGGGCCGATCCTGTTGGAGATGCGCACCTATCGCTACCGCGGCCATTCCATGTCCGACCCCGGCAAGTACCGCACCCGCGACGAGATCACCAAGGTGCGCTCCGAAAAGGACGCTATCGAGAACGTGCGCGCACTTCTGCTCGCCTCCGGCCAGGTGAACGAGGACGCCCTCAAGGAAATCGACCGCGAGATCAAGGCGATCGTCGCCGATGCCGCCGAGTTCGCGCAGAACAGCCCCGAGCCCGATCCGGCGGAGCTCTTTACCGACGTGATGGTGGCATAGGCGACCACGAACAGGTGTCCCTGCCCAGGCAGCGGAGGCACCGATTAGGGTGAGGGAATGCCGATCGAGATCCTGATGCCGGCGCTGTCGCCGACCATGACCGAGGGCACCGTTGCCCGCTGGTTGAAGAAGGAAGGCGAGCGGGTCAGCGCCGGCGATGTGTTGGCCGAGATCGAGACCGACAAGGCAACCATGGAGCTGGAGGCCGCCGACGAGGGCGTGCTCAGCCAGATTCTGGTGCCCGAAGGCTCACACGGGGTCACCGTCAACAGCGTGCTTGCCTTGCTGCAGACCGAGGACGGCAACGGCCAGAAGACCATGTCCGCACCCCACGTCCGGCCCCCGGTTTCCATCCCCGCCGCTCCTGCGCCTAGGCCCGTCGCAAAGGCGGTTCCGCCGCCGCCGGCTCAGCGCACCTACGCCGGGCCGACCAAGACCCAGACCGTCCGCGAGGCGCTGCGCGATGCGATGGCGGAGGAGATGCGCCGCGATCCCAAGGTGCTGTTGATCGGCGAGGAAGTCGCCGAATACCAGGGCGCCTACAAGGTCAGCCAGGGTCTCCTGGAGGAGTTCGGCGCCGAGCGCGTGGTGGATACGCCGATCACCGAGCAGGGCTTCGCCGGCATCGCCGTGGGCGCGGCCATGCACGGGCTCCGGCCGGTGGTCGAGTTCATGACCTTCAACTTCGCCCTGCAGGCGATGGACCAGATCATCAACTCGGCCGCGAAGACCCTCTACATGTCGGGAGGGCAGATCAACTGCCCGATCGTCTTCCGCGGCCCGAACGGCGCCGCCGCCCGGGTCGCCGCGCAGCACTCCCAGTGCTTCGCGAGCTGGTACGCCCATGTGCCGGGCCTCAGCGTGGTCGCGCCCTATTCAGCGGCCGACGCCAAGGGTCTCTTGAAGTCCGCGATCCGCAATTCCAATCCGGTGATCTTTCTCGAGAACGAGATTCTTTACGGCCGCAGCTTCGAAGTTCCGACCGAGGGCGATCACCTGGTGCCGATTGGCCAGGCCGCCGTCCTGCGCGAGGGCAACCATGTCACCGTGGCCACGTTCTCGATCATGGTGGCGCACGCACTCACCGCCGCCGAGCGCCTGGCGAAGGAGGGCATCAGTGTCGAGGTGATCGACCTGCGCACCATCCGCCCGCTCGACGTGGCAACCCTGGTGGCCTCGGTGCGCAAGACCAACCACCTAGTCTCGGTCGAGGAGGGCTGGCCCGCGTGCGGCATCGGCGCCGAGCTGTCGGCACTGATGATGGAACACGCCTTCGATGATCTCGATGCGCCGGTGGTTCGGGTCGCCGGCGCCGACGTACCGCTGCCCTACGCCGCCAATCTGGAGAAGCTCGCCCTGCCCCAGGTCGAGCAGATCATTGCCGCCATCCGCACCGTGCTCGCGCGCGGATGATCCGCGCCGCATCAGGGAGTGACCATGCCGATCGAGATCCGCATGCCGACGCTGTCCCCGACCATGAACGAGGGGACCATCGCCAAGTGGCTGAAGAAGGTAGGGGACAAGGTCAATCCCGGCGACGTCATCGCCGAGGTGGAGACCGACAAGGCAACCATGGAAGTGGAGGCCGCCGACAGCGGGACTCTCGGCAAGATCATGGTTCCGGAAGGGTCCGACGGGGTCGCCGTCAACACGGTGATCGCGCTCCTGCTGGCGGAAGGCGAGGACGCGAGCGCGCTGGCGAAGGTTGCACCATCCGCAACGCCGACGGCGCGGCCGGCTGCAGCGGCGGCGGCTGCCACGTCGGCGCCAGCGCCGGCGCCAGCCCGCACCAGCGGCGGCAACAGCGCCACACACCCCGCGCCCGGTGGTGGACGGGTGCCGGCGAGTCCCTTGGCGCGGCGCATGGCGCGGCAGGCCGGGCTCGAGCTGGCGGCACTCAGCGGCAGCGGTCCGGGCGGTCGCGTGGTCAAGGCCGATATCGAGGCGGCCCTTGCCGGCGCCAGCTCGGCGCCCGCTCCGGCGGCGGCTGCCGCAGCGCCGCCGCGTATGGCGCCAGCGGCCGACATCCGCCCGGCACCCTTCGCACCCGGCGCGCAGGTGACCGAGCAGCCCAATTCCACCATGCGCAAGGTGATCGCGCGCCGGCTGACCGAATCCAAACAGACGGTGCCGCACTTCTACGTGTCGATCGACTGCCAGATCGACGCCCTGCTGAGGATCCGCAAGGAACTGAACCAGCGCCTGGGGGATGCCGGCAAGATCTCGGTCAACGACTTCGTCATCAAGGGGGCGGCGCTGGCGCTACGCAAGGTGCCGGCCGCGAACGCGAGCTGGAGCGAGAGCGCGACCCTACTCTATGGCACGGTCGACATCTCGGTCGCGGTCGCCATTCCGGGGGGGCTGATCACGCCGATCGTGCGCAATGCCGACCACAAGGGACTGCAGGCGATCGCGGCCGAAATGAAATCGCTCGCCGAGCGCGCGCGCGCGGGCAAGCTGCTACCCGAGGAATACCAGGGCGGCAGCTTCTCGATCTCGAACCTGGGCATGTACGGGGTGCGCGAGTTCGCGGCGATCATCAATCCGCCCCAGGCCTGCATCCTGGCGGTCGCCGCCGGCGAGCAGCGCCCCGTGGTCAAGGACGGCGCCCTCGCCATTGCCACCGTGATGACCTGCACGCTCTCCTGCGACCATCGCGTCGTGGACGGCGCGGTCGGCGCCGAGTATCTCGCCGCCTTCAAGCGCCTGCTGGAAGACCCACTCACCATGATGCTCTAGGCGGGGCGGCAGCGTGACCGAGACCAGCTTCGACCTCGTCGTCGTCGGCGCCGGCCCCGGCGGCTATGTCGCCGCGATACGGGCCGCCCAGCTCGGCATGGAATCGGCCGTGGTGGAGCGCGAGCATCTCGGCGGCATCTGCCTGAACTGGGGCTGCATCCCGACCAAGGCGCTGCTGCGCACCTCGGAGCTGCGCCACCTGTTGGCGCACGCCGCCGACTTCGGGCTGTCCGTCGGCGGGCCGATCACGTTCGATCTCGCCAAGGTGGTGGAGCGCAGCCGACGGGTGGCCAAGCGGCTATCGGGCGGCGTGCAGCACCTGTTGCGCAAGAACAAGGTGACCGTGTTCGACGGCGCCGGCCGCCTCGCTGGCAAGGGACGGGTCGGCGTCGCCAAGGATGGCAAGGCGGTCGCCGACCTCGCCGCCAAGCACATCATCCTGGCGACCGGGGCCCGGGCAAGGTCGCTGCCGGGGCTCGAGCCCGACGGCAAACTGGTCTGGACCTACCGCGAGGCGATGGTGCCGCCGGAGATGCCGAAATCGCTCCTGATCGTCGGGTCGGGCGCGATCGGCATCGAGTTCGCGAGTTTCTACCGCGACATGGGCGCCGAGGTGACGGTGGTGGAGGTGCTGGAGCGCATCCTCCCCGTCGAGGACGCCGAGATTTCGGCCTTGGCGCGCAAGCAGTTCGAGGGGCAGGGGATCAAGATCCATACCGGCGCCACCGTCACCGCCCTGAAGCGCGGCGCCAACAGCGTGACCGCGACCATCCGGGGCGGCGGCGCCACCAGCGAGATCACCGCCGAGCGCGCGATCATGGCGGTCGGTATCACCGGCAATTGGGAGGGGATCGGCCTCGAGGGCACCGGTGTCAAGGTCGACCGCGGTCATGTGGTCATCGACCGCTGGTGCCAGACCGGGGAACCCGGGGTCTATGCCATCGGCGATCTGGCGGGGCCCCCCTGGCTCGCCCACAAGGCGAGCCACGAGGGGGTGCTGACCGTCGAGAAGATCGCCGGTGTGGCCGGCGTGCATCCGCTGGATACGTCCATGATCCCGGGGTGTACCTATTCCCGCCCCCAGGTGGCGAGCGTCGGCATGACCGAGAACGCGGCCAAGGCCGCCGGCCGCGCGGTCAAAGTCGGCCGTTTTCCCTATGCCGGCAATGGCAAGGCGATCGCCCTCGGCGAGACCGAGGGCTTGATCAAGACGGTCTTCGATGCCACCACGGGCGAGCTGCTCGGCGCCCACATGATCGGCGCCGAAGTGACGGAGCTAATCCAAGGTTATGGGATCGCGCGTACCCTTGAGACCACCGAGGCCGAGCTGATGCACGCGATCTTCCCCCATCCGACCCTCTCCGAGATGATGCACGAGTCCGTGCTTGACGCGTATGGCCGGGCGATCCACTTCTGAAGGCAGATGGCGAGCGATACCCTCTCCAGCCAACCGGTGATGCCCGCGGTGCCCGCGGCGCCGCGCCGTGCGCCCAAACCCGATTGGATCCGCGTCAAGGCGCCGACCTCGCCGGCCTACGCCGAGACCCGGCGGCTGATGCGGCACCTGAACCTGAATACGGTCTGCGAAGAGGCGGCCTGCCCGAACATCGGCGAATGCTGGGCCAAGCGCCACGCCACCGTGATGATCCTGGGCTCGGTCTGCACCCGCGCCTGCCGCTTCTGCAATGTGGCCACGGGGCGGCCCGACCAGCTCGACCCGCACGAGCCCGACCATGTGGCCGAGGCGGTCGCCGGGCTCGGCCTGAGTCATGTGGTGGTCACCTCGGTCGACCGCGACGACCTGGACGACGGCGGCGCCGGCCATTTCGTCCGCTGCATCGAACGCATCCGCGCGACCTCGCCCGCCACCACCATCGAGGTCCTCACCCCCGACTTCCGCAACAAGGAAGGGGCGATCGCGGCGGTGATCGCGGCGCGCCCCGACGTCTACAACCACAATCTGGAGACCGTGCCGCGCCTCTATGCCACCGTGCGGCCGGGGGCGCGCTACTTCCATTCGCTCCGCCTGCTGGATCAGGTCAAGAGTAGCGACCCGGAGATCTTCACCAAGTCCGGCATCATGGTCGGGCTGGGGGAAGAACGGCGGGAAATCTACCAGGTGATGGACGATCTGCGCTCGGCGAACGTCGATTTCCTCACCATCGGCCAGTACCTGCAACCGACGCTCGCGCATCTCCCGGTCGACCGCTTCGTGCCGCCGGCCGAGTTCGAGCAGTACCGCCAGGCGGCCTCGGGGCGCGGTTTCCTGCAGGTGTCCGCCTCGCCGCTGACGCGCTCCTCCTACCACGCGGACGAGGACTTCCGCCGCCTGCGCGCCGCGCGCGCCGAACGGCTCGTCCGCGCGGGCTGACGGGCGATGCCGGCCCACCACGAGCGGCGCGTCCTGCCCTATACGCAGACGCAGATGTTCGACCTGGTGGCGGCAATCGAATGCTACCCTGAGTTCCTGCCCTGGTGTGTCGCCACCCGCATCGTCGCGCGCGAGGAAAAAGCGGTGCTCGCCGATCTCGTGATCGGCTTCAAGATGGTGCGCGAGAGCTTCACGTCCCGCGCCCGCTTCGACCGGCCCGCTCGGATCGACATCGAATATCTGAGCGGCCCGTTGAAACACCTGCGCAACCAGTGGCAGTTCCGGCCGCTGGTCGCGGGCGGCTCCGAAATCGACTTCTTCATCGACTTCGAGTTCCGCTCGCGCCTGATGCGGGGCCTGATGGGGGCGATGTTTCACGAAGCGCTCAGGCGCATGGTCGGCGCCTTCGAGACGCGGGCGCACGTGGTCTACGGCCCGGTGGCGGCCGGCTCAGCGCCCCTCGCCGAGCTGTCGCAGAAGCAGGTCTAGGGCGGCGGCTGTCGCCGCCCGGCGCACGGCGGCCCGGTCGCCGGGGAACATATGGCGCTCGTGCAAGGTGGCCGCGCCGCGCCGGGCGGCGGCGATCTCCACCAGGCCGACCGGCTTGGTCGGCGTGCCCCCCGACGGCCCCGCCACGCCCGTGACCGCAACCGCCACGCTTGCCAGGGAGTTGGCGATTGCCCCTTCCGCCATCGCCCGTGCCACCGGCTCGCTCACGGCGCCTTCGGTCTCGATCAAGGCGGCCGAGACACCCAGCATCTCGGTCTTGGCGGCATTGGAATAGGTGACGAAGCCGCGCTCGACCACGTCGGATGAGCCGCCGATATCGGTCAGGCAGGCGGTGATCATGCCGCCGGTGCAGGACTCGGCGAACGCGGCCATCACCCCGGCCCTGCGGCAGGCGGCCAGGACGGCTTGCGCTTTGGCGGACAGATCCGTCATCCGGTCACCTCGACCACCAGCCAGAGAACCAGCGCCGCGATCACCCCGGCGAAGGCATCGTCAGCGACCACGCCGATGCCGCCACCGATACGGCGGTCGGCCCAGCCGATCGGCCACGGCTTGACGATGTCGAGCAGCCGGAACAGCAGGAACGCCACGACGAACCAAGTCAAGGTCGGGGGGACTGTGAGCAGCGCCAGCCACTGACCCACCACCTCGTCGATCACGATCTCGCTGGGATCCTGGATGCCGAGGGTCGCCCCGTGGTGCCCCGCCGCCCACACGGCGATCGGCGTCAGCACGGCGGTCGCGACGAGGAGCGCCGGCGTGCCGCCAAACGCGACGATCGGCCACGCGGCGAGGGCGGCAGCGGCCGAGCCCCAGGTCCCGGGGGCGATCGGCAAGCGACCGAGTCCGCCGACGGTCGCGACCAGGAACGCAGCCGTCATGGCCTTGCGGCGGGGAGGCAGACCGTGGCAATCGCCTGGGCGGCGATGCCCTCGCCCCGGCCGGTGAACCCGAGACGCTCGGTCGTGGTCGCCTTGACGCTGATGCGACCCCGGTCGACGCCGAGGATGCCGGCCAATCGGTCACGCATGCGCTCGCGGTGCGGGGCGACCCTTGGCGCCTCGCACACCAGGGTCACGTCGACATGAACGATTCTGCCGCCGACGGCACGGACGCGGGCCGCGGCATGTGCCGCGAACCGGGCCGAATCGACGTCCCGCCATGCCGGATCCGAGGGCGGGAAATGCTGGCCGATGTCACCGTCGCCGATGGCGCCGAGGAGGGCATCCGTGACCGCATGCAGGCCGACATCGGCATCGGAATGGCCGAGCAGGCCGGAATCGTGCGGGACGGCGAGACCGCACAGCATCACATGGTCGCCGGGACCGAAGCGGTGCACGTCGAAGCCGAACCCGGTCCGGGTCTCGGCCTCGCCCAGGATGCGCTGGGCCCGGCGCAGGTCGGCCTCTTCGGTCACCTTGATGTTGTCCTCATCGCCCGCAATCAGGACGACCGGCAGCCCCGCCGCCTCGGCAACGGCAGCATCATCGGTCAGGGACTGCCCGGCTGCCTGGCGGTGGGCTGCCAGAATCGCCTCAAAGTGGAACGCTTGCGGCGTCTGCGCCCGCCACAGGCCGGCGCGAGGCACGGTCGCGGCGATCCGGCCATCGTCCCCGCCGCGCTTCAGCGTATCGGTCACGGGCACGCTGGCGATGGCAGCGGGACCCTCTGCCAGCGCCGCGATCAGGCGATCGATCAGGGGGACGCTCGGAAAGGGGCGGGCGGCATCGTGGATCAGCACCCGCTCCGGGGCGAGGGGCACCAGGCTCTCGAGCCCGAGCCGTGCCGAGTCCTGGCGCGTGGCGCCACCGGTGACCGGCGCAAGAAGGGGCAGGCCGGCGGTCGCGCGGGCGTAGAGGTCAGCATCCTCGGCGCGGATCACCACCCGCGCGCCGTCGATACCGGGATGGCGGCCGAGCCGCTCCGCCGACCAGGCGAGCAGGGGTCGCCCGGCGAGGGGCCGGTACAGCTTGGGCACCTCGCCGCCAAACCGCTCGCCGCGCCCGGCGGCCACGATCAACGCCATGCAGGTCGCCACGCCTCTCCCCGCCTTGAGCCTCGCCAGCGAGCGTAGAGGAGGGGGGTGCTCCCTGCCAAGCGCTTGCGCGGACGATCTGCCGGGACGCCGCGAAGTGGGGTATCATGCCTGCGTGTCCCCGTGGTTCATGAACTTGGCCTGCACGATGGCGCTCGTGCCGGCTGCACTGATCAATCTGCGCCAGCAGCCGGCACGCGATTCGCCGTTCTGGGCGACTCAGGTTCTGGCGCTTCTGGGCGCCGCGATCTGGGTGATCGTCGCCTTGCGTGGGGCCTGGCCGACGGGGCTAGGGGCCGCGCTCTGGCTGACGATCGCGGTCTGCCTGACGTTGTTCGCTGTGCTCGCGGCGGCGGAACGCGAGGCATGGCGGCTGACCCCGCTGCTCATGTCTTATCTGCTGTTGCTCGCCTTGGCGGCGGCGGTCTGGTCGGGAGCCGGGGGCCGCCCGCTCCAGAGCGGCCTGCCGAGCGCCTGGCTCGAGGCGCATATCCTGCTGTCGCTGTTGACCTATGCCGGCCTCACCATGGCCGCGATCGCGGGCTCGGCGATCCTGCTTCAGGACCGGGCGCTGAAGGCTCGGCGGCCGACGCGGCTGACCCGCCTGCTGCCCTCCATCGCCGCCTGCGAGCGCCTGGAGGGGCGGCTGCTCGGCCTGGCCGAAGTGGTTCTCGCCCTCGGCATCCTGAGCGGCATCGGCACCCGCTATGTCCTCGACGGGCGGCCGCTCATCATCGACCACAAGACCCTTTTGACCCTGATTGCGTTCGTGTTCATTGGCGGGCTGCTGATCGCCCGCCGGGTCGCGGGCGTGCGTGGGCGGCGGGGTGCCCGCTTCGTGCTCGCGGCCTATCTGCTGCTGACCCTCGCGTTTCCTGGCGTCAAGTTCGTCACCGACGTACTGATGGCGCACGGCTGAGGGTACGGGGCGAACTTGCCCCCCCGCATACCCTTCACTATTCTGCCTGCCGCTTAGGCAATGCCCTGGAATTAGGCTGTAACGATGCTGACGATCGGCCCCGTTGGGCTGACCATGCCGGTTCTATTGGCGCCCATGGCCGGAATCACCGACCGGGCGTTTCGCCGCGTCGTGCGCCGGTTCGGCATCGGCCTGGCATTCTCGGAGATGATCGCGAGCCGCGAAATGGTGCAGCAGACGGCGCGCTCGCGCCGCCTGGCCGAGTTCGACCCGGACGAGCCGCTGCCGGCAATTCAGATCGCAGGTACCGAGCCCGAGGTGATGGCGGATGCCGCCCGCGTCGCGGTCGATCTCGGCGCCCGATTGGTCGACATCAACATGGGCTGCCCGGTGAAGAAGGTGGTGCGCCACCTGGCGGGTTCCGCCCTGCTCAAGGACGAAGGCTTGGTGGCCCGTATCCTGGCGGCGGTGGTGCGGGCGGTCTCGGTGCCGGTGACCCTGAAGACCCGGACCGGCTGGGACGAGACCAACCGCAACGCACCGCGCATCGCCCGCATCGCCGAGGACTGTGGGATCCGCCTCCTCACCCTGCATGGTCGCAGCCGCTGCCAACTGTTCAAGGGGCGGGCGGACTGGACCTTCATCCGCACCGTGAAGGAGGCAGTGACGATCCCCGTGATCGCCAATGGCGACGTGGTGACGCTGGATGACGCCACCGGCATTCTCGCGGCCTCCGGCGCCGACGGCGTCATGATCGGCCGGGGCGCCTATGGCCGGCCCTGGTTTCCGGGACAGGTGGCGCAGCTCCTGGCGACCGGGCAGCTTCGGGCCGACCCATCGCTCGCCGAGCAGGGGGCGACGGCCCTCGACCATTACCGCGCCATGATCGCGCTCCACGGCGAGGCGATCGGTGTGCCGGTCGCGCGCAAGCATGTCGGCTGGTACGTTGCCGGCCTGCCGGGGGCCGACGGGTTCCGGCAGGTCTTCAATCGCCTCGATCGAGCCGCCGCCGCGGAACGGCTGCTGGGCGACTTCTATGCCGGCTTCGGCGCGCGGCTGGCCGCATGAGCCGCACCGCACCACGCCGCCAGCCGAACCGCCGCCGAACGCCGGTAGTGGTCGACCCGGCACAGGTGCTGGCGGCATTGCCGAGCGCGCTCCTGGTGGTGGACGCCGGACTCCAGGTGCACTACGCGAACCCGGCGGCCGAGCAGTTCTTCGGCTACAGCGCCACCTACCTGTGCAAGGAGCGGCTCGACTCCCTGACCCATTTCGACAGCCCCCTGGTCTCGCTCGCCACCCAGGTGTTCCGGTCCGGCAACGTGATGAGCGAGTACGGCGTCAGCCTCGGGTCGCCGCGCGCCGCGCCGCGGGCGGTCGACGTGCAGGTCGTGCCGGTGAGCGATCCGCCCGCGATGGTGATGATCTCGCTGCTCGAGCGGTCGATCGCGCACAAGCTCGATCATCAGCTCACCTCGCTCGGCGCGGCACGGTCGGTGGCGGGGCTCGCCGCGGCACTCGCTCACGAGGTGCGCAACCCGCTTTCGGGCATTCGCGGCGCCGCCCAGCTCTTGGAGCAGGACGCATCGGACGCTGACCGGACGCTGACCCGGCTCATCCGCGACGAGGCCGACCGGATCAATGCCCTGGTGGAGCGCATGGATCTGTTCGCCGATGAACGGCCCATGGAGCGCGGCCCGGTCAATATCCACCAGGTGCTGGAGCATGTCCGCCGCCTGGCGGAGAATGGGTTCGCGCGCCATGTCCGCTTCGTCGAGATCTACGACCCCTCGCTGCCGCCGGTCTATGGCAATCGCGACCGGCTGATCCAGGTGTTCCTCAACCTGATCAAGAACGCGGCCGAGGCGGCACCGGCGGAAGGCGCCGAGATCATGCTCGCCACGGCATTTCAGCCGGGGCTCCGCATCGCCGCGACCGGCACCCGCAGCCGGGTCGCGCTGCCGTTGGTGGTGACGGTCCGCGACAATGGCGAAGGGATCCCGGAGGATCTCAAGCGCCATCTCTTCGAGCCGTTCATCACCACCAAGCGCGACGGCTCGGGACTCGGGCTCTCCCTGGTCGCCAAGTACGTCGGCGACCATGGCGGGCTGATCGAGTTCGAAAGCGAGCCGCGGCGCACCCAGTTCAAGGTGATGCTGCCGATCCATGACGGCCAGGACGACACGCGATGAGCGGCGCGGTGATCCTGATCGCCGACGACGACCGGTCGATCCGCACCGTACTCAGCCAGGCGCTCGGCCGGCTCGGCTACGACGTGCGCGCGACCGCGAATGCGGCGACCCTCTGGGGCTGGATCGCGGCGGGGGACGGCGACCTGGTGATCACCGACGTGGTGATGCCGGACGAGAACGGCCTCGACCTGCTGCCGCGCATCAAGCGCCATCGACCCGACCTGCCGGTGATCGTGATGTCGGCGCGCAACACGCTGCGCACGGCGGTTACCGCGGCCGAGCGGGGCGCTTACGAATATCTTCCCAAGCCGTTCGACTTGAACGAGTTGGTCGCGGTCGCGCAGCGCGCCCTCGCCGCGCCGGTGCTGCGCGCGACGAGCGCCCCGGCGCCCGAGGCGGACGAGCAGCTACCGCTCATCGGCCGCGCACCGGCGATGCAGGAGATCTATCGTGCCATCGCGCGCCTGACCGGAACTGATCTCACGGTGATGATCACCGGCGAGTCAGGCACCGGCAAGGAACTGGTGGCGCGCGCCCTGCACGAGTTCGGGCGCCGCCGCCGCAACGGACCGTTCGTTGCCATCAACATGGCCGCGATTCCGCGCGAACTGATCGAGAGCGAGATGTTCGGCCACGAGAAGGGGGCCTTCACCGGCGCCAACGCGCGCCATGTCGGGCGCTTCGAGCAGGCCGAGGGCGGCACCCTGTTTCTCGACGAGATCGGCGACATGCCGCTCGACGCGCAGACCCGGCTGTTGCGCGTCCTGCAGGAGGGCGAGTACACCCGGGTCGGTGGCGCCACGGCCTACAAGGCCGACGTCCGCATCGTCGCCGCGACCCACCGCGACCTGCGCCAGTTCGTACGCCAGGGCCTGTTCCGAGAAGACCTGTTCTATCGCCTGAACGTGGTACCGCTTCGCCTGGCCCCCCTGCGCGAGCGGATCGACGATCTGCCGGAACTCGCCCAGCATTTCCTGAAATCGGCGGTGGCCTTCGGGCTACCCCAGAAGTCGCTGGACGCCGAGGCGGTCGAGGCGTTGAAGCGCTATTCCTGGCCGGGCAACGTGCGCGAACTCGAGAATCTGATGCGCCGGCTGGCCGCCCTCAACCCCGATGAGGTGATCACCGCCGCTGCCGTGCGCCGCGAGCTCGCCGAGGCTGCGCCGCCCGGCCCGCGTCAGGGGAGCGATCAGAATGAAGGGGTCGGCGCCGCCGTGGAACAGCACCTCAGCAGCTATTTCGCGGCGCACCGCGGCGGATTGCCACCCAACGGGCTCTATACCCGCCTGCTGCGTGAGGTGGAGCGGCCCCTCATCACGCTGAGTTTGACCGCGACGCGCGGCAATCAGATTCGCGCCGCCGAGTTGCTCGGGATCAATCGCAACACCCTGCGCAAGAAAATTCGCGAACTGGAGATTCCGGTGGTACGGGGTGTCCGGTGAACGCGCCCTGCGATCCTGCGCCGGAGGCGGCGTGGCACGCACGGTCTTAGGCCATGGCTGAGCGCGACAGCCAGGCGACCACCGCGCCCGGGGGCGATACCCCGCCTTGGGTTCTCGACCGCTATTACCAGCTGGTCGCCTGGGCGGCCCGGGTTGGTCTCGGCCGCAAGGCGGCGATCGCGCTCGCGATCGCGGCGCTGGCGTCGGGCGTCGCGACCTATGTCGCGCTCGGCGGTTCTTCTCCGTTCGGCCCCGACCCGCGCATCGTCCTGGTGCTGCTCAACATCGACCTGGTGTTGCTGCTGCTGCTCGGCATCGTGGTCGCGCAGCGCTTGGCCCGGGTGTGGATCGAACGTCGGCGTGGCTCGGTCGGAGCGCGGCTGCACGTCCGCTTCGTGGTGCTGTTCGGGCTGGTGGCGGTCGCCCCGGCGATTATCGTCGCGGTGTTCTCCGCGCTCTTCTTCAACCTCGGGATCCAGGCCTGGTTCAGCGAGCGGGTGCGCACGGCACTGGAAAGCTCGGTCGCGGTAGCGGACGCCTATTTCCAAGAACACCAACAAGCGATCCGCGCCGATGCCCTGGCGATGGCCAGCGACATCAACCGGGCGGCACCATTCCTGCTCGACAGCCCGACGCGATTCAACCAATTCGTCAATGCCCAGGCGAACCTGCGCGGCCTGGTCGAGGCGGTGGTGTTCCGGGGCGACGGCAGAATCCTGGCGCGCGCCAGCCTGACGCTCTCGCTCGAATTCGCCGACGTGTCGCCGACGATGATCGAGAACGCGCGCAAGGGCGAGGCGGTTCTGCAGTTCAGCGACACCGACGACCGCGTGCGTACCCTGATCATGCTGGACGCCTTCGTCGACACGTTCCTGCTGGTCGGCCGGTTCGCCGAGAGCCAGGTGCTGATCCACAAGGAGCGGGTCGGCCGGGCGTTCGATTCCTACCGACTGCTGGAGGGACGCCGGGCCGAGATCCAGATCACCTTCGCCCTGATCTTCGTGGTGGTGGCGCTCCTCCTCCTGCTGGCCGCGGTCTGGGTCGGCTTGGCGGCGGCGACCCGACTGGTGAAGCCCATCAGCGAACTGATCACCGCCACCGAACAGGTGCGGGCCGGCGACCTCAACGTCCGACTCGCGGAGATGAACCCGGGCGACGAGATCGGCACGCTGCGCCGCGCCTTCAACCGCATGACCGGGCAGTTGCAGGCGCAGCGTGGTGAGCTGCTCGAGGCGAACCGGCAGATGGACGCGCGTCGCCGCTTCACCGAAACCGTACTCGCCGGCGTCTCCGCCGGGGTGCTCGGGCTGGACGCCCAGGGTCGGATCGATCTGCCCAACCGCTCCGCGCTCGAACTCCTGGGTCTCGATGCCGGTGCCGTCGGCGGCCGCAACCTGGCCGATGTCCTGCCGGAGTTAGCACCCCTCCTGCAGGAGGCACAGGCGCGGCCCGAACGGGTGGTGCAGCACCAGGTCGAGCTGCTGCGCGCGGGCGAGAAGCGCACCCTGCTGGTTCGGATCGCCGCCGATCAGGAGGGTGGCGCCGCCCGCAGCTTCGTCGTCACCTTCGACGACATCACCGATCTGGTGGTCGCGCAGCGGCTCGCCGCGTGGGGCGACGTCGCGCGCCGAATCGCCCACGAGATCAAGAACCCGCTGACCCCGATCCAGCTCTCGGCCGAGCGGTTGAAGCGGAAGTATCTGAAGGAAATCAAAAGCGATCCCGAAGTCTTCGCGGCGTGTACCGACACCATCGTGCGCCAAGTGGACGACATCGGCCGAATGGTGGATGAATTCTCCACCTTCGCGCGGATGCCGGCACCGGTGTTCCGCGCCGAGGACATCCGTGAGAGCGTGCAACAGGTAATCCAGTTGCAGCAGGTTGCCCATTCCGACATCACCCATCATGAGCAGCTGCCGAACGCGCCGCTGGTGGTCGAGTGCGACACGCGCCAGCTGCGCCAGGCGGTGACCAATCTCCTGCGCAACGCGGCCGAGGCGATTCACGCCCGCGAGGCGGGCGCACCACCGGGGCACATCGAGGTGTCGATGGTCGCCGACGACGGCGTATGCGAGATCGCGGTTCGCGACAATGGCCGCGGGCTGCCGGTCGCCGAGCGGCAACGGTTGACCGAGCCCTACGTAACCACGCGTCCGAAGGGTACCGGCCTCGGCCTGACCATCGTCCGCAAGATCATGGAAGATCATGACGGCGAACTGGTTCTGGAGGACAATCCGGGCGCGGCGGGCGCAACCGTCAGACTGCGGTTCCCGATTCACGGGCCTCTGACAGCGGCGCGCGGCGACAGGCGGAGGTTGGCGCGTGGCGCATGACATTCTGATCGTCGACGACGAGGAGGACATCCGCCTCCTGATCGTCGGCATACTCAACGACGAAGGTTACCAAGCGCGCGGCGCCGCCGATGCCGACGCGGCACTGGCCGAGATCAACGGCCGCCTGCCCGCGATGGTGGTGCTCGACATCTGGCTGCAGGGCAGCCGGCTCGACGGCCTGGAACTCCTCAAGGTGCTGCGCCAGCGCCACCCTTCGCTGCCGGTGGTGATGATCAGCGGCCACGGCAACATCGCAACGGCGGTCGGCGCGATCAAGCTCGGCGCCTACGACTATATCGAGAAGCCGTTCAAGGCCGACCGCCTGCTGCTGGTGATCGAGCGGGCGTTGGAAGCGGCGCGGCTGCGCCGCGAGAACGAGGAGCTGCGGCTGCGGGCCGAATCCGACGTACCCCTGGTCGGCCAGTCGGCACCTATCAGCAGCGTGCGCGCCGCCATCGAACGCGTGGCGCCGACCAACAGCCGGGTGCTGATCACGGGCGGGCCCGGATCGGGCAAGGAGATCGTCGCGCGCCATGTGCACCGGCTGTCCAAGCGGGCGGAGGGTCCGTTCGTGGTCCTCAACGCCGCCTCGATCACGCCCGAGCGCATGGAGCAGGAGCTGTTCGGCAGCGAGCCGGTACCGGGCTCC
>SHWA01000054.1 GCA_009693995.1 Alphaproteobacteria bacterium | reverse complement strand
ATGAGCAGGCGTTTCATGTGAAGTTTCATGTGAAGTTTCATGTGACCCCCATGAGGCGACTGAGGCGGCTCACACACGATAGTCTGCCACCGCCGCAGCGGCCATGGTGGCGCGGACCGGGCACGAGCGTGCCGTGTATTTGCATCCCCCGCAGACAGGAGTGCCGTGGTCCGTCGGCGCCTCGGCGTCAGCCCGAGCGCGGTGCGCAGAGGCCTGACCAACGGATCGCGCCGAACCGAATCAATCCGGGGCGGTCACACCGGATCAAAGCATCGCTAGCGGCGTCGGGCCCTTGGGCGCCGGGAAGGCGGCGTCCAGCTCGGCGAGCGCGGCGGCATCGAGCACCACCCGGAGCGCGCCCGCGTTCTCCTGCACGTGCGCCGGCACCCCAGCCTTCGGGATCACGATCATCCCTTCCTGGCGCAGCAGCCAGGCGAGCGCAACTTGCGCCGGAGTCACACCCAGGCGGCTTGCGACCTGGCCGAGCGCCGGCGCCCTCACCAGCCGCTGCTGTTCGAGGGGGGAATACGCCATGGCCGGGATGCCGCGCTCGGCGAGGAGGGGCAGCAGGTCGTGTTCGATGCCGCGCCGGGTCAGGTTGTAGAGCACCTGATTGGTGGCGAGGGCGAAGCCGCCGGGGCGGGCGATGAACGCCATGGTCTCCTCGGCGTCCAGGTTGGAGACGCCGAAATGGCGGATCTTGCCGGCCCGCACCAAGGCCTCCATGCCGGCGATGGTCTCGGCAAAGGGCACCGCGCCCCGCCAGTGCAGCAGGTAGAGGTCGAGCCGGTCGGTCTTGAGGCGCTTGAGGCTCCGCTCGCAGGCCTTGGCCAGTCCCTTGCGGGTGGCGTTGTGGGGATAGGCCTTGCTGACCAGGAAGACCGCGTCGCGGCGCCCGGCGATGGCCTCGCCGACGAGGGTCTCGGTCGCGCCCTCGCCGTACATCTCGGCGGTATCCACTAGCGTTAGCCCGAGGTCGAGGCCGAGGCGAAGCGCCCGGGTCTCCTCCCCCCGGCGCGCCGGCACCTCGCCCATCATCCAGGTTCCCTGGCCGAGGGCCGGCACGCGCTCGCCGGTGGGCAGGCGTACAGTCCGCATGGGTGATCCTCGCGTGTCGTCTTCGAGGGGAAGCATGGCGCTGGTCATGGCGTGCGCCAAGCCTTCCTGTGATCGACCCGTGAACTGACAAATGATCCCTGATTTGGGATAAAGTGCGGGAGTGGCGCGTCCATTGGCGTTCGGAGAACGGCCGCTCGACTGGATCGAGTCGTCCAAGCGCGACTTCCTGGCCTTCCCGGAGCCCGTCAAGGACCGAATGGGAACCGCACTCGGGCTGGCGCAATTTGGTGGCAAGCACCCTTCTGCCAAACCATGGAAGGGTGAAGGACCCGGGGTTTTCGAGGTCGTCGCGGATTATGACGGCGACACGTTCCGGGCAATTTACACAGTGCGCTTCCGGAACGTGGTGTATGTGTTGCGCGCATTCCAGAAGAAATCGACGAGCGGGGTCAGGACTGCCCGCTCCGATGTGGACCTAATTCGCCAACGCCTGCGGATCGCCCTGCAGGACCATAAGGCACGTTATGACCCGAAAGCTCGCTAAGGAATCGGAGATCACGCGCGGCAGCGGCAATGTGTTCGCCGATCTCGGCTTCGCCGACGCCGAGGAGCGGCAGACCAAGCTCCGCCTCGCCTTCGCGCTCAACACCATCCTGAAGCGCCGCCGGCTGACCCAGCGTGCGGCGGCGGCCCTGCTCGGTCTTGGCCAGCCCAAAGTCTCGGCGCTCGCGAATTATCGCCTGGAAGGCTTCTCGGTCGAGCGACTGATGACGCTGCTGACCGCCCTCGACCGCGACGTGGAGATCGTGATCCGCCGCAAGCCCCGGTCCCACGCCGCTGGCCGCATCAGCGTGATTTCCACGTGACTTGTACGGTGCGGTCACGCCCCCGCGTTGACAGCCCCCGCACACGCCGCACGACGAGGGAAACGCCCGCGTGTTCCTGCAAGCGGCCGATGATGGCGAATAGATTACGCGCCTGCGGGTTGCCCCGAGGACCGAACATCCGCATCAGGCTTTTCGGCGGCTTGCCGATGGCGACAGCGAGGTCCTCGAACCCGACCGTTGCGTTGATGTAGTCACGGAGTACTGCCTTGCCGGTCTCGATGTCCCCCGAGACCAGGGCTTGCACGCCGACACGGAGCAACTCCGCCCGGAAGGCTGGGTCGCGTCGCACCCGCGCCTGAACAGTGTCGCGGAAGGCTCGCGTCAGTGCCACGGTCGTGTCTCCTGTCCCTTGCGCTGCCTGAACTCGGCCCAGAGCCCCTGGGCCAGGCGAATGTCGCGCTGTTGCCGTTGCTTGGTGCCGCCGGCGAGGAGTATGACCAAGCGCTCGCCACTGCGGCCGAGATAGACTCGGTATCCCGGTCCGAAATCGATCCGACACTCGAATACGCCGGCGCCGACAGCCTTGATACTCGAAGTGTTGCCCTGGCCGAGGCGCAACAGCGCGACCGTCACCCGGGCGGCCGCTGGAGCATTGAGCCGATCGAACCAGTCTCTGAACGGGACCTTGCCGTCGGCAGTGACATACTCCAGGAGCTCCAGCACGACATATGGTAACACATATGTGCCGTGGAGCGGATCCCGTCGAGCCCCGCGTTGACAGCCCCCGCCCCCGCCCCTAGCGTGCAGCGAGCGCAGCGGCGAGCAGGGGAGGCGAGGTTGCAGGTCGGATTTTACGAGTTCTTCGCGC
Organism: Alphaproteobacteria bacterium; assembly: GCA_009693995.1. Classification (GTDB taxonomy): domain Bacteria; phylum Pseudomonadota; class Alphaproteobacteria; order SHWA01; family SHWA01; genus SHWA01. The sequence continues at coordinate 14,993 of SHWA01000054.1, read as the reverse complement.
AGGAGCGCATCATCTTCGGCCAGCCGGTGAACCAGGTGACGCCCGAGCAGGTGGCGAAGCTGGGCGCCTCGCGCGTCTTCATCGTCGCGACCCGCACCCTCAGCCGCAAGACGGAGGTGGTGGCCTCGCTGATCAAGGCCCTGGGAGAGAAATTCGTCGGCCTCTATGACGACTGCGAGAGCCATGTGCCGCGCCACACGGTGTTCGCCGCGGCCGAGCAGGCACGCGCCGCCCGTCCCGATCTCCTGATCTCCATCGGCGGCGGCTCGGCGGTCGATACCGGCAAGATGGTGCTGCTCTGTCTCGCCGAGAACGCGCGGTCGGGCGCCGATCTGGAGCCCCTCTATGTGCGCACCGACGACGCCGGCGTGGTCACCATCCCCGCCGTCAAGCGCCCGCCCTGCCGCCAGATGGTGATCCCGACCACCCTTTCGGGGGGCGAATTCAGCCACACGGCGGGCTGCACCGACACGGAGCGCCATGTGAAGGACATTTATATCCAGCGCGAGCTGGCGGCGCCGGTGGTGATCCTGGACCCTGCCATCACCGTGCACACGCCGGAGTGGGTGTGGCTGGCGTCGGGCATGCGCGCCGTTGACCACGCGGTGAGCTCGCTCTGCTCCAAGCGCGCCCAGCCCTTCACCGACGCCTTGAGCGAGCGCGGCCTCGCCATGCTCGCCACTTCGCTCCGCATCACCCGGCAGAACCCGGCTGATATCGACCACCGCATGGAATGCCAGCTCGGCGTCTGGCTCTCCTCCATGGGCATGATGCGCGGGCAGTACGGCGCCAGCCACGGCCTTTCCTGGCACCTCTCGGCGGTCGCCGACGTGCCCCACGGCCACTGCTCCTGCGTGCTGCTGCCGAGCGTGCTGCGCTACAACGCGCCCGTAAACGCCGAGCAGCAGAAGGTGGTCTCTCGGGTCATGGGCCGACCCGACAAGCCGGCGGCGGACGCCGTGCTCGACCTGATCCACGACCTTGGCTTGCCCTATCGGCTCTCCCAGGTCGGCATCAAGCGCGAGCACTTCGCCAAGATCGCCACCGACGCCATGCACAACCTTTTGGTGCGCAACAACTCGCGCCCGATCGAGCGGCGCGAGGACGTGCTCGAAATCCTGGAGCTGGCCTGGTGAAGGCGTTCATCGTCCACGCCCACCACGAGCCGACGTCGTACACCGCCGCCCTGTTCCAGACCGCCCAGGCTGCTTTGCGCGAGGGCGGCCACGAGGTGCGCACCTCCGACCTCTACGCCATGGGCTTCAATCCGGTCGCGGGGATGCACGATTTCGCGCAGCCGGAGGACCGCGCCACGCTCCACTTCCAGAAGGAGCAGCACCACGCGGCGGAAACCCGCACCTTCGCCGCCGATGTGGCCGCCGAGCAGGAAAAGCTCGCCTGGGCCGACCTAGTGATCTTCCAGTTTCCGCTCTGGTGGTTCGGGCTGCCCGGCATCCTCAAGGGCTGGTGCGACCGGGTGCTGGCCTATGGCTGGGCCTATGGCCGGAGCGAGCGGTTCGATTCAGGGGGCTTGCGCGGGCGCCGGGCCCTCCTCGCCATCTCGGTCGGCGCGCCCGAGGCGCGCTACCAGGAAGGCGCCATCTTCGGCGCCATCGACCGGGTGCTCTACCCGATCCAAGTCGGCATCCTCAACTATGTGGGCCTGGAGGTGCTGCCGCCCTTTCTCGCCTGGGGCGTGCCGCGGGTGGACGATGCCACGCGCCAGGCTTATCTGACTCGCTACGCGGCGCGGCTCCGCGGCATCGAGCACGAGACGCCGCTGCCCTTCCATTCGGCAACGCTGTTCCCCGATCCCCTCGGCCAGACCAGCCTGGACCCGACCGCGCTCCGGCGCGGGTAGCGCCCCGTTACTGCGCGCTGTAGCCGCCGTCGACCACCAGGTCGGCGCCGGTCATGAAGCTGGACTCGTCGCCGGCGAGGAAGAGTGCCGCCCCCGCCATCTCGGCCGCCGCGGCGATGCGCGGGATGGCGAGCTTGGGTGTGACCTGGTCGCGCAGCTGATCCTCGGTGAAGAAGGCGAGCATGCGCTCGGTCAGGACCGGCCCCGGCGAGAGGGCGTTGGCCCGGATCCCCTCGCGGCCATGGTCGAGGGCCAGCGTCCGGGTCAACTGCAACAGCCCGCCCTTGGCCGCGCAATAGGCCGCGCGCCCGGCGCCGCCGACGGAAGCAAAATGCGAGCAGACGTTGATGATGACCCCGCCACCCGTCGCGCGGAGCCTGGGGATGCCGTGATGGCAGACCAGGAAGGCGCCGGTCAGGTTGACGTCGAGGGCGCGGCGCCACGCGGCCTCCGCGAGATTCGCCACGTCGGCGATCGGCGTGATGGTGGCGGCGTTGTTGACCAGGATGTGGAGCGCGCCGAAGGCGGCGACGGTCTTGGCCACGGCCTCGGCGACGACCGCGCTGTCCGCCACGTCGCCCGGGCACGCGAGCACCCGGCCGCCGCCCGCGCGAATTTCCGCGGCCGTCCGCTGGACGCCGTCCGCGTTCTCATCCAGGAGCGCGACCGCCGCGCCCTCGGCGACGAAACGTTCGGCGATGGCGCGGCCGATGCCGCGCGCGCCGCCGGTGATCAGCGCCACCCGCTGGCCGAGTGCCGCCATGGGGCGGCTCTATAGAACTTCGTGGAACTGGTAGACGGGCCCGTGCGGGAAACGGTGGCCGCTGGCGATGGCGATGATGCGGTTCAGCCAGTCGTACTTGCCGGGCTCGGTCTCGAAGAAGGCGGCCATGCGCATGTAGTATTCCGAAGGGTCCGGCGTCTCGCCCTTGGCGAGACGGTCCCAGACCGACTGCGGCCCGCTGCGGTAGCCCTTGTAGAGTACGCCGATGAAGTGATGGTCGTCGGTCTCCAGCGTCAGGCGCACGTCCGGCGCATAGGAGCCGTCGAAGCGGCGCAAGAGCCAGTCAGAGGAGGAGTTGCGCAGCGCGCCGCGCAGGCGCGGCCCCTCGAACTCCCCGGCCAGGCTGTCGATCCGGCGCTCGCCATAGGGCGTCTTGCCGAGGCTGTGGTACTCCACCTGCCTGAGTTTGAGCGTGAACAGAAACTTGGTCTCGATGCCGGCCATGCCGCCCCTCCCGCCGTCTGTCCTCGCGCTGTTCCCCACAGCATAATCGGGCGCGCGCCGATGGGAAGCCTTTCGGCGCAGGATGGGGGGGGGATACATGCGCCAGTTCGCCGCCGCCGCCCTGCTGCTTCTCGCCCTCGCCCTGCCGGCGGCAGCGCGCGAGCTGGTCGATCTCGAACTGGTGCTGGCGGCCGACGGCTCGGGCTCGATCGACGAGGACGAGTTCCGCCTGCAGCGCGACGGCTACGCGGCGGCAATCACCAGCCCCCAGGTGCTGAGCGCCATCCGCTCGGGCATCACCGGGCGGATCGCGCTCGCGCTCATCGAGTGGGGGGCACCCGATTCGCAGCCGGTGATCGTCGATTGGATGGTGATCAAGGACGCGGCCTCGGCCCAGGCGTTCGCCGAGCGCCTGCGCGCCGCGCCGCGCCAAGCCTACGGCTACAACTCGATCTCGAACGCCGTCCACCGCGCCACCGAGATGATCGAGACCAACGACTTCGTCGCCAGCCGCAAGGTGATCGACGTCTCCGGCGACGGGCCGCAGATCGGCGGGCGGCCACTGGAAGCCGTGCGCCGCGCGACCGTGAATAAGGGCATCACCATCAACGCCCTGGTCATCGCAGGTCCGGGCGGCGGCTTCCGCGGCCCCGGCGGCATGACGCTCGGCGAGCACTACGAGCGCGACGTGATCGGCGGCAATGGCGCCTTCGTGATCACCGCCGCGACGCGCCACGAATTCGCCAAGGCGATCCTGCAGAAGCTGGTGCTGGAGGTCGCCGGCGAGGTGCCGCCGACGCGGTACGCGGGGCCTTGAGGGTCGCGTCAGCGCTGCTTCTTGTCGGCGTTCTCGGAGCCGACATGCCGGCTCGGCTCCATCCGCTCATGCAGCACGCGCACGATCTCGATGAGGCCCGGTTCGATCGCGCGGTAGAAGATCACGTGCACCGGCTCGGCGACCGGCGCCTCGCGGCTTTGGCTGCGGCTGTGCCGGACGTGCAGGCTGCGCAGCCCGGGGAAGAGCTCGCTCCGGTCGACCGCCGAGAGCCCCTGCGGATCGTCGGCGATCCGGCGCAGCGCCGCCGTCAGCAGCCCGCGATAGCGAATACGCGCTGCCGTGCCGTGCTGCGATCCGCTGGTGCGCAGGATCGACGCGATATCGGCCCGCGCCGGACTGGAAAGCCGAAGGCACGCCACCGATCATCGCGCCCCGGTGGTGGCGAGGTCATCGAGGACGGCGTCGAGGTCCGCGTCGGCGATTTCCGTGAACTCGCCGCGATCCAGCGCGTCGATCCCAGCCTTTACCTGCGTGCGCAAGAGATCGAGCTTCAACTCGTCCTGCTGCCATCGCTGCTGCAAGCCCCGCACGGCATCGCGCATGGCTTCGCTGGCGTTCTGATACTTGCCGGCCTTGACCATTTCCTCGACGAAGGCGTCCTGCTCGGCTGTGAGATTGACGTTTCGGGTGGGCATGGCGATTCTCCCATCAATCCCCGCACCATACAGAAATTGGCAATCTTTGCCAATTCCTATCCCACCTGTCGAGATCGGGCCGTTCTCGGCGGACCGGCGCTCCCCCCTACCCCGCGGTCATGCGCCGTTCGGCGAGGATCTTGTCGAAGGCTTTGAGACGGGCTTGAACCCGGCCGAAGACGCTCGCCGCCGGAAACGCGCCCTCAGCGTCCGCCTCGCCCGCCGGCATCCCGGACAGGAGTTCGATTCCTTCCGCCACGTTGGTCACGGTCCACAGGTGGAAGCGGCCCGCGGCGATCGCCTCGCTGACCTCCTCGCGCAAGGTCAGGTTGCGCGCGTTCACTTGCGGCACGATCACGCCTTGGGTGCCGGTCAGCCCGCGCTCGTTGCAGGCGCGGTAGTAGCCTTCGACCTTTTCGTTGACGCCGCCGACCGCCTGCGCCTCGCCCATCTGGTTGACCGAGCCGGTCACCGCGACGTCCTGGCGCAGCGGCACCTCGGCGAGCGCCGAGAGCACGCCGTAGAGTTCCGCCTGGCTGGCGCTGTCGCCCTCGACCAGGCCGTAGTTCTGCTCGAAGGTGACCGAGCACGAGAAGGAAAGCGGGAAGGCGCGGGCGAAGAGTCCGTTCAAGAATCCTTGCAGGATCATCACGCCCTTGTGCTGCAGCTGGCCGCCGAGCTCGGTGACGCGCTCGATGTTGATGACGCCGTGCTGGCCGACGAACACCCGGGCCGTGATCCGGGACGGCGCGCCGAAGGCGTGGTCGCCGGTATCGCGCACGGAAAGCGCGTTCACCTGGCCGGTCGCGGTGCCTGAGGTCGCGATCATGATCTGGCCGCGGCGGATCTGCTCCAGGATCGCGTCTTCGGTGCGGGCGTTGCGCCGGCGCCGGTCGGCGAACACGGCGCGCACATCGTCGGCTTCGATGCGGCTCTGACCCTTGCGGGCGATCAGCGCCTTGGCCTCGATCAGCACGTCCTCCACCATCTCGTAGCGCGACGCCAGCTTCTCGCGGTCGGCGGCCATGCGCGAGGTGTAGCCGAGCAGGCGCTCGATGGCGGCCGGCGCGCACTCGATGCCGCCCGTCAGGTGCGACGAATGGCGGATCAGCTTGGCGTAGGTGGCAACGTTCTCAGGGGTGGCGTCCATGTGCACGTCGATCTCCGCCTTGATCTTGAAGAGCGCGCGGAAATCGCGGTCGCCGGAGTAGTGGTAGTACCACTCGGGCGCGCCGACGAGCACGATCTTGACTTCGAGGGGGATCGGCTTCGGGCTCGGCACGCCGACCGTCGGCACGGCGCCGAATCGGTGCAATTCCTCGATCCGGATCTCGCGGTCGCGGATTGCCGCCTTGAGGTAGTCCCAGACCATCGGCTTGACCGCGACCGCCTCCGCGCGCAGCACCAGGACGCCGCCGTTGGCGCGGTGCAGGGCGCCCGGGCGGATCATGGTGAAGTCGGTCTCCAGCGTGCCCTGGACGCTGCGGTACTGGATGGTGCCGAACAGGTTCTCATAGGTCGGGTTCGGTTCCAGCACCACGCTGGGGTGCGGGTTCTCGGAGTTGTCGGTGATCAGGTTGACGCCGTAGCGGATGGCCGGGTCGTTGCGGTCGAGCTCGCGCTCGCTCTTCTCCTCGCCCTCCGGGGGGGTGCGGAACAGCATCAGGTTGTCGATGATGTCGGCGCGCATGCCGATCAGCCAGCGCCGGAGCCCGGCATGGTGGCTGTAGTCGCGCTCGAGCGAGTCCATCAGCGGCGCGATGGTCTCGTCGGCGATCCTGCGGTTGAGCTCGCCGAGGCGTTCGGCGAACTCGCGGTTGCCCTCCTGGATGGTGCGGTTGAGCTGCACCATGGCCGGCGACAGCTCCTCCGCCGCCCGCTCGATGCGCCCGCGCGCCTCGGGCGTGAGTTCGCCGAGGTGGGAGGGGTGCAGCGGCTCGCCCGTGGGGCCGATCACCACCAGGGTGAAGCCTTGCTCGGTGCGCTGGGCATCCAGCCCGAAGGTCTGCGCCCGCGCGCGCAGTTGCTGGAACACCTCGCTGGCCTGGGTGCTATTGCGCGCGTTCTCACGCTCGACGGCGTCAGTGTAGCTCTGGTTGGCGAAGGCCTCGCGCAGCGCACTGGTGATCGCCGGTAGGGTATCGCGCAGCCCGTCGCGCAGCGCCCGGCCACTGCCGGCGGGCAGCTGGTAGGGCTTCGGCTTGTTGGGGCGGGGAAAGTTGTTGAGATAGACCCAGTCCGGTGACGGCGGCTTCTTGTCCACATGGTTGGCGAGGAAGCGGAGCGTCGCCGTCATGCGCCCGGCCCGCTCCTGGCCGAGGACGAAGATGTTGTAGCCCGACTCCTGCAGAGCGAGGCCGAACTCGAGCGCCTCGCGCGCCCGCTGGTGCGACGACAGGTCGAAGGGCTGCACCTGCTCCGGCGCCAGGCCGAGCGCGGCGTCGATGGCGAAGCGCGGCAGGCCGACGGCGGCGCCGTGGAGCTTCTCGGCCGTCATGGGGTGCCCCCCCGGTCTGGTTTCTTGTCGCTCACGCCGAGCATCCGCTCGAGCCGCGCGCGAACGTGGGGCCAGTCGTGATCGGCGATGGCGAACTGCGCCGTGTCGCGAACGTAGCCGCGGATCAGCATGTGCCGCCGGAGTATGCCTTCCGCCTGGGCGCCCAGGCGGAGTATGGCCTGGCGCGAGCGCAGGTTGCGGGCATCGGTGCGCAGTTCCACCCGGATCGCGCCCAGGGTCTCGAAGGCATGGGCGAGGAGCAGGCGCTTGCAGGCGGTATTGATGCTGGTGCGCATGGCTGGTGGCGACAGCCAGGTCCAGCCGATCTCGAGCCGCTTGTGCGCCGGCTCGATGTTGAGAAAGCGGGTGGAGCCGACGGGCGCGCCGTCGGCGGCGCGCAGGATGGCGAAGGGGCACTCGCCACCCTTGGCCACCCCGGCCTGGGCGCGCTGGTACCATAGCGCGACCGCGCCGGGCTCGCGCAGGTCCATCGACATGTAGTCCCAGATGCCATCAAACGCGGCGGCCCGGGCCAGGCCGGCGAGATGCGCCTCCGCCAGCGGCTCGATGCGCACGCCGTATCCTGCGAGGGTGACCGGCGTGACCTTCATGGCATGAGTATCCATTCCGTCCAGGGGAGGGCGCCGACGCAAGGAAGCGCAAGCGCGGCCGCCCTGGCAAGCCCCCTCGGCGTCACGGCAGTGGCCCGCACCCTGCTCCCTGCGGCGGCGGCGGCCGCAGCAGCCGCCAGACGTCGATCGCGAACGAGGCGAGCAGCAACAGGAATGCCGCGGCGACCAGGATTCTTGCCATCACCGCCGGCACCACCGGCGCCATGGCAACCAGGAGCACGACCCCCTGGGTGACACCGATCGCCTGCCGTCGGCGGCTCGGGCGGAGCGGCGCCCGCAGGCGCGGCAGCCAGACCCCGGCGGCCAGCAAAAGATAATGCAGGAGCCCGATACCGAGGGCGGGCGCGCCCGCCTTCGGCTGCACCACCAGGGCGAGCGCGAGCGTCAGGAATGCGTCGGCCTCGCGGTCGAACCGCGCCCCGAACTCGGTCGCGAGTCCCTGTGCACGCGCCACCCGCCCGTCGACGGCATCGAGCACCAAGGCGACCGACCCCGCCCCAACCACCGCCCAGGCGAGGGCGGGGGCCGGCGCCATACCCGCGGTAGCCGCGATCAGGGTGGCGAGCGCTGCGCGCCCGAGGGTGAGGCGGTTGGGCAAAGCGAAGGCGGTCTCACCGGCCCGCGCCAAGGCAGCCGTCACCAGCGCCGCGAGCCCGCCATAGAGCAGCAGGGCGAGGCCAGCGCGCAGGCCGCCGACCAGTCCCCCGGCAACCCCGGCGAGGCCTGCCAAGGCAACGGCAACCGCGCCGAATGTGAGCGTCGCCGCTGCCTCATGGCCGCCTGTCCTGGGCCGCGGGGCGAGGCGGGCAGCGATTGATTTCATGGCATTATTCCGAGTCTTCAGGACAGAGTATCGGCCCCTCCCTGGGCCGACAAGGGAATCTCGCCAGGGCGGCGGCTTTCAGCCATTCTGGCGCCCATGCTGGCTCCTTCGTCGTCGCGATCCGATGCCCCGTCGGCCGCCTGGGCGCATCTGCTTGTCCGCAAGGCTTTGCCTCGGGCCGGGGCGCCGTCGGCGCCGCCCTTTGGTCCCGAGGCGGCAAAGCTGATCGAACTCTATGCGCCCTATCTGGCGCCGCCGCCCGCAAACCGCCCGGCGGTATTTGGCCATCTCGGCCAGTCTCTCGACGGCAGGATCGCAACCCTAAGTGGTGAGTCGCGCTGGATCACCGGCGCCGCCGATCTCGACCACACCCACCGCATGCGCGCGCTGGCCGATGCCGTCCTGGTCGGTGCCGGCACGGTCGCCCACGACGACCCGCGCCTCACGGTGCGCCGGGTGCCGGGTCCGAACCCGCTCCGGGTGGTGCTTGACGCGGAGCGCCGGCTGGGTCCGGACCATGCGGTGTTCCAGGGCGACGAGGCGCCCACCCTGCTGCTGACCGCCGCCGAGCGGGGGAGCGCGCCGGCGCCGGGGCGGGCGGAGGTGGTCGGCGTCGCACGCGGCGCGGACGGCCTCGACCTCGCCCAGGTGCTCGCGCTGCTCCAGTCGCGGGGGGTGCGACGGCTGTTCGTCGAGGGCGGCGGGGTGACGCTCTCGCGTTTCCTCGCGGCACGCCTGCTCGACCGGCTGCAGCTCGTGATTGCGCCGGTGATCCTGGGTTCGGGCCGGGAATCCCTCGGTCTGCCGGCGATCGCGCGGCTGGGGGAGGCCCTGCGCCCAGTGGTCCGCCGCTTTCCCCTCGGCGACGACATGCTCTTCGAGTGCACTTTCACCGATGGCTGAGGCGCGCGCCTTTTGGACGCTCGCCGCTGGCCGGGGCGAAATTCGCGCCGAGCGGCTGCCGGCACCGGGGCCGGGCGAGGTCCTGGTCGCGGCGCGCCGGAGCGCCATCAGCCGCGGCACCGAGACCCTGGTCTTGCGCGGCGAGGTGCCGGAAAGCGAGTGGGCGCGCATGCGCTGCCCGCACCAGGGGGGCGACTTTCCCTTCCCGGTCAAGTACGGCTACGCCAGCGTCGGGGTGGTGGAGGCGGGGCCGCCGGCGCGCCTCGGCCAGCGCGTCTTCTGTCTGCATCCGCACCAGGACCGCTACGTGGTCGCGGCCGACGCGGTGGTGCCGGTGCCGGCTGCGGTGAGTGATGACCGCGCCTGCCTCGCCGCCAACATGGAGACTGCGGTGAACGCCCTCTGGGACGTGCCGCCCCTGATCGGCGATCGCATCACCGTGGTCGGCGCCGGCGTGCTCGGCCTGCTCTACGCCAGCCTCGCCCGGCGCGTTCCTGGCGCCAAAGTCGAGGTGGTCGATCTCGACCCCGCGCGCCGCGCCCTGGTCGAGGCCATGGGATGCACCTTCGCCGAGCCCCAGGCGGCGGCTGGCGAGCGCGATCTGGTGGTGGAGGCGAGTGGCGCGCCGGCGGCCCTGGCCACCGCCCTCGACCTCGCCGCCTTCGAGGCGACGGTGGTCGCCCTCTCCTGGTACGGCGCGCAGGCGGCCCCGATACCCCTCGGCGGCGCGTTCCACAGCCGGCGGCTGCGCCTGGTTTCGTCCCAGGTCGGGAGCGTGGCGCCGCTCGCCCGGACGCGGCGGACGCGGGGTGAACGCCTGGCGCTCGCGCTCTCCCTGCTCGCCGATCAGGCCTATGACACCCTGATCGGCGCGGTGGTGCCGTTCGCCGCGTTGCCGGCAACCCTGGCACACCTCAGCCAGGGTGGCGGCGGTGCCGCGACCCTGGTGGCCTATCCCTGAGAGGCGCGGTCGCTACTCAGCCCGAGCCGGAACTCACGGTGCCGTCGGTGCCGAAGCCACCCAACACGGACGTGTCGCCCTTGCGCCAGCGGACGATATCCTCGATCGCGACCGAGAGAGAGGACAGGGTGATGAGCACGCCGGCAACCGGCAGAATCATCAGCGGATAGCGCTTCGGCAACTGATTGAGCTCCCAGAACTCACCCGGCGTGTCGAGGGCTGCCATTCCGCCGACAAAAAAGAGGAACACGCCAAAGAGGACGGTGCAGGCCGACCACACCACTTCGAGCCAGAACCCGCAGCCCTTGGGGAGATACTCGTAGAGGGCGGTCATCGCGATTTGGGTGCGGGCCCGGATCGAGATCGCGACCGCCGTGAACACCAGCCAGATGTTGGCGAAGAGGGCCACCGTGTCGGCCCAGAATGGCGGGTTCAGGAACACATAGCGCATCACCACCGTGTAGTTGGTGAACGCCATCATCAGGATCAGCATGGCACCGCAAAAGGTCTGGATGATGATCCGGCCCCAGCGGTCGATGGGGTGCTGATGGAATAGAAGCTTGCCCTCGGGGGCTTCGGCGTCAGCCATGACAGGAAGTCTCCGTAGTCGCGGCAGAAGGCGCTTACAGCATGCCGAACCATCTCGGTACGGTCAGCGAGAGCGCCGGAATCAGAATCACCAGAAGCATCACGAACGTCTCGGCGGCGACGAACGGCAACGACGCCCACGCCGCCTTGTCCAAGGGTACCTTGGCGATGGCCGCGGCGGTGAAGAGGGTCACGCCGACGGGCGGTGTCACCGTGCCGATCAGGAACCCGATGCAGACCACGAGCGCCGACTGGTACTCGTGGTAGCCCATCTGCATCATCACCTTCACCAAGGTCGGCCCCAGCAGGATGATGTTGGCGGTGGCATCCATCACCATGCCAGCGACGATGATGAAGCCGATAAGTGCGAGCAGGAACATGAATTGGCTGTACCTGAAGCCGAGCAGCCAGCCCTCGAGGAAGTCAAGGGCGCCAATGCGGGTCAGCATCCAGCCGAAGGGACCGGCGGCGGCGATGATGATGAACACCGAGGCGCTGGTCATGACCGCGATGTTGATCGAGCGGATGAAGGATTCCCACGAGAGCGCGCGGTAGACGACAGCGCCGATGAAGAGTGCGAGAGCCGCGGTGATGGCGCCGGATTCAACCGAACCGAACACGCCAGTGACGATGCCGCCGATCAGGACGAAGGGCACGCAAAGGGCGAGGGACGCGCGCCAGAACACCCTCCACAGCACGGCGAAGGAGAAGGGTTCGGTATAGCGCTCGTACTTGCGCACCAAGGCGAAGCAATAGCAGACGAACATCAGGCAGAGGCCGACGATGATGCCGGGGATGATGCCCGTCGCGAACAGGATGCCGACCGAGAGGTCCATCGAGCTCGCCAGGATGATCATGACGATCGAGGGCGGAATGATGCCGCCGATGGTGCCGGCGGTGGCCAGCAGGCCGGCGGTGAAGGGCGGGTGGTAGCCGGCGCGCTTCATCGCCGGGATCAGCACCGCGCCGACCGCGGCCGAGTCCGCCACCGCCGAACCGTTCATGCCGGCGAAGATCATGCAGATCAGGACCGCGACATGGGAAAGGCCGCCCCGAATGCGGCCCACCAGCTCGCGGCTGAGATCGAGCAGGCGCTTGGTGATATCGCCGTTGTTCATCAGCTCGCCCGTCAGCATGAAGAAGGGGATCGCGATGAACGGGTTGTGGGCGATCGATTCATACATCAGGTACGGGACGGTGGTCAGCGGCAGCACATCGGTCATCATGATGTAGACCGTGGGCAGTATCGCCATGGTGAAACCGATGGGCGCCCCGAACACGATCAGGACCACCATGATGACGATCAGAATCAGACTTTCCATAAGCCGCCCACCCCCTTGATTGGGCGTAACCAGCGTCCGGCGCGCGAAATCACAGTTGCCCCCGCCCGTCCTCGCCCCGTGCCGCCCCTGTGGTCGGCGCCCTGTCGCTCTTTGCCGCCGGCCGAGGCCGATCGGCACGCATTTTCTCCCAGGATTCGGCCAACAGGCCGAGCCTCCCGACGCGCGATTACGCCCGAAACATCCGGGATTCGCAAGCAGTTCGTGCGTCCATGGGGCGGGTAGGCTGGCGGCCGCCGGCCGTTGTATAGTCCGGCGCAACTTGGGCTGGGAGGCGAGGGCGGCATGAACGGGACTGGCAAGCGCATCCTGATCGTCGACGATGACCGGGCGCTGCGTCACTCCCTTGCCGAGCAGTTGCAACTGCACGAGGAGTTCTCGGTGGCCGAGGCCGAGACCGGCGCCGGCGTCCTGGACATGATCAAGGAGGATCGCTTCGACCTGGTGCTGCTGGACGTCGGCCTGCCCGACATGGACGGGCGCGAGGTCTGCCGCTTGGCGCGCCGCGCCGGGGCCAAGATGCCGGTGATCATGCTGACCGTGGCGGCGGGCGATGCCGAAACCATCCTCGGCCTGGATTCGGGCGCCAACGACTATGTCACCAAGCCGTTCCGCCTCAATGTCCTCCTGGCCCGCATCCGCGCCCAACTGCGCCAGCACGAGCAGAGCGAGGCCGCCGAGTTCGTGATCGGCCCCTACCACTTCCGCCCCGCCGCCAAGCTCCTGCTGCACCGCGAGACGGGAAAGAAGGTGCGCCTGACCGAGAAGGAAACCGCGATCCTGAAGTACCTCTACCGCGCCGGCGAGCGCGCGGTCGGGCGCCAAGTGCTGTTGAACGAGGTGTGGGGCTACAACGCCGCGGTCGCCACCCACACCCTCGAGACCCACATCTATCGCCTGCGCCAGAAGATCGAGCCCGGCCCGGCCGAGGCGCGGCTGCTGCTGACGGAAGCCGGCGGCTATCGCCTGCAACCCTGAGGCGTAAGGGCGGATGGACATCCGCGTGACCTTGCGCCGCCTCGGCTTCGGCCTGGCGACGCTTTCTGGTCTCGCGCCCCGCGGCTTCGTCATCCCCTACCGCTATGCGGCCGGCATCGCGCCGGCGGCCACCAATCCCGGCCTCGCGGCCCGGTTCCAGGCGGCCGCGCCCACCTTCCGCAGGGTGCTGGCGGCGATCGAGCGGGTGGCGCCTGCCCTCCTCGCCTTCACCGAAGGGGCGCCCGCGCCCGCCCCCCGCTTCACCCAGGATTGGTTCCCGGCGCTGGATGCCGCCGCCGCCTACGCCATCGTCCGCGACCGCCGCCCGGCGCGCATCGTCGAGGTCGGCAGCGGACATTCCACCCGCTTTCTGGCGGCAGCGCTGCAGGCAGCGGGTGGCGGGCGCCTGACCGCCATCGACCCGGCGCCCCGCGCGACCCTAGCCGGCCTTGCCGGCGTCGAGGTGCTCAGGCGGCCAGTGCAGGAAGTGGCGGCCGAGGTGTTCGCGGCGCTGCAGCCGGGCGACGTGCTGTGCATCGATTCCAGCCATGTGCTGATGCCGGGGACCGACGTGGACCTGCTGCTCGCGACCGTACTGCCGGCCCTGCCGGCGGGGGTGCTGGTGCACCTGCACGACATCTTCCTGCCCGACGGCTATCCCGCCGACTGGGCGTGGCGCGGCTACAACGAGGCCTGCGGTGTCGCCGCCCTGCTCGCCGGCGGCGGCTTCGAGCTCCTGTTCGCCAGCCATTACGTGCAGACGCGTCTCGCCGCGGACGTGGCCGCAAGCGTGGTCGCGCGGCTGCCGCGCGTGGCGGGCGCGCGCGACTCAAGCCTCTGGCTGGTGAAAGGATCATCCGCGCCAGCCCCCGCGGCGCGATAATGGCGGCCTCGCCGTCACGGTCCGGGATGCTTCCCATGGTGTTGAAAATCTGGGCGAGGCTGATCGATTGGGTGTTCGGGCCGGCGCCGGCGCGCGATCTTCCGGACCGCTTGCGCAGCGCCATCCGCGACCAGGAAGACGCGGCGGAAATCCTGATCGGCTGGGTGCAGATGTCGGGCATCGTCACCTTCGCGGTGCTCTACTCCCTCTCGCCCAAGACCTTCCCCATGGACGCCATGTTCGCACCCGTCCCCTGGGCGCTTTCGGCCTACGCGGTCTTCACCGCGGTGCGCCTGGTCCTCGCCTATCGGCGCCGGTTGCCGACCTGGGTGATCGGCCTCTCGGTGCTGGTGGACATGGCCGTGCTCATGGTGACGATCTGGAGCTTCCACCTCCAGTACCAGCAGCCGGCGGCGTTCTACCTCAAGGCGCCGACCTTGCTCTACGTGTTCATCCTGATCGCGCTCCGCTCGCTCCGCTTCGATCCGCATTTCGTGGTGATGGCCGGCATCGCCGCCGCGCTCGGCTGGTTGGTGCTGGTCGCCTATGCGGTGTTCGAGGGCGGCGGCATGCAGGCGCTCATCACCCGCGACTTCACCGTCTACATGACTTCCGCTCGCATCCTTTTGGGCGCCGAGTTCGACAAGGTGATCTCGATCGGCATGGTGACGGCGCTTCTAGAGCACTTCCCGGATTGATGGAATCGTAGGGGATTCCCGAAGGGTTTGAAATGTGATTCAAGCTGCTGGCTGGGGATGGAGGCCGGCATGCATGGTGCGACCCTATTCCGAGGATTTACGGGAGCGTGTGGTTTGGGACGTCGAGG